>DASWQJ010000048.1:0-14883 GCA_036403795.1 Stenotrophomonas sp.
ACCATGTGCGCCACTGCGTTGCCGCCGCCGCCGCCCACGCCCACCACTTTGATCACCGCGTTCGGTGCCATCTTTTCGATCAATTCAAAATGTGCCATGTCCGTGTCCTCTTTGATGCGGTCCAGAGCCGGTGTCCTTACCCGTGCCACTTGCCGCGAGTGTTGTTTTTGGTTGTGCCTGGGGCGATTCCGCCTTTGGCAGCACTGCTTCATCACTACAAAAGATTCCGTCCCTGCCCGCCGCTCTTTGCCGTGTATTGCTTTACTGCTTGCACCCTCGTCCCGCGCCGCGACGCTTAGAATTCGCCGCGATACCAGTTCTTGAGCTTGTTGAAGAAACTGCCGGCACGCCCGGTCGGCAATGCCGGCCGGCGCGGATGTTCGATCTGGCTGCCCATCAGCAGCAGGCCCACGCCGGTGGCGTGCACCGGATTGCCCACCACTTCGCCCAGGCCGGTGACGTGCTGGGGAATTCCCACGCGCACCGGCATCTGCAGCATTTCCTCGGCCAGTTCGACCACGCCTTCCATCTTGGAAGCGCCGCCGGTGAGCACCATGCCGGCGCGCACCAGCTCTTCGAATCCGGAGCGACGCAGTTCGGCCTGCACCATCTCGAAGATTTCTTCGTAACGGCCTTGTACCGCCTGCGCGAGCGAAGCACGCGGCATGCGGCGCGGCGGTCGATCGCCCACCGAGGGCACCTGGATGCTTTCTTCCGCCGTCGCCAGCTGGGCCAGCGCGCAGGCGTAGCGGACCTTGATCTGCTCGGCTTCCGGCGTGGGCGTACGCAGCATGTGCGCAATGTCGTTGGTCACGTGGTCGCCCGCGATCGGCAGCGAGGCGGTATGGCAGATGGCGCCCTGCACGTACACCGCCAGGTCGGTCGTGCCGGCCCCGATGTCCACCAGCACCACGCCCAGCTCGCGCTCGTCGGCCGTCAACACCGCCACGCTGGAGGCCAGCGACGACAGCACCAGGTCATCGACCTGGAGGCCGCACTTCTGCACGCACTTGCTGATGTTGGCCGCGGCCGACTGGGCGCAGACCACCAGGTGCGCGTGCACCTCCAGGCGCACGCCGGTCATGCCCACCGGGTTACGGATGCCTTCCTGCGAGTCGTCCAGCACGTATTCGCGCGGGATGGCGTGCAGGATGCGCTGGTCGGCCGGGATGGCGACCGCCTTGGCCGCGTCGAGGACGCGCTCCAGGTCGCCCCAGCTCACTTCGCCGTCGCGGATCGGCACGATGCCGGGCGAGTTCTTGCACTGCACGTGATTGCCGGAGATCGAGGCGTAGACCGACCGGATTTCACAACCGGCCATCAGTTCGGCCTCTTCGACCGCACGCTGGATCGATTGCACGGTCGACTCGATGTCCACGACCACGCCGCGCTTGAGGCCGCGCGACTCGTGCGAGCCGATGCCGATCACTTCGATCGGATTGCCGGGCGAGTACTCGCCCACCAGCGCCACCACCTTGGAGGTGCCGATGTCGAGGCCGACGATGAGAGATTTGTCACCCTTGCGATTCATGTTCTAAAGCCGGAATAGTTGTTACGAGACTGCGGGACGGAAGTCGGCGACGGCAGCAGGAGCGCCGCGGTACTTCGTGGTACGGCAGCCGGGCCGGCATCCGCCTTGGAGGGCGGTTGCCGCTGGAGGGTGAAGCCGTTGGTGTAACGCAGGTCCGCGCGTTCGATCGGCAACTGCGGATCGAGCAATTGGGGCAGCACGCGCGCGAAGCGCTGCAAGCGGGCGCGCGCATCGTCGCGACCGACGATGATCGACAGACCGTTGCTCAAACCCAGCGACCAGCTGCCGCGGGCGTCCATTTCCAGGCGTTGGACATCCAGGCCAGTGGGGGCGAACAGCGCCCGCGATTCGTTGTAGAGCGCGACCACTTCCCCGGTCTGGCTGTCCGGACCGCCCAGCTGCGGCAAGCGCACATCGCGCAGCCGTGCCGGAGTGGCGAACAAGCGGCCTTGCTCGGAGAGCATGCGGTCGGTGCCCCAGCGCGCGAACGGCTTGTGCTCGGTGACGCGCACTTCGAGTACGTCCGGCCACTGTTTGCGGACCTGGGCGCTTTCGACCCAGGGCAAGCGCTCGATCGCGTCCTGCGCGTCCTTGAGTTTGACGGCGAAGAAGCCCGCGTGCGCATACGGCAGCACCACGGCACGCAGCTGCTCGGCCGGTACGCGCTTGAAATCGCCGGTGACGCGCAAGCGACCGAGCGGCCAGCGGTCGGCACCCACCCAGCCATTGAGCACGGCCACCACCGGCAGGGCGACCAAGGCCAAGGCCAGCAGCCAAGCGAGGATGCGCAGGACCGCGTTCATCGCCGGCCTCCGGTGAACCCGTGCCCGCACAGGCGCCGTTGATCGGCACGCACACCCACGCTCACCTGCTGGCTGGCGCACACGCGCGCACCGGCGGCGTTCGCCGCACTGGCCAAGAGGTAAGAGCGGGCGTGCCGTGTCATCACAAGGTCTGCTCCAGCACGCGCCAGACCAGGGTTTCGAAATCGATTCCGAGCTGACGTGCGGCCTTGGGCACCAACGAGTGGCTCGTCATGCCCGGCGCGGTGTTGACCTCCAACAGGTAGAAGCGACCGGTGGCGCGGTCTCGCATCACGTCGACGCGACCCCAGCCGCGGCAGCCAGCGGCACGGAATGCAGCCAGCGAGATACGACCGATTTCCGCCTCGTCCTCGCCTTCCAGCCCGGGGCACAGGTATTGGGTGTCCTCGGCGATGTACTTGGCGTTGTAGTCGTACCACTGGCCCTTGGGCACGATGCGGATCGACGGCAATGCGAGGTCACCGAGCACGGCTACGGTCAGTTCGTCGCCTTCGATGAGCTGCTCCATCAGCAACTCACCGTCATAGCGAGCCGCCAATGCCACGGCGTCGTCCAGCTGCGAGGCTTCGAATACGCGGCTGACGCCGACACTTGAACCTTCATTGGCGGGCTTGACGATCACCGGCAGGCCCAGTGCTTGCGCCGCGGCATGGACGTCTGCGTTGCCGCGCGCCAGGCGCACGTACCGCGGCGTGGGCAGACCCAGCGACAGCCACACCTGCTTGGTGCGGACCTTGTCCATCGACAGCGCCGAGCCGAGCACGCCCGAGCCGGTATACGGGATGCCGAAGGCATCCATCAGTCCTTGCACGATGCCGTCTTCGCCGCCGCCGTTGTGGCCGTGCAGGATGTTGAAGACCCGATCGATGCGCTTTTCGGCGAGCGCTGCGGCCAGCGCCGGAATGCCGTCCACCGGCTGCGCGTCGACGCCACGCGCGCGCAGCGCTTCGAGTACGTTGCGGCCGGAGTCCAGCGAGACTTCGCGCTCGCTGGAGGTGCCGCCCAGCAACACGGCCACGCGCCCGAACACGGTGGGATCCATATGGCGGGCGGCTTGTAGGGTGCTCATGCCTCGTCCCCCGCATGGAAACCTTCGGTGGCCACGTGCTGGGCCACGTAACCGATGTCGCCGGCCCCCATCATCAGCAACAGATCGCCGTCTTGCAGCACATCGGGCAATACGGCGCGCAGTTGGCCGACCTGGCCGACCACGACCGGTTCGCTGCGGCCGCGCGCACGGATGGCGCGGGCCAGCGAACGGGCATCGGCGCCGGGGATCGGCGCTTCGCCGGCCGGATACACCTCGCTCAGCACCAGCGCATCGACGGTGCTCAAGACGGCGGCGAACGCATCGAACTGGTCACGGGTACGGCTGTAGCGGTGCGGCTGGAAGGCCACGACCAGGCGTTTGTCCGGCCACCCGCCACGTGCGGCGGCGAACACGGCTTCGAGTTCGCGCGGATGATGGCCGTAGTCGTCGACCACGCGCACGCGCGCGCCCGAGGGGGTGGTGACTTCACCCAGATCGTTGAAACGGCGGCCGATGCCGGCGAAGGTCTGCAGCGCGTGACCGATGGCCTCCGGCGACACGCCCAGCTGCCAGCCCACTGCCGCGGCGGCCAGCGCGTTGAGCACGTTGTGGCGACCGGGCAGCGCGAGGGTCACCGGCGTGGTGCTGCCTTCGGGCAAGCGCAGGGTGAAATGCATGCGCGGCCCGTCCTGGACCACGTCTTCCGCGCGCACGTCGGCGTGCGTGCTCATGCCGTAGGTCATCACGTGGCGCGGCGTCTTGGCGGCCAGCGCGGCGACTTCCGGGTCGTCGATGCACAGCAGCGCGAGTCCGTAGAACGGCAGGCGCTGCAGGAATTCGGCGAAGGCGGCCTGCACGCGTGCAAAGTCGTTGCCGTAATTCTCGAGATGGTCGGAGTCGATGTTGGTGATCACCGCGACCAGGGGGTTGAGCCGCAGGAAGCTGCCATCGCTCTCATCGGCCTCGGCCACCAGCCATTGCCCGCCGCCGAGCTTGGCGTTGGCGCCGGCCGCGAGCAGCTGGCCGCCGATCACGAAGGTCGGATCCAGCCCGCCTTCGCTCAGCACCGCAGCGGTGAGGCTGGTGGTGGTGGTCTTGCCGTGCGTGCCGGCCACGGCGATGCCGCGACGAAAGCGCATCAGCTCGGCGAGCATCGCCGCGCGCGGCATGATCGGAATGCGCTGGCTGCGTGCCTCCATCAATTCCGGGTTGTCTTCGCGGATGGCACTGGACACCACCACGCAATCGGTACCCAGCACGTTGGCCGCCGAGTGGCCGCGCATCACCCGCGCGCCAAGGCGCGCCAGCCGGCGCGTCGCCGCATTGTCGGCGTTGTCGGAACCGGAGACTTCGTAGCCCAAGGTCAGCATCACTTCGGCGATGCCGCTCATGCCGGTGCCGCCGATGCCGACGAAATGCACGCGCGGGAAGGCGCGGACCAGGTCCTGGCTGTCCTGCAGGCGACGCATCATGTGCGCGTCTCCCGCACGTGGGCCTGCGTGTCGGCCATTGCCTCCGCGTGTTGCGCGGTTCCCCACTTCATGCGACTGCTTCCTCGAGAATGATGTCTGCGATGCGTTCTGCCGCATCGGGCTTGGCCAGCGAGCGCGCCGCCTGCGCCATCGCCAGGCGCTGCGCGGGCTGGGACAGCAGCTGCGCCAGGACCGGCTGCAGGTGCTCGGCCAGCGCGGCGTCCTGCTTCAACAGCACGGCGGCGCCGGCCTGGACCAGGTATTCGGCGTTTCGGGTCTGGTGGTCGTCGACGGCGGCGGCGAAGGGCACCAGCACGCTGCCGATGCCCACGGCGCACAGTTCGGCCAATGTCGAGGCGCCGGCGCGGCACACGACCAGGTCGGCCCACGCATAGGCGGCTGCCATGTCGGCAATGAAGGGTTCGACGCTGGCGTCCACGCCCGCCTGGGCATAAGCGGCCTCGGCCTCGGCGCGCAACTTCTCGCCGCACTGGTGGCGGACTTCGACCTGGGGATGCCCCAAGGCGGCCAGTGCCGTCGGCACTGCCTGGTTCAGTACGCGCGCGCCCTGGCTGCCGCCCAACACCAGCAGGCGCACGGCGCCTTGGCGGGCGCCGAAGCGCTCGACCGGGGCCGCGACGGCGGCGATCTCGGCGCGTACCGGGTTGCCGACGGCTTCTTCGGCGGCAAAGCTACCCGGGAATCCGGTCAGCACACGACGCGCAAAGCGCGCCAGCACCTTGTTGGTCATGCCCGGCGCACGATTCTGTTCGTGCACGAGCAGGGGCAGCTTCATCAGTCTGGCCGCCAGTCCACCCGGACCGGCCGCGAAACCGCCAAAGCTCACCACCGCGCGAGGCTGGCGGCGACGCAGCACCACGCCGGCCGCGCGCACGGCACGCATCACCCGCAACGGCGCACCCAACAGGGCCAGCTTGCCTTTGCCGCGCAGGCCACTGATGGCCAGCGTATCGATCGCGATATCGTGCTGTGGCACGAGCCGCGTTTCCATGGCCCCGTCGGCGCCGAGCCAGGTCACCGGCACGCCACGCGCACGCAGCACCTTGGCCACGGCCAGCCCGGGAAAGATATGGCCGCCGGTGCCGCCGGCCAGGATCATGACGGGACGGGCAGTCGCGCGTTCGGGCACAACGCTCATGCGATCCTCCCGAAGGTCGGCTCGACGCGTGCCTGCATGCGGCTGGTGCCGCGCTGCGGTGCGTGCGCACTCGCCACGTGGACTGGCTTCGCCGCCACGCCCTTGGCGACCACGGATTCGCGCGGCGGGGCAGCCACAGGGGCAACCGGAGTCGTCATGCCGTCAACCGGGCTCGCGCCAGTGGACTGCGCGGGCGCCAGCTTGGTGCGCAGTCGCTCGGCACGATCGGTCTCGTAGGACACCCGCAGCAGCAGGCCGACCGCCACGCAGGTCATCAGCACCGACGAGCCGCCGGAGGAAATCAGCGGCAGGGTCAGGCCCTTGGTCGGCAGGATGCCCAGGTTCACGCCGATGGACACGAAGCTTTGCATCGCGATCCACAGGGCGATACCGAAGGCGATGTAGCCGGAAAAATGACGCTTCATCTCCACGCAGCGCATGCCCAACCAGAACGCACGGCCTACGAGCAGGGCGTATAGCGCCACTACCAGGCAGACCCCGGCGAATCCGAGTTCTTCGCCGATCACCGAAAAGATGAAGTCGGTGTGGGATTCGGGGAGGTAGTTGAGCTTCTGCACCGAGCCGCCCAGGCCGACGCCCAGCCACTCGCCGCGGCCCACGGCCATCAGCGCATTGGACAACTGGTAGCCGGAACCGAGCTGGTCGGCCCACGGGTCCAGGAACGAGGTGATTCGACGCAGCCGATACGGCTCGAGGATGGCGATGAAGGCGAACACCGGCAGGCCGATCACGATGGGCATCGACATGCGTGGCAGGTTGACCCCGCCCAGCACCAACATGCCGGCGGTGATGGCGAGCAGCAGGGTCGACGAGCCAAAGTCCGGCTGCAGCAGCAACAGGCCGACCAGTGCCACCGCAATTCCCAGCGGCTTCAACATCGCCGGCCAGGTCGCATTGACCTCATCGCGGAACCGCACCAGATAGCTGGACAGCCATACGATGTAGAGCACCTTGACCGCTTCGACGGTCTGGAACTTGGACACGCCCAGGTTGATCCAGCGGCGCGCGCCATTGACGCTGCTGCCGATCCCGGGGATGAACACCACGATCAGCAGCGCAAAGCACGCCAGCAACAGCATCTGGTTGTGCTGTTCGATGGTCTTCAGTTCGGTGCGCATAGTCCAGAACGCCAGGCCCACGCCGACCGCCAGGAAGACCAGGTGGCGGCTCAAGTAATAGAACGGGCTTTCGGTCAGCTCGATCGAACTGGAAGCCACCATCACCACGCCCAGCGATGCCAGCGCCACCGCGGCGCCAAGCAGCCACGGGTCGTAGCGGCCGCCGATGGCCTCCAGTCGCGTCGCTTGCCGGGAGAGGTCGTTCATCTCAGCGCACCTTCAACGTGGCCAGGCCGATCAACACCAGCACCACCGAGATGATCCAGAAGCGCACGATCACGCGCGGTTCCGGCCAGCCCTTGAGTTCGAAGTGATGGTGGATCGGCGCCATTCGGAACACGCGCTTGCCGGTCAGCTTGAAAGACGCGACCTGGATCATCACCGACAGCGTTTCGATGACGAACACGCCGCCCATCACCACCAGCACCAGTTCCTGGCGCACGATCACCGCGATCGTGCCCAGCACCGCGCCCAGCGCCAGGGCGCCGATGTCGCCCATGAAAACCATGGCCGGATACGTGTTGAACCACAGGAAGCCCAGCCCCGCCCCCGCGATCGCCGCGCAGATGATCACCAGTTCGCCCGCCCCGGGGATCGCCGGAATCTTGAGGTACTCGGAAAACACGACGTTGCCCGAGGCGTAGGCGAACACGCCCAGCGCGCAAGCCACCAGCACTGTCGGCATGATCGCCAGCCCGTCCAGCCCATCGGTCAGGTTGACCGCGTTGGAGAAGCCGACGATCCAGAAGTAGGCGATCACCACGAAGCTGATGCCGGCCAAGGGCAGCGCGATGGCCTTGAACATCGGGATGTAGAACGTCATCGCCGCCGGCACGTCGGCGGTGTAATACAGGAACAGGCCGGCAGCCAGGCCAAAGATCGATTGCAGCAGGTACTTCCAGCGCGACTTGAGCCCATTGGGATCGCGCCGCACGATCTTGATCCAGTCGTCGTACCAGCCGATCGCGCCGAAGCACAGCATGACCGCCAGCACCAGCCAGACATAGCGGTTGCGCAGGTCGCCCCACAGCAGCACCGACAAGGTGACGGCCAGCAGGATCAGCGACCCACCCATGGTGGGCGTGCCGGCTTTGGAGAAATGGCTTTGCGGGCCGTCCTTGCGAATCGGCTGTCCACCCTTGAACTGGGCCAGTCGGCGAATGACCGCCGGACCCATCCACAGCGACAGGAACAAGGACGTCAACGCCGCCAGGATGCCGCGGAAGGTCAAATAGCCGAACAGCCCGAACAGGCTCTCCAGTTGCTGAAGCCAACGGGCCAGTTCAAGCAGCATGCGGTGCCTCCTCCCCTTGCGCGAGCAGCGCGGTGACGATCTTGTCCATGGCGCTGCCGCGCGAACCCTTGACCAGCACGCGCACGGGCGTGGTGGTGTGCGATGCAATGTCCGCGTGCAGGGCAGCGGCCAAATCGGCATGGCTGGCGAATACGCGGCCACCCTGGCCGAATGCCCGCGCGGCGTGGGCGCTCAGTTCGCCCAGCGCGTAGAGCCGCGACAATTTGCCCTCGCGCGCACGACGACCGGCGGCCGCATGCAACGCGGCGCCCTCCGGGCCGAGCTCGCGCATGTCGCCCAGCACCAGCCAACCTTCGCCCGGCCCTGCCAGTGCATCGATGGCCGCTTCCAGTGAACCGGGATTGGCGTTGTAACTGTCGTCGATGAGCAATGCGCCCCCTGGCAATACGTGGGCGATCTGGCGGCCGGCGACCGGCTTGGCATGTGCCAGGCCCTCGGCGATGCGATCCAGCCCGATGCCTGCGCCAATGGCCAGCGCAGCAGCGGCCAATGCATTGCGTACGTTGTGTCGTCCGGGCAGGTGCAACATCACGGCAACCTGGCCGGTGGGTGCCACCAGCGTGAAGCGCGCCGACTGCGGCTCCAGGCGGATGTCGTGTGCCCGTACCTCGGCACTGGCCTGCAACCCGAAGCGGATCACCCGGCGTCCGCTGAGCTGGGGCTGCACGATGTGTTGTTCGAACCAGGTACCGAAGGCATCGTCGGCATTGATCACCGCCACTCCTTCGCTCGGCAGGGCGGCATAGATCGCACCCTTGGTCTGTGCCACGCCGAGCAAACTGCCCATGCGCTCCAGGTGCGCGGGTGCGATGTTGTTGACCAACGCAAAATCGGGACGCGCGATATCGGTGAGGTACGCGATGTCGCCCGGTTTGCCGGCGCCCATCTCGTAGACCGCGAAATCCGCATCGTCCGGCGCGGCAATCACTGCCAGCGGCAGGCCGATCTCGTTGTTGCGATTGCCCGGCGTCGCATAGACGCGCTGGCCGTCGACCTCCTGCACGTGCTGCAGGATGGACAGCAGCAGCGTCTTGACGCTGGTCTTGCCGTTGGAGCCGGTGATCGCGAAAACGCCGGTGGCGCGTCCGCGCTGCATGCCCGAAGCCACGCGTGCCAGCGCCAGTTCGGCGTCGGCCACCAATACCTGCGGCAACTCGATGTCCGGCAGCAAGCGCTCGACCAACAGCGCACTGGCGCCGCGGATCAAGGCATCGCCGGCAAAGTCATGTCCGTCGAACCGCTCGCCACGCAGCGCCACGTACAGGCTGCCGGTGGCCAACGTACGGGTGTCGTTGCTGACTGCGTCGATCATGACGTCGTCGCCGTGCAGCTCGCCGCCCGCCCAATGGGCAATCAGAGACAAAGGCGTGTGTTTCATGAGCGCCCTCCCCTGTCGTGCGGAAGTGCCGTGGATGCCGGTTCGTGCGCTGCGCGGGCTGGCTGACGGGCCAGCACGCCGGCGGCCACTTCGGTGTCGTCGAACGCATGCCGCACGCCGGACACTTCCTGGTAGGGCTCGTGGCCCTTGCCGGCGATGAGTACGATGTCGCCGGGGCGAGACTGGCCGATCGCCGCTTCGATCGCTGCGGCGCGATCGCGTTGCACGGTGACCGCGGCGGGATGTTCGAAGCCGGCCATGATGTCGGCCACGATGACGTCGCCGTCCTCGTTGCGCGGGTTGTCGTCGGTCACGGTGACCGCATCGGCCAGGCGCTCGGCGATGGCGGCCATCTGCGGGCGCTTGCCGCGATCGCGTTCGCCACCACAGCCAAATACGCAGGCCAGCCGGCCATGGACATGACCGCGAAGACTGTCCAACGCCTGCTCGAGCGCGTCGGGGGTGTGTGCGTAGTCGATGACCACCAGCGGCAGGCGACCGGCGCCACCGAGGCGGTTCATCCGCCCGCGAATTGGCTGCAACCGCGAGAGCACGCCGGCTACTTGCGCCGGTTCGCGGCCTTGGGCAAACAACGCCCCGGCGACGGCCAGCAGATTGTCGACGTTGAAGCGGCCCAGCAGCGGCGAGCGCACGGGCCAGGCGTTGCCATCGACCACCAGGTCGAAGGAGATCCCGTGGTCGTCCAGGCGCAGCGCTTCGGCACGCAGCCGCGCAGCCGCTTGCCCACGCGAACTGACACCGACGCGGGCGATGCCCTCGCCCAGTGCGGCGAACAGCTCCCGACCAAAGGGATCGTCGAGGTTGACCACCGCCGCCTTGAGTCCCTGCCGCGAGAACAGCCGCGCCTTGGCCGCGCCATAGCGGGCCATGTCGCCGTGGTAATCCAGGTGATCGCGGGTGAGGTTGGTGAACACCGCCACGTCGTAATGCACGGCATCCACGCGACCCTGGTCGAGCGCGTGCGAGCTGACCTCCATCGCAACGGCCTGGGCACCGGCATCACGCAGCTGCGCGAGCAGTTCATGCATCTGCAATACCAGTGGCGTGGTAAAGCCGGTCGGCACCACGGCGCCGTAAAGGCCCACGCCCAGCGTGCCGATGCTGCCACTTTCCACGCCCAACAATTTCCAGGCCTGTGCAAGCAATTGCACGGTGGATGTCTTGCCGTTGGTGCCGGTGACGCCGACCATCGCCATGGTCTGCGACGGATGGCCGTGGAACCGGTCGGCCATCGTGCCCATGCGGGCGCGCAGACCAGGCACCGCAATGGCCTCTGCCGGTGCCGGCAGATCGGCCGGCGCCGGCGGTTCGAACAAAATGGCAGAGGCGCCCGCGGCCCGGGCCTGTTCGACGAAACCCAGGCCGTGCGCGCCAAAGCCGGCGATCGCCACGAACGCATTGCCTTCGCGCACGTCGCGGCTGTCGAGCACCAAACCCGTGATCTCCACGTCTTGCGGCAGTGCCAGATCCGGCAACAGCTGCGACAGCGGCAGCGCGCGCGTCACTGGCGCACCTCCTGCAAGGGCGCGGCGGTGGCGGTGGTGGCGGTGGGGATGCCTGCGGCCACTTCGTCGGCGGCATCGGCCGCGTCGACGGCATCGACCGGATCGGGCGCTGCTTGCGGCTTGGCCATCGGCACGCCGTTCTTGCCGGCGGTCTGTGCGGCCAGCCAGGACTGGATGTCATCCGGCGGCACGTCCATCAGGCGCAGTGCGCCTTCCATCACCCGGTGGAACACCGGTGCCGACACCAGGCCACCGTAGTAGACCTTGCCTTGCGGATCGTTGATCACGATCACGGTGGCAAAGCGCGGCCGAGTCGCCGGCACCAGCCCGGCAAACAGCGAGTTGTAGTGCCCGCGCTCGTACCCACCGGGACCGGTCTTGCGCGCGGTGCCGGTCTTGCCGGCCACGTGGTAACCCAGGATCGCCGCGCCCTTGGCGCCGCCCTGCGTTACCACCGTCTCCATCATGCCGATCACCGTGTGCGCCACTTCCGGGCTGACCACCTGCCGGGACTCGTTGCGCTGGCCTTTGACGAAGGTCGGCGGGATCAGCCGGCCGCCGTTGCCCAGCGCGGCGTAGGCCTGCGCGATCTGCAGCGGCGTGACGGACAGTCCGTAGCCATAGGACATGGTGGTCTTGGTGGTGCCATACCAGCTCGGGCTGCCCGGCGAAGGCACGACGCCGTTCGACTCGCCCGGGAAGCCGCTCTTGGGCGCGGTGCCATAGCCGAAGTTGTGGACCGACTGGATGAAGGTCTGGTCCGGCAATTTCGCGGCGATCTTGGCCGCGCCGATGTTCGAGCTGCGGGTGATGACGCCGGTGACGTTGAGCACGCCGTTGTTCCGCGGCACGTCCTTGATGGTGTACCGGCCCAACGACAGGTAGCCGGGATTGGTATCGATGAGGGTGTTGGGCGTGACCACGCCGGCCTGCAAGGCAGTGGCGATGGTGAGCGGCTTCATCGTCGAGCCCGGCTCGACCAGGTCGGTGACGGCGCGGTTGCGGCGGGCCGCCGGATTGATGCCGGTGACCGCGTTGGGGTTGTAGGTGGGCAGGTTGACCATCGCCAGCACTTCGCCGGTGGCCACGTCCATCACCACCATCGAACCGCCGGCGGCCTTGTTTTCCACCAATGCGTTGCGTAGCTCCTTGTATGCCAGGAACTGGATGCGGCGGTCGATGCTGAGGGTGAGGTCCTTGCCGGGCTCGGCCGGACGCACCAGATCCACGCTCTCCACGATCGCGCCGCGCGCATCGCGCACCACCTTCTTGGCACCGGCCTTGCCGCGCAGCCACTGGTCGAAGGCCAGCTCAAGCCCTTCCTGGCCGCGATCGTCGATGTTGGTGAAGCCCAACACGTGCGCCATCGCTTCGCCTTGCGGGTAGAAGCGACGGAACTCGCGCTGCGAAAACACCCCGGGAATCTTCAACGCCACGATGGCATGGGCGCGATCCGGGTTGATCCGCCGCTTGAGGTACATGAATTCTTTGGTGGCCTTCTGCGACAGGCGCGCGGTGAGGTCGTCGACCGGCAGGTCGAGGGCCTTGGCCAGCTCGGGAATGCGGTCGGGGCTGCGCAGCAGTTCCTGCGGATTGACCCAGATCGATTCCACCGGCGTGGACACGGCCAGCGGCTCGCCGTTGCGGTCGGTGATCATGCCCCGCGAGGTCGCAATCGGCAGCTCGCGCAGGAAGCGGGCCTCGCCCTGGCGCTGGTAGAAATCGCTGTTGACCAACTGCACGTAGGCGGCGCGTCCGATCAACGTGACCGAGCACAGGCCCAGCGCCACGCCGACCATCATCACCCGGCCGCGCAGGTTGAAACTGCTGCGGGTGCGGTTGCGACCGGCCTTCATGGACGCACCACGACGATGTCGGCGCTCTCCGGGAATTTCATCCCCAGGCGCTCGCGTGCGATCTGGTCGACGCGGTTGCTCTCGGCCCAGGTCGCCTGTTCCAGCTGCAACCGGCCGAATTCGATGTTGAGGTCGTCGCGGGTCTTCTCCAGCTTGGAGAGCTGGACGAACAGCTGCCGGTGCATGTGGCGCATGTAGACCACGCCGATGCCGGAAGCGACGGTGCAGGCCAGCAACACGATGAGCAGCAGGCGGCTCATGCGGACGCCTCCGGCAATTTCTCGGCGATGCGCAGCACCGCGCTGCGGGCGCGCGGATTGCTTGCCAGCTCGTCGTCCTCGGCGCGGATCGCGCCGCCATGCGCCAGCAGCGTGGGGATGAACGCCTGCGCCTCGGGCAGCCGGCGATTGGCCGGCGGGGCCTTGGCGTGGCGATTGATGAATTGCTTGACGATGCGGTCTTCCAGCGAGTGGAAGCTGATCACCGCCAGTCGTCCACCGGGCTTGAGTCGCGCCAGTGCGGCATCCAGGCCGGCTTCGAGATCGGACAGCTCGCCGTTGATGTGGATGCGAATGCCCTGGAAGCTGCGGGTGGCCGGATGGATCTTGTCTTTGCCACGCGGCATCACCGAGGCGATCAGATCGGCGAGCTGCGCGGTACGCAGCAGCGGCTGCTCGGCGCGGCGCGCCACGATGGCGCGGGCAATGCGGCGGCTTTGGCGTTCTTCGCCGTAGGTGAACAGCACATCGGCGATTTCGCGCTCGGTGGCATGGGCCAGCCATTGCGCCGCGCTTTGGCCCGAGTCGGGATCCATGCGCATGTCCAGCGGGCCGTCCTTGCCGAAGCTGAAACCGCGTTCGGCCACGTCCAGTTGCGGGGAAGACACGCCCAGGTCGAGCAACACGCCGTCGAGTGCGGCGGCCTGGTCCCACTGCCCCAGCGAGGCAAAGCTGCCGCGGCGGATCGACACGCGCGCATCGCTGCCGGACAACTGCTCGGCAACGGCGATCGCTTCGGGATCCTTGTCCATCACCAGCAGCCGGCCTCCCGGGCCGAGTCGTTGCAGCACACCGCGCGCGTGTCCGCCACGCCCGAACGTGCCATCGAGGTAGGTTCCGTTTTCAGCCACCTGCAGGCCTTCCAGTACCTGCGTGTACAGCACCGGCAGATGCGCCGCCGGCGGCTGCGACCCCGGGAGGTGACCGGGCTGCGCGTCAGGGCGCATCCGGGCACCCCGGCTCACAACCTGAGGTCGAGCAATCCATCGCCCAGATCCCCGTCAGACAATGTCTGCTGGATCAACGCGCGATGTGCCTGCTCGCTCCATAGTTCGAATTTGTCGCCCATGCCCAACAGGACGGCCCGCTTTTCGATGCCGACCGCGCTGCGATGGCTGGCGGGGACGCTGACGCGACCGTTGCCGTCCAGCTCGAGCACGGCCGATGAGCCGACCAGCTTCTGCTGCAGGATGCGCACCACCCGCTGGGTGTTGGGCTTGGCCATGACGTCGTCGCGGACGCGCTGCCATTCCTTCTCGGCGTATAGCCACAGGCAACCGGCTTCGAACGGGTTGTAGGTCAGCACCAGGCGATTTGCACTCACGCGCGAAACGAGGTCGCGATAAGCGGTGGGCACCGCCAATCGTCCCTTGTC
>DASWQJ010000049.1:0-4005 GCA_036403795.1 Stenotrophomonas sp.
AGCCTGGTGCCGTCCACCTCGGTGGGCAACAACAAGACCTGGCTCGACCTGGCCAGGAAAGTCATCGTCGAAGTCAACGAATGGCAACCGGCCGATATCGCCGGCATGCACGACATCTACTACGGCACGGCCTTGCCGCCGCATCGCAAGCCGATTCCGCTGGTGCATGGCGACGACCGCATTGGCCAGGCGACGCTGCGCTGCGATCCGGACAAGATCGTGGCCGTGGTGCGCACCAACTCGCCAGACCGCAACAGTCCCTTCTCTGCCGCCGACGAATGCAGCCAGCGCATCGCCGGCCACCTGATCGAATTCCTGCGTCACGAAGTCTCGCGCGGCCGCCTGCCGGCCAACCTGCTGCCGCTGCAATCCGGCGTGGGCAACATCCCCAACGCCGTGCTGGCGGGCCTGGCCGAAAGTGGGTTCCGCGACCTGGAGGCCTACACCGAGGTCATCCAGGACGGCATGCTCGACCTGCTCAAGTCCGGCGTATTGCGCTATGCCTCCTGCACAGGCTTCGCCCTGAGCCCGGCGGCGAACGAAGCGTTCAAGCGCGACATCGCCTTCTACCGCGAGCGCATCGTGATGCGCACGCAGGAAATCTCCAACCATCCCGAACTGGTCCGCCGCCTGGGCTGCATCGGCATGAACGGCATGATCGAAGCCGACCTCTATGGCAACGTCAAATCCACCCACGTCATGGGCTCGCGCATCATGAACGGCATCGGCGGCTCGGGCGACTTCGCGCGCAACGGCTTCCTGTCGGTGTTCCTTAGCCCATCCACCGCCAAGAACGGCACGATCTCCTCGATCGTGCCGATGGCCAGCCACGTCGACCACACCGAGCACGACGTGTCGGTGATCGTGACCGAACAAGGCCTGGCCGACCTGCGCGGACAAACGCCCAAACAGCGCGCGCGCACCCTGATCGCGCACTGCGTGCACCCGGACTTCCGCGCGCCGTTGCAAGACTATTTCGATCGCGCCTGCCGCGACAGCTACGGCAAGCACACCCCGCACCTGCTGCCCGAGGCGTTGTCCTGGCACCAGCGCTGGCTGGATACCGGCACGATGCTGCAGAAGTGAGGATCCACGCGCGTTGACACCCTCGGCAACGTAACCGGCGCCAAGGGTGCCGAAGCCCTCCATTCGTTGGAAGGACCGCCACGCTGGCGGACGCGCCGCCAACGTTTGAACTTCCGCGATGAGCGACAGGCCTTACGATACGCTGCCGCCCGCGCTGCATCGGCTGGGTCTTGGGGATCCCAGCCAACAGACCCCCTGTCGCAGCCTTACGCCGCTGCCGCCAATCGTGCGCGCCGTGCCCGCACCGCATCGGCCAACTGCTCCAGCACCCGCACCGACGTTTCCCAATCGATGCAGCCATCGGTGATGCTCTGCCCGTAAGTCAGTGGCTGGCCCTCGATCAGTTCCTGCCGCCCGCCGACCAGATGGCTCTCCACCATCACCCCCACGATGCGCGACTCACCGCCGACCAACTGCGCGGCCACATCGGCGATCACCCTGGGTTGGTTGTCCGGATTCTTGCCGCTGTTGGCGTGACTGGCATCGACCATCAGCCGCTGCGCCAAACCCGCCTTCTGCAGCACCGCACCGGCCGCCTGCACGCTGGCCGCATCGTAATTGGGCTGCGCACCGCCGCGCAGGATCACGTGGCAATCCGGATTGCCCGCGGTCGCGGCAATGGCCGACTGGCCATGCTTGGTCACCGCCAGGAAATGATGGGCATGCGCCGCGGCACTGACCGCATCGGCGGCAATCTTGACGTCGCCGCCGGTGCCGTTCTTGAACCCGATCGGGCACGACATGCCCGAGGCCATTTCGCGATGGACCTGGCTCTCGGTAGTGCGCGCCCCGATGGCGCCCCACGCCACCAGATCGGCGATGTACTGCGGCGAGATCGTGTCCAGGAACTCCACGCCCGCCGGCAGACCCAGTTGATTGATGTCGCGCAGCAAACCGCGCGCCACCTGCAACCCCTTGTTGATCTGGAAACTGCCATCCAGGTCCGGGTCGTTGATCAGGCCCTTCCAACCCACCGTGGTGCGTGGCTTTTCGAAATACACCCGCATCACGATCTCCAGCGCATCGCCCAGCGTCTGGCGCAAGGGACGCAATCGCCGTGCGTACTCCATGGCGGCCACCGGGTCGTGGATCGAACAAGGTCCGATCACCACCGCCAGGCGGTCATCGACCCCATGCAGGATCGCGTGCAGCGCCGCCCGCGAGTCGGCCACCGTCTGCGAGGCGGCCTCATCGCAAGGCAACAGGTCGATCAGCTCGGCCGGCGTGGTGAGGGTTTCGATCTTGCGGATGCGCAAGTCATCGGTCAGGGGGGGCATGTCGTATCTCCGGGGGGCGGGTTATATCAATCAGGCCCCAGGCAAGGCGGCAACAAAAAAGCCGCCAGTTGCGCTGGCGGCTTTCGGGATGCGGCTGAAGTTTCCTTCAGGGTGAGCGCAATCCTTCCTCCGCCAGCGGCATCGGAAAACCGTAATACCAAAAGTAAAAGCGGCTGGGGTTTGCGTTCATGGCTGCATTGATATCACGGGTTTCCGGCACCGCCAACCGTTTCATCCGCAACCTCGCCGCTCCCCGTCGGCAGCGTGAATCACGCACGCACGAAGGCTGCCAACAGCGCGTAGTCGTGGCCATCCGCCGCCCGCACGGCCTCGAGGTAGCGCCTTCGTGATTCATCCGCCGGAAGCCCCGCACCCCAAGTGAACCACTCGGCCCCGTGCTGCGCCAGGTAATGATCTGCCATCAATCGGGCCGAGCGGCCGTTGCCATTGGGAAACGGATGAATGGCAGTCAGTCGGTGGTGAAGCCGGTAAGCCTGCTCGTCCACATCGTAGATGCCATGGGCGTGCCACACCGACGCATCGTCAAGAAGCATCCGAACTTGCATGCTGATCTGATGGGGCGCCACGCCGATGTTGCGCTCGGTGGCCCGATACCGACCGGCCCAGCTCCACACCTGGCGAAACATCGAATGGTGCAAGCCTCTCAGGAATTCCTCAGTGGCCACGTTGACGCCACGACGCCGTGCAGACGCAACCCATCGATACGAAGCTTCGATATTTGCCTGCTCGGCGATGTTGAGATCCCCTCGCGTCGCGATCCATGCCGGAACCAACCCTTCTGCCTCATCTCGATCCAGCGGGGTCTGCCCATCTTCCACGGGTGTGGTCAGCCCTGAGCGCGTCTTCAACTTACCTACTTCCAGAGCTGCCGGTCAGACACCATCGTCTCCGCTTCGCGACGCAAGTGCTCCCGGTAAGCCGCATCATCTACGCCCTGGTTCTCCAGATGCATGTGTTGCGATGTTCGCGCATGCAGGATGTCGAGCTGGCGCACTCGTTCGTTGAACACCATCTCGTTCAACGGCTCGCGCGGCACAAGCGCGTACACCACCTCACAATTCAAGGCCAAGGCAGCGCGTTGCAACGAGTCCAGTTGAATCGTGCTTCGCCGCTCTGACTCCTCCAACTTGCTGACCGACACGGCGGACACGCCCATGCGCCCGCCCAACTCGGCCAGCGTCATGCCCAACGACTGGCGAAGGGCCGAAATCCACCCCCCACGCGGGACCGCTTTGGCGCGCGGTGCCAGGGAGCGAAGCATGTCCCCGGTCTCATCGAGACGAAGTCGCGCCAGCTTTCGCCCGCCAGCGCCAACAGAGGCCTGTGTAGACGTCGCCATAACACCTCCAAATTAGCCTGTAGGCTAATTTATACCACAACAATAGATCCCTATAGGTTAATTTCCAACCAGCTCAGCCAACCTTCAACTAAAAAGCCAGCCTCCCCCAAAACCGCAGCGAACGCTCCACGGAATAAACGGCCAACCATGAGGCGACCGAGGGCGAGGCGAAGCCGGTTGGGGCGCGCGGGCGGCCGGGGCTGGGGCGCGGGCCCATGCCGGGGCCGTGTGGGCACATGGATGTGCCCACCGAGCCAACACGGACGTGTTTTTGCGTGCCCC
>DASWQJ010000050.1:0-13179 GCA_036403795.1 Stenotrophomonas sp.
ACCCTCCGCGCCCTCAACAAAAAAACCCAACTCGCAAGCCGCGATCCAGAGCGCCCCGGAAAGCCGTGCGCCTTCTCCCCCCTGATGGAAAAGAACCTGATTTTTCGGCGGACGCTGGCGCACCAGTAGTTTTACTCAACGTCGACCGGTAGTTCAGCGGACGCGCGAATCGGGTGCCAGGTGGTCTGCTTTCGCCATGCCCCCCCGGGCCGCGATCGCACCAGACCTACCGGAGAATCCAGATGACCCAACCCTTGCTACGCGTGGCGATCTGCCTGGCGCTGTCCGCCAGTGCCGCCGCCGTCCATGCCGCCCCGCCAGCGCCTGCTGCGACCGCCAGCACCACGTCCGCCAAACCGGCGATCGAGCCCCAGGCAGTGGCCGCCCTGGAAAGAATGGGCAAATACCTGCGTAGCCTGAAAGACTTCGACCTCAAGGGCGACACCACCCTGGACGTGGTCGATGACGACGGGCAAAAGCTGCAATTCGCCGGCACCGTGCAGTACCAGGTGCGGCCGCCCGACGGCCTGAAACTGATCGTCAAGAGCGACCGCAAGGAGCGCGAGTTCTACTACGACGGCAAGACCTTCACCGTCTACGGCCCCAAGAACAAGTACTACGCCAGCGTCGACGCGCCGCCCACCCTGCATGCGCTGATGGACGTGCTGCGCGACGACTACGGCATCGAGTTGCCGTTGCCCGACCTGTTCCTGTGGGGCACGCCCGAAGCACCTACCGCCGCGCTGACGGGGGCACGTTTCGTCGGTCCGGCGCGCGTCGGCGGGACGGTGACCGAGCAGTACGCTTACCGGCAGGATGGCGTGGACTGGCAGTTGTGGGTAGAGCAGGGCGACCAGCCGCTGCCACGCCGCCTGGTCATCACCACGACCGATGATCCGGCCCAGCCGCAGTACGCGGCGAACCTCACCTGGAATACCCACGCGACCTTCAAGGATTCGAACTTCGCCTTCGTGCCGCCCAAGGACGCTGCGCGGATCAAATTGGTCGAAGTCGATGTCGTCGCGGTCGAGGAGCAGAAGTGATGAATTTGCCTAAATCCCTGCTGGTGCTCGGAGTCGTCGGCGTAGTCGCTGGTGCCGGGTTGTTGCACAGTTCGCCCGCCGAGGCGATCCAGCGCGCCGCGCGCACCGGCATCAACCACGCGCCGGGGGGCGGCGGCCGCGCAGCCCACGTGGACCGTGGCGCGAACTACAGCCGCCCTGCCAATGGCAACGTCAACCGCAACGCCAATATCGACCACAACGTCAACCGCAACGTCAACAATCGCCGCGATATCGACATCCACAACGATATCGACGTGGACGTCGACAACCATTGGCACAACGGCTGGTACGACCATCCGGTCGCGGCCGCCGCGGCGGTGACGACCGCTGCCGTGGTGACCGCCGCGGTAGTCGGCTCGATCGTGTATTCGGTTCCGCCGAGCTGCGTGACCACCGTGATCAACGGCATCGCCTACCAGCAATGCGGCAGCACCTGGTACCGGCCGCAGTACGCGGGCACCAGCGTGCAATACGTGGTGATCGAAGCGCCACGCTGAGCACCCGCCGGCGCTGCCTGCTCCCCGGCGCGGATGCCCTGCATCCGCGCCGCTTTCTTGCGCTGCGACGCGACTGCCGGCGCAGACCCGACCGGCGTTGCGCCGCTGGCGCGGACTGGGCCGTGGTGGGGTCGCGCCGTCCGGCCGCACTGCACGGGCCGACGACGGCCGGCCCCTACAATGGGCCGCATGACTCGAAAAACCGTGAAATGGGTAGCGATCGCGCTGTTGTGCCTGGTGCTCGCCTCGCTGGCCGCACTGTGGAGCTATGGCCGCTTCGCCGATCGCGCGCGCGGGCCGGCCAGCACCGCCCTGCCGGTGCAGGCAGCGGCCACTCCGATCGATCGCGCATTGGCCCCATTGCAAGACAGCCATCCGGGCCAGACCGGCATGGTGATGTTGTCCGACAACGTCGATGCCTACGCCGCACGCGCCTTGCTGGCCCGTGGCGCCGGGCGCAGCCTGGACTTGCAGTACTACATCTGGCGACCGGATTTCACCGGCAACCTGCTGTATGCCGAAATCCTGCGCGCGGCCGACCGCGGCGTGCGGGTAAGGCTGCTGTTGGACGACCTCAACGTGCGCGGTAGCCGCTCGGTGCTGGCCACGCTGGATCGCCACCCGTTGATCGAGGTGCGCCTGTTCAATCCCACGCGCGCGCGCGAGGGTACCTTCATGCGCGGCGTCGAAATGGTGCTGCGGTTCTTCAGCGTCAACCGGCGCATGCACAACAAGGCGTGGATCGCCGATGGACGGGCAGTGATCGTGGGTGGCCGCAACGTGGGCGACGAGTACTTCGACGCGGCGCGCGACGTGAATTTCATGGACACCGACGTCACCGCGATCGGGCCGGCGGCGCAGGAAGCTTCCGCCATCTTCGACGCCTACTGGAACAGCACCAATGCCATTCCACTGGCGGCCCTGGTGCGGCGCCAGCAGACCGACCTGGCGCAGTTGCGCCAGCATCTGGACGCCGGGGCGAAATCTCCGCAGGCCAAGCCCTATTTCGACAAGCTGAGCCGTTCGGCCGGCGTGCGCAGCCTGGTGGAGGGCAAGCGCGAGGTCCATTGGTCGGGCAAGGCCCACATCGTGTCCGATCCTCCTGAAAAGGCCGAAGGCGCCACGCCCCGGCCAGACTGGATGACGCCCGTGCTCATCCAGGACATGGCCAGTGCGCAGCGCCAGCTGTTGCTGATTTCACCGTACTTCGTGCCGGGCGATGCCGGCGTTCGCTGGTTGAGCCGGTTGCGTCGACGCGGCGTGGAAGTCGGGGTGCTGACCAATTCGCTGGCCGCCAACGACGTGGTGGCCGTGCACGGTGGCTATGCGGGTTACCGGGTGCCGCTGCTGCGGCGAGGCGTGGCGTTGTACGAGCTCAAGCCCAACGGCAAGCCGGACGGCAGCCTGTTCGGTTCCAGCGGCGCCAGCTTGCATACCAAGGCCTTCGTGGTGGATGGGCGCACCGGGTTCATTGGCTCGTTCAATCTGGATCCGCGTTCGATGAACCTCAATACTGAAATGGGCCTGTTGTTCGAGCAGCCGCAGCTGGCGCATGAGCTGCAAAATCTTTACGCGCGCAAGACGGCTCCGGCCATCGCTTACCGGGTCAGCCTGCTGAACGCGGACGGTGCGCTGGCCTGGCACGATGCCACCGCACAGCCGCCGCGACTGTGGACGCACGAACCCGAAGCCAGTGTGTGGCGACGTGGTGCAGCCAAGGTGATTGGTTGGCTGCCGGTGGAATCGCAGTTGTAGTCGCGCGTTACCCGCAAGTGTCTCGCGAGTCATCACCATCGCCATTCAGAGCGGCTGCAGTAGCACTCCGCGGCACTGGCAGCAGCAGGCGTGGCCGCGGCTCAGCCGGTACCTCGTTGGCATGGGCCGGCGTCGGCACGGGATTCCCGGCGCCACTCAATCCGCGTCGGCCGAGTCCTGGTCTGGATCGAAGTCGGTGGCCCATGCCAATGCCTGCACGCCTTCGTCGGGTGCAAATACCCGCACTTCGGTGTCGGGCAGGAAATGGCTCGACAGGCTCGTCATCGTCGCCACGAATCCTGGCGGGGTCACGATCGCTGCGCGGGCGAAGCGGTCGTACCGGCCGAAGTTGCGGACCGCATATTCCAGGTCACGTCCCAGCGCCGGCAGGGTGAGGCCAGTGAACCCGGCCATCTCGCAATAGATCCCGATCCGGCCGTGGCGGGTTAGTCGCTGCTCCACATCGGCGATGCAGCGATCGTAGTCCTCGCGCGTCAGCGTGCCAGTGAAGCGATAAGCGCCGACGTGGTCGGCAGAGGCCAGGGCGTCGTACATGGGGCTGCTCCGAATGACGTAAGCCCAGTCTGCGCACGAGGCACGGCAGCGCCGGGTGAAACCGGCACTGCCGGTTCCGTCAGCCCTTGCGCAGCGTCATCAGCAAGGCCTTCGCCGCGTTGAAGCGATCCACCGCCTGCGGCAGCGGATGCTTGATGCGCAGTTTTTCCGGGCCGTCCATCGCGTAGAGCTTGGGTTGCTTCTGGATCAGCTGGATCACCGCCATGGGGTCGATATCCGGCTTGGCTTCGAACACGATCCGCCCGCCGTTCTCGCCCAACTCCAGCTTGCGGATGCCCAGCGCATTGGCCTGCAGCTTGAGCTCGGCAATGGCGAACAGATGCTTGGCCGGATCCGGCAGCAAGCCGAAACGATCGATCATCTCCACCTGCAGCTCACGCAGTGCCTCGTTGTCACGCGCGCTTGAAATGCGCTTGTACAACGTCAGGCGCGTATGCACGTCGGGCAGGTAGTCCTCCGGGATCAACGCGGGCACATGCAGCTCGACCTCGGCCCCTCGCACTTCCTCGCCCGAGTCCAGGTCGGGCAGCTTGCCCAGCCGGATGCTGCGCACGGCCCGCTCAAGCAGCTCGGTGTACAGGCTGAAGCCCACTTCGGCCATTTGCCCGCTCTGGTCCTCGCCGAGCAACTCGCCGGCCCCGCGAATCTCCAGGTCATGCGTGGCCAGGGTAAAACCGGCGCCCAGTTCGCCCAGCGACGCGATGGCATCCAGGCGCTTCTGGGCGTCGGCGGTAATCGAGCGTCGATCCGGCACCACCAGGTAGGCGTACGCACGATGGTGCGAACGGCCCACGCGGCCGCGCAGCTGGTGCAGCTGGGCCAGGCCAAAACGATCGGCACGATTGATGATGATCGTGTTGGCGTTGGGAATGTCGATGCCCGATTCGATGATGGTGGTCGACAGCAGCACGTTGAAGCGTTGCTTCTGGAAATCCAGCATCACCCGTTCCAGCTCGCGCTCGGGCATCTGGCCGTGCGCGATGCCGATGCGCGCTTCGGGCACCAGCTCGGACAGGTCGCGCTGCATGCGCACGATGCTTTCGACATCGTTGTGCAGGAAGTACAGCTGCCCGCCGCGCGCCAACTCGCGCTGGAAGGCTTCGCGCAGCAGCGCGTTGTCCCACTGGGTAATGAAGGTCTGTACCGCCAGGCGGTTCGGCGGCGGCGTGGCGATGATCGACAAGTCGCGCAACCCGCTCATCGCCATGTTGAGCGTGCGCGGGATCGGGGTGGCGGTCAGCGTGAGCAGATGCACGTTGGCGCGCATCGCCTTCAGCGCTTCTTTCTGCCGCACGCCAAAGCGCTGCTCTTCGTCGACGATGACCAGGCCCAGGTCCTTGAACTTGACGTCCGGCTGCAGCAGTCGGTGGGTGCCGACGATCACATCGATCTTGCCCTCGGCGACCTTTTCCAGTTCGGCCTTGATTTCCTTGGTGCTCTTGAAGCGCGACAACACTTCGACCCGCAGCGGCCAATCGGCGAAGCGGTCGCGGAAGTTGCGGTAATGCTGCTCCGCCAGCAGCGTGGTCGGCACCAGTACCGCCACCTGCTTGCCCGCGCTGGCCGCGGCGAAGGCTGCGCGCACCGCCACCTCGGTCTTGCCGAAACCCACATCGCCGCAGACCACCCGATCCATGGGCTGGCTGCTGGCCAGATCGCGCAGCGTGGCGTCGATGGCGGCCAACTGGTCGGGGGTTTCCTCGAACGGAAAACCCGCGGCGAACGGCTCGTACATCGCCCGGTCCACATGCAGCGCCAGGCCGGCACGTGCCTGGCGACGGGCCTGGATCTCGAGCAGTTCGGCGGCCACGTCGCGGACCTTTTCGGCCGCCCGGCGCTTGGCCTTGCCCCATTGCTCGCCACCCAGTGAATGCAGCGGCGCGGTTTCCGGCGAGGCACCGGAATAGCGGCTGATCAGGTGCAGTTGGGAAACCGGCACGTACAGCCGGTCGCCCTTGGCGTATTCGATCTCGAGGAACTCGCCCGGCAGGCCGCCGGCTTCGAGCACGATCAGGCCGCGGTAGCGACCCACGCCGTGGTCCTCGTGCACGATGGGCGCGCCCTCGGACAACTCTCCCAGGTCGCGGATGATCGCTTCCGGCTCGCGTCCGGCACGGCGACCGCGGCGCTGCTGGGCGGCGCGCTCAGGGAACAGCTGGCGTTCGGTGAGCACGGCGATGTGCGGTGCATCGAGCGCGAAGCCATCATCCAGCGGAGCCACCGCGATGGCGAACCGGGTGGCCGCATCGGACAGGAACGCGGGCAGGTCGCTTTCGACCTTGGGTTGCAAGTCCGCGGCGGCCAGCACTTCCAGCAAGGCTTCGCGACGGCCGGGCGAATCGGCGGCAATCAGCACGCGCCCGGGGTAATGCGCCAGGAACGACTTCAACGCCTGGCCGGCGGGGGCATCCTTGGCCGCGACCGGTAGCGGCGGCAGTGGCTGGTCGCCCAGTGCGGTGGCGTCGTCGATGCGTGCGTGATCGGTGGGCCATACCTCGATGCGCGCCATCGCGTTGAGCTTTTCGCGCAC
The DNA here is from genome assembly GCA_036403795.1 of Stenotrophomonas sp. Classification (GTDB taxonomy): domain Bacteria; phylum Pseudomonadota; class Gammaproteobacteria; order Xanthomonadales; family Xanthomonadaceae; genus Stenotrophomonas_A. Next base: position 6,423 of record DASWQJ010000050.1, read on the forward strand.
CTGGTCAGGTGTCTGGTACAGCGCCTCGGGCGCCAGCAGGGGTCGCTCAACGTCGTGGCGACGCTGTTCATAGCGGTGCTGGGCCTGCAACCAGAAGGCGTCGGCCGCATTGGACACGCCCGGCACCACCAGCGGCAGCATCTTGTCGCCCAGATAGTCGAACAACGTGGCGGTCTGGTCGAAGAACAACGGTAAGTAGTACTCGATGCCGGCCGGCGCCAGGCCCGACTTCAAGTCCTGGTACAGCGCGCTGCGCCGGGTATCGACGTCGAAGCGCTCGCGCAGCGTCCCGAGTACCCGTTGGATGCTGGCATCGTCCAACGGCACTTCGCGACCGGGCAGCATGTGCACGGCGTCCACCCGGTCCAGCGAGCGCTGCGATTCGGGGTCGAACGCGCGGATCGAATCGATGTCCTCGTCCAGCAGCTCGATGCGCAACGGGGCTTGGGCGCCCATCGGAAACACGTCCAGCAAGCCGCCACGCACGGCGAAATCGCCCGGATCCATCACCTGCGGCACGTTGCGATAACCGGCATTTTCCAGGCGACGTTTTTCCGCGTCCATGTCCAGGCGCTGGCCGACCGTGAGGTCGAAACTGCCTCCCACCACGTACTTCAACGGCGCCAGCCGCTGCATCAGCGTCTGCACCGGCACGATCACAATGCCTTTGCCGAGCGAGGGCAGGCGATGCAGGGCGGACAGGCGCTGGCTGATGATGTCCGGGTGTGGGCTGAACTGGTCGTAGGGCAGGGTTTCCCAGTCCGGGAACGGCAGCACCGGCAGGGCGCCATCCTGCTGGCCCAGCAGGGTCAGCAGATCCGATTCGAGCTGGTGCGCACCGTGGTTGTCGCGTGCCACCACCAGCAACGGGCCGTCATGGGCCTGCGCGGCACGGGCGATGTACCAGGCCAGCGCAGTGGCCGAGGTGGGGGCGCGCCAGTAGGCGCGGAGCTGCCCGGAACGGGGCAGCGGCGGAGCGGGGAGTCGGGAAGAAGACGGCATGTGCCGACGATTTTACCCGTCCCCGGTCAACGCGCGGTAACGCTCAGGCTTCGAGTTCAAGCACCATGCGCAATAGCTCGTCGGACTCCGGGTGCGGCTGGGGCTTGAATCCCAGCGATTGGGCCAGTTGCAGCATCGGCTCGTTGGTCTTGACCACGTCGCCGTACAGCCGGTCCAGGTATTTGCGGCGCGCCCACTTGACCAGCTTGCGCATCAACTGCCGCCCCAGGCCCTGGCCGGCCACGAAATGGCTGACCAGGATCGTGTATTCGGCCTGCCGGCTGCCCGGCACGATCGCCGCGCGCGCCACCGCGCCGATCACCGCCTCGCCCGGCGGCAACTGCTCGGCTGCCACCAGCACGATCTCGCTCTTGGGGTTGGGATGGGTCAGCCGCTGCACCACGTCGGCGCTGGCCTCTTCGCCCGGGCTCAGGCGCTCGCGGATCTCGTCCGGGCCGAGCAGGCTGAAAGCGCCCTGCAGGGGCGGGCCATCCTCCGGCCGCACGGGACGCAGCAGCAGGGTGCGCCCGTTGGGCAGGCTGAAATTTTCATGCCACGGTGGCATGCGATTGCGGATGGCCATGACCGAACTTCCTTCAGTCGAGCTTGGCGTAGGGGATTTTGTCACCACTGCCGGCCCGCGCCGTGAACCCTGTCGGGAGGGGGCAGGAGCGAGCCGGGCTCACTCTACCTTCACGGCGCGTGATCCGCCTGTGACTGCCGGCATCGATATGCGGGGAATGGCGTCCCGGGTTCAGCCCGGCTGCCGCAGCCATTCCAGCCGGGTCGAGGCGCCGGTTTCGCCCAGGTGGGTCCGCAATACCGGCAGGGCGGGGGCCAGCACCTGCTCGAATTGCCAGGGCGCGTTGACCAGCAACATGCCGCTGCCGTTGAGCCGCAGGGGGGAGTCGTCCGGGCGGACCTGCAGCTCGGCGACCAGTACCGACTTGGCGGGCAGCGCGGCCGCCTTGCGAAAGAACGGCTGCAGGCTGCGCCGCTGCTTGATCGGGTACCACACCGCGCAGACCGCCTGGGGCCAGCGGGTCAGCACCTCGCGCAGCGTGGCGATGATCTGCGGGTATTCGGCGTCCTGCACCTCGTAGGGCGGGTCGATCAGTACCAGGCCGCGCCCGATGCGCGTGGCGCCGTCCTTGGGCGGCAGGAACGCGCGCACCGAGGCATAACCGTCGCCGGAATGCACCCGCACGCGGCTGTCGTGGGCGAACAGCTTGCCCAGCTCGGCGGCCTCTTCCGGCTGCACCTCGCAGAACGCGAAACGGTCTTGCGCGCGCCCCGCCTGGGCCGCCAACAGGGGCGAACCCGGGTAGGTCAGCAGGGCGCCGACCGGGTTGTCGGCCTGCACCGCGCGCAGATAGCGCTCCACCACCTCGGGCAGGCGGGGGCTGCCCATCAACCGCATCACCCCGTCCTCGGCTTCGCTGGTACGGCGACTGTCCTCGCCGCTGAGCAGGTAACGGCCGCGGCCGGCGTGCGTATCGAGCACGAAGAACGGGCTGTCCTTGCGCTTGAACGCGTCGATCAGGGCCAGCATGGCGATGTGCTTGAGTACGTCGGCGTGGTTGCCGGCGTGGAAGGCGTGGCGATAGTTCATGTCGCCAGTGTAGGGCCTGGCGCACGGCAGCGTGCCGGCGGCAGCAGGCTTGCGGCTATGCTGCGCGCCATGTCCGCGCCCGCCACCCGCGTCCTCGTCGTCGAAGACGAACCCGCCATCGCCGATGCCGTCGCCTATGCCCTTCGCAGCGAGGGCCACGCGGTGGAGCATGTCGCCTTGGGCGGCCTGGCACTGGCACGCCTGCGCGAAGGCGGCATCGACCTGGTGCTGCTTGACGTGGGCCTGCCGGACCTGGGCGGTTTCGAAGTCTGCCGCCAACTGCGCACCTTCAGTGACGTGCCGGTGGTGTTCCTGACCGCCCGCAACGACGAGCTCGACCGCGTGCTGGGCCTGGAACTGGGCGCCGACGACTATGTCGCCAAGCCGTTTTCGCCGCGCGAGCTGGCGGCGCGCGTGCGTGCGCGGCTGCGCCGGCACCTGGGGGCCACCTCGCCCGGCACCGAGCGTGGCTGGCAGCGCCATGGCGCGTTCGCCATCGATCGCGAAGGATGCCGGATCACTTATCGCGACCAGTCCCTGGCATTGACCCGTTACGAGTACTACTTGCTGGCCGCCCTGCTGGCCCGCCCGGGCGCCATCCTCAATCGCACCCAGTTGATGGATCGTGCCTGGGACAGCGATGCGGCCAGCGCCGACCGCACCGTCGATACCCACGTCAAGACGCTACGCGCCAAGTTGCGCGCAGCCGGTGCCACCGGCGACCCGATCCGCACCCATCGCGGGCTGGGTTACGCACTGGAGGCATAGCGATGCGGCTTGGACTGAAGCTGTTCCTGGGCTTTTTCCTGATCGCCGGCGTGGCCGCCTTTTTCGTGATGCGTGTGTTCGTCAACGAGGTGAAGCCGGGGGTGCGCCAGGCGATCGAATCGACCCTGGTCGATTCGGCCAACCTGCTCGCCGAGATCGCCGCACCCGACCTGGCGGCCGGCCGCATCGCCGACGGCGCCTTCGCGCGCCATCTCGCGCGGGCCCACCAGCGTGACCCGCACGCCACGGTGTGGCGCTTTCCCAAGCGCAGCATCGACTACCGGGTGACGGTGACCGACGCCTACGGCAAGGTCGTGTTCGATTCCACCGGCCGCGATGTCGGTCGCGACAACTCGCGCTGGAACGATGTCTACCGCACCTTGCGCGGCGAATACGGCGCACGCTCCAGCCCCGAAGACCCGGCTTTGCCGGACAGCCCCAGCGTGATGCACGTGGCCGCGCCCATCTACGATCCGGCCGATGGGCGCACGTTGATCGGCGTGCTGACCTTGGGCCAGCCCAACCGCAGCATCGAGCCGTTCATTGCCGCCAGCCAGCGCAACATCCTGCGTCGCGGCGCCTGGCTGGTCGGCATCGCCGCGCTGATCGGCGTGCTGGCGACGTGGTGGCTGTCGCACGGCATCAACCGCCTGAACCGTTATGCGCGCGCGGTCAGCGCGGGCGAGCCAGTGGCGCCGCCGCCGCACCGCCGCGATGAGATCGGCGACCTGGGCCAGGCGCTGGAACAGATGCGTCGCAAGCTCGAAGGCAAGGCCTATGTCGAGCAATACGTGCAGTCGTTGACGCACGAGATGAAAAGCCCGCTGGCCGCGATCCGTGGTGCGGCCGAGTTGCTGCAGGAGCCGCTGCCCGAAGCCGAGCGACAACGCTTCGCCGGCCATATCCAGAGCCAGCAGCAACGCCTGACCGAGACCATCGACAAGTTGCTCGCACTGGCCGAAGTCGAGCAGCACGGTTGGTTGCACAAGCGCGAGCCGGTGGATGTCGCCGCGCTGCTGGCCCAGGTGGCGTCCGCGGCGGAAGTAACCGCGCGCACGCGCGGCGTGCAACTGCAGGTCGATGTGGCGATGGGTCTGGAGGCACTGGCGGGCGACCCGTTCCTGTTGCGGCAGGCGGTCGGCAACCTGCTCGACAATGCGTTGGCGTTTTCGCCGCCCGGCGGCACGGTGGCCTTGTCCGCGCACCTCGAAGGCAATCAGTGGCGGCTGACGGTGCAGGACCAGGGGCCGGGCCTGCCCGACTACGCCAAGGACCGGGTATTCGAACGTTTCTACTCGCTGCCCAGGCCCGATGGTGGCCCGCGCAGTTCAGGGCTGGGCCTGCCGTTCGTGCGCGAGGTCGCGCGCCTGCACGGCGGTTACGCGCAGTTGGAAAACCAGCCCGGCGGCGGCGCCCGCGCGGTGCTTTCGCTGCCGGTCACCGGCCTGGCGCGATGACGGCCTGATGCCCTGGCGGGCGGCCATGGCGGGACTTCACACTCACTTCAAATTCGCCACAAACCCCGCCCACCAACGCGGTGCACGCTGCGGCCTTCTTCAACGAAGGACCGAGTATGAAATCCCTGAAGCTGTTGTTGCGGTTCGGCACCCTGGGTGGGCTGATCCTGCTGTTGCTGGTGCCTTTGCTCCTGATCCGCAGCGTGATCGTCGACCGCACCCAACACCGCGAGGAGGCCGTTGCACGCGTATCGCGCAGCAGCGCAGGCGAACAGCGCTTCCTCGGGCCGGTGCGCTATCTCCCCTGGTCGCGCGAGTATCAAGTGCGAGTGCGGGACGAACAGGGTGCCTTCATCGTGGAAAACCGCCGCGAGACCGGCACGCTGGTGCAGACGCCGACCCGATTGCGCATCGACGGCATGCTGGCGCCGTCGGAGCGTCGCATCGGTTTGTTCAAGGTGCCGGTCTACAGCTGGCAGGCGCAGGTGCGTGCGCAGTTCGCGCCGCTGCCGTACGCCGCCGTGGACGGTCGCACCTATGGGCGTGCCTATCTGGCCGTGGGCATCTCCGATGTGCGCGGCCTGTCCGGTCAACCGACCCTGCGCGTCAACGGCAGCGTGGTCAACTTGCAGAACGACAGCGGCGCACTGGCCAGTGCCTCGCCCGGCTTGCATGCCGAATTGCCGGCGCTCGCCGAGGTGGCTGCGGGAACCTTGCCGGGGCTTGCCGAAGTGGCGATGGACCTGAGGTTGGCCGGCACGCGCGCGCTGTCGATCGTCCCCATCGGCGACAACAACCAGATCGCACTGCGCTCTGCCTGGCAGCATCCTTCTTTTGGGGGCGAGTTCCTGCCGACCGAACGACAGGTCGATGCCAGCGGCTTCCAGGCCCAATGGGCACTGTCGTCCCTGGCCACCGGCGCGCAGGCCCAACTGCTGAAAGGCGAGGCGTTGGACGCATTGCGCGTGGACCTGATCGATCCGGTCGACATCTACACCCAGGCCGACCGCGCCAGTAAATACGGGTTGCTTTTCGTGCTGCTGACCTTCACCGGCTTTGTCCTGCTGGAGCTGATCCGCGGCCTGCGGATCCACCCGGTGCAATACCTGTTGGTCGGCCTGGCGTTGGCGATCTTCTTCCTGTTGCTGCTCAGCCTGTCCGAGCACATCGCCTTCTGGCAGGCCTATCTGGTGGCGGCTGCGGCGTGCATTGGCTTGCAGGGCTTCTATCTGACGGGCGTGCTGCGCAGCCGCCGGCTGGCGGTGGGCTTCTCCACCTTGCTGACCGCCCTCTATGGCGTGCTGTACAGCTTGCTGGTATCCGAGGACAACGCCTTGCTGATGGGTTCGCTGCTGCTGTTCGGCATCCTGGCCAGCATCATGTGGCTCACCCGCCGCCTGGATTGGTACGCGCTGGGCGAAGACCTCCGATGAGCACGATGTTCACCTCCGCACGCGTGCTCAGGCGGGTGCGGCGACTGCTGCCGGCAGGGTTGGCGACGGTGGCGTTGCTGCCGCCGCCCTCCGATTGCTGGGAGGCCTCGCCACTGTCCCGGTTGCGGTTGGGCACGTCCTTGGGGCGAGGCGTACTCGGCCTGCAGCTGGATGCCGCGGCCGCCCGACACGTACTGGCCGGTGGCGCGGCATGGCTTCACGAGGTGGCGCAGCGCGCCACCCCGGGCCCCTGCGCAGGCTCGACCGCCTGCGCAGGCTCGGCCGACCCCGGCTTCATCAACTGGCAGCCCATGGGCTGCGAACAGGAACTGCTATGGGGCCAAAGCGCGGACGGGCATCGCGCCTTGTTGCTGGAAGCGCGCCGGGCTCGGGGCTGGTTGTTCTGGCAAGACGCTTTCTGAGCGCGGTGGGGCATCCGATGGCATGGCATCGGCTACGCGGCCATCGTCGATAGAATGTCCGCA
>DASWQJ010000051.1:0-19014 GCA_036403795.1 Stenotrophomonas sp.
TCTTTGGTTACTTTCTTTGCACAAGCAAAGAAAGTGACCCGCGCCCGAAGGGCGTGGAAGCCCTTCGCGTTGTCTGAGCGCAGCGAGTTCGCGCGCCGTGCCCCTGATCCCCGAGGAGCGCAAGGGCACCGAAGCAGCTCCATCGCTTCGGCTCGCGCTGTGGGAGTGTGTTTCTTTGGTTACTTTCTTTGCACAAGCAAAGAAAGTGACCCGCGCCCGAAGGGCGTGGAAGCCCTTGATCCAAAAAAAAACTCACCCCAAATAAACCCAAGTAGCCTTCATCTCCGTGTACTTATCAAAAGCATGCAAAGACTTGTCCCGCCCATTCCCCGATTGCTTATACCCACCAAACGGCGCCGTCATATCCCCGCCGTCCCAGTAATTCACCCACACACTGCCCGCCCGCAAACCCCTCGCCACCCGATGCGCACGCGAGATGTCCCGCGTCCACACCCCGGCAGCCAACCCGTACTCGGTGTCATTGGCCATTCGCAGCGCCTGCGCTTCGTTGTCGAAGGTCATCACCGCCAGCACCGGGCCAAAGATTTCCTCACGCGCGATCGCGTGCGTCGGATCGACCTCGTCAAACACCGTGGGCTCGATGTAACTGCCGCCGGCGACCACCTCGGCGCGGCGCCCGCCCAGTAACAGGCGCGCACCCTCCTCGGTGCCGCGGGCGATGTACTCGAGTACCCGCCGCGCCTGGGTCTCGTCCACCAACGCGCCCATCGGCGCCCCGGGATCGAGCGGATGGCGCGGTTGCATGCGTCGTCCCGCCGCTACCACGCGTGCGACGAACTCGTCCTTGATCGAACGCTCCACCAGCAGGCGCGAAGCGGCGGTGCAGACCTCGCCCTGGTTGTAGAAGATCGCGCTGGCGGCCGCCTGGGCGGCACGCTCCAGGTCCGGCGCATCGGCGAACACCAGGTTCGGGCTCTTGCCGCCGCATTCCATGTAGGCGCGTTTCATGTTCGACAGCCCGGCGCACTGCAACAGTCGGCGCCCCACCGCGGTGGACCCGGTGAACACCAGGCCGTCCACGTCCATGTGCAGGGCCAAAGGCTCGCCTGCGCCCTTGCCCGTACCGGGCACCACATTGAATACCCCGTCGGGCAGGCCCGCCTCGGCAGCCAGGGCAGCAAGGCGAATGGCACTCAACGGTGACTTCTCCGAGGGCTTCAGCACCACTGAGTTGCCCATGGCCAGGGCCGGCGCAATTTTCCACGCGGCCATCAGCAATGGAAAATTCCACGGCACGATGGCGCCGACCACGCCGAGCGGCTCGCGGGTAATCAGGCCCAGCTCATTCGGGCCGGTCGGCGCGACCTCGCCATACACCTTGTCGATCGCTTCGGCGGTCCAGTTCAAGCAACGCACGGTCGCCGCGATGTCCACATCGCGTGCGTCGCCCACCGGCTTGCCCATGTCCAGCGACTCCAGCAAAGCCAACTCGTCGGCATGTTGATCGACCAAGCGTGCCAGGGTCTGCAGGGTGCGCTTGCGGTGCGCCGGGCTGCTGCGCGACCAATGGCCGGCCTCGAAGCTGCGCCGGGCCGCGGCCACCGCACGATCGATATCCTGCGCCTTGCCATCGGCGACGCGGCCCAGCACGCGCCCGTCGACCGGGCTGATGCAGTCGAAGGTGGCGCCATCGGCGGCATCGACGTAGCGACCGTCGATGAAGGCTTGCGTGCTGGCATGCAGGCCCTGCGCCATCGCCTCCCACTGTTGCCGTGTGGTGGACTTGTCCATCGCGATTCCTCCGCGCGCCTGGCGCGCTCAGCTCTCGATTACGCCGCGTGCCGGTACCCGCGGCCGAAAATGGCGGTGCGCCAGTGCATAGACCAGCAGCCCAACGCCCCACAGCACACCGCGTCCCACCACCACGCCGGTCGCCTTGCCCAGCATCCACAACGCCAACCCCGTGACCAGGGCGACCGCCATGGCCCGCCATTGGCCGTACCGGAACTGGCGAAACCGCCAGCGACGCAACAACACCGCGCGTTGGCGTGCGCGGCCTTCGGCCAACAAGGCATCGGCCACGGCCTCTGCCTGGCGACGGTCCGGCGCGCTGCGCGCCTGGTGCGAAGGATTCATGCGGCGCCCGGTCAAAAAGTGGCAGGCGTGTTGGCGCTGACGATGACGGCTTCGTCGGCGCCGATATTGCGGAAGCGGTGCGGCACGCGGCTGTCGAAGTAGTACGCCTCACCGTCGCGCAGCACGCGCACCTGGTGGCCCACGGTGACCTCGACCACGCCATTGACGATCACCCCGCCCTCCTCGCCGTCGTGGCACAGCATCGACTCGCCGGTGTCGCTGCCCGGCGGCATCACCTCGCGCAGGACGCACATGCGGCGCTGTGGCCGACGTTGGCCAACCAGGAAATAGTGGATGCCATCGCTGCCCACGTCGGGCTGCTCGCCTGTCGCATAGAACGGCGCATCGGCCGCCACGTCCAGGTCGTGGGTGAAGAAATTGGCCAACGAGATCGGAATGCCATCGAGCACTTTCTTCAACGACGCCACCGACGGACTGACCTTGTTCTGCTCGATCAGCGAGATCGTGCTGTTGGTGACGCCGACCCGCTTGGCCAGTTCGCGCTGGCTGAGGCCGCGCCCGGTTCGCACCAGTTGCAGGCGTGCTCCGATATCCATGACCCGCCACCGTGAAGTGTTGCGGATACTTTACACGCGGCGATCCCCGCGTCCAGCCGGCACGCCCCCCGGCCACGCGCTGCCAGAGTGGTGTAAAGTTTTTTCAACGATCGGCCCGGTGCTCCGCGCCCGGCCGCAGGCCCCGAGCACAGGTGCAGGAGCAGGTCATGGGCAACGATCCCTTTCCCACCCCCGAAGGCGAATACGCCCGGCAATCCCTGCAGGCACCGGCCTCGATGGAGGCGTTCTGGATGCCCTTCACGGCCAATCGGCAATTCAAGGCCCAACCGCGCCTGCTGGCCTCGGCCCACGGCATGTATTACCGCAGCGTGGACGGGCGCCAGATCCTGGATGGCGCGGCAGGCCTGTGGTGCTGCAATGCGGGACACACGCGGCCACGCATCGTAGAGGCGATTGCCTCGCAGGCCGCGACGCTGGACTTCGCACCCACCTTCCAGATGGGCTCGCCGCTGCCCTTCGTGCTGGCCGAACGGCTGGCCGAGATCGCGCCACCGGGCATGGGGCATGTGTTCTTTACCAACTCCGGCTCCGAGGCCGTGGACAGCGCGATGAAGATCGCCCTGGCCTGGCACCGTGCGCGCGGCGAAGGCCAGCGCACCCGCTTCATCGGCCGCGAGAAGGCCTATCACGGGGTCGGTTTCGGCGGCATGTCGATCGGCGGCCTGCCGAACAACCGCAAATGGTTCGGCCCGCTGTTGGCCGGAGTGGACCATCTGCGCCACACCCTGGACCTGGAACGCAACGCGTTTACGCCCGGCCTGCCGAAGCAGGGTGTCGAGCTGGCGGAGGACCTGGAGCGGATCATCGCGCTGCACGATGCCTCCACCATCGCCGCGGTCTTCGTCGAGCCGGTGAGTGGCTCGGCCGGCGTCGTCCTGCCGCCGGAAGGCTATCTGCAGCGACTGCGCGAGATCTGCGACCGCCACGGCATCCTGCTGGTGTTCGACGAAGTCATCACCGGCTTTGGCCGGGTCGGCAAAGCCTTCGCGGCGCAGCGCTTTGGCGTCACGCCGGACTTGATGACCACGGCCAAGGGCCTGACCAACGGCACGGTGCCGATGGGTGCGGTGTTCGTGTCCGACCGCGTCCATGCCGATTTCATGCAGGGGCCTGCCGGCGCGATCGAATTCTTCCACGGCTACACCTACTCCGGGCACCCGCTGGCATGCGCGGCGGCGTTGGCCACGCTCGACACCTATGCCGAGGAGAACCTGTTCGAGCGCGCGATCACACTGGGCGAGCATTGGCAGCAGGCGATCCACTCGCTGAAGGGTCTGCCGAATGTGATCGACCTGCGCAACTTCGGGTTGATCGGCGCCATCGAACTGGCTGCGCGCCCCGGCGCCCCCGGTGCACGCGGCTATGAGATCTTCGAACGCGCCTTCCATCAAGGCGACCTGTTGGTTCGCGTAACCGGCGACACGATCGCCCTGTCGCCGCCCCTGATCATCGAGCCGGCGCAGATCGACCGTATCGTGGAGGTGCTGGGCGACATCATCCGAAAGGTCGATTGAGCGAGGCCAGCGCCAAGACCGCCCTGACGGACAAGCGGCTCAAGCACGCGCAGCGAGCCGGTTCTGCGGCGCGGCGGATCGGCCGCCACCCCTGGCGCCGCCGCCATCCGGGCGCGCTCGCGCACGCATGCCTGCCTGCGCGCCCCACTGAACATCCGCGTCATGACCGCTTGCGTAGACTGCCGGCATGACGACGACGAGTGAATCCACGGTCCCCGCCCTCGATCCGCGCCGCGTAGAGCTGCGCCGCCTGCGCAGCCTGGCGACGGGCCTGCTGTTGGTGATGCTGGCCGGCTTCGTGCTCAGCCACGCCATGGGCTTGCGTGGCGGTTGGGCCTGGCTGGCGGCGTTTTGCGAAGCGGCGACCGTAGGCGCGTTGGCGGATTGGTTCGCCGTGGTGGCGCTGTTCCGCCGGCCGCTGGGTTTGCCGATTCCACACACGGCCATCTTGCCGCGCGGCAAGGATCGCCTGGCCGATGGCCTGGCCGCGTTCGTACGCGATCATTTCCTCGCGCCAGAGGCGCTGCTGGAAAAGTTGCACGCCTTCGATCCGGCCGGGCGACTCGGCCAGTGGCTCTCGCAACCAACGCAATCGAAGATGCTGGCCGACATGGCGCGCGGCTGGCTGCTGCAGGCGCTGGATCTGCTGGACGAAGCCGCGGTGCGGCGCGCCATCCAGCGCTTCGTGGTCGAACGCCTGCAAAGCTGGAATGTCGCCGCCAGCGCCGGTGAGGTACTCAGTTTGCTCACCGCCGATGGTCGCCACCAACGCCTGCTCGACGAGGGCCTGCAGCGCCTCGGCCAATGGCTGGACAACGAAGCGGTCAAAGCGCGCGTGTCGGCACTGATCGTGCGCTATGCGCGACGCGAATGGCCCAAGCTCATCGAGACGGTGAACTGGGTCAAGCCCATCGACGAGATCGGCGACAGCCTGGCCGACCGCCTCGCGCGCGCGGCGCTGGATGAAATGCAGCAGGTACTGGTCACGCCAGACCACCCGCTTCGGCAGGACTACGAACGCTGGGTGGAAGACTACATCCGGCGGCTACGCGAAGATCCCGAACTGGCCGCGCGCATCGACACGCTCAAACAGCGCGCCATCGCCCACCCGGCCTTGCAGGACTACGTGCAGGACCTGTGGTCGCGCATCCAGCAGGCGTTGCGACGCGACCTGGAGCGCGACGACTCGGCGGTCGCCCGGCACCTGGAGCAGTCGTTGCAGTCGCTGGGGCAATCGTTGTCGCGCGACCCGGCGCTGCGCGATGCCCTCAACACACACATGCTCGATGCGGCCGGACGCCTGAGCACGCGCCTGCGCAGTTCGGTCACCGAACACATCGCCTCGACCATGAAAGGCTGGGACGAACGCCACCTGGTCGAACAACTGGAACTGGGCGTGGGCCGCGACCTGCAGTACATCCGCTTCAACGGCACGCTGGTGGGCGGCCTCATCGGCCTGGTGTTGCACGCCATCTCGGTGTGGCTGCCGACCTGAGCCGGCGCACCACGCCTGCCTAGGCCGGATGCGCCAGCCGCCACGCGCGATGGATTCGCGCATTGCGCTCGAAATCCGGATCCAGTGTTCGCGCAGTGATCTCCTCGCAATCGGCGAATTGCGCGATGGCCGCTTCGTCCATTTTGAAGCGACGGAAGTTGTTGGAGAAATACAGCACGCCGCCCGGCGCCAAGCGCGCCATCGAAGCCTGCAGCAAACGCACATGCTCACGCTGCACGTCGAAGTCCTCGGCGCGTGCCGAATTGGAAAACGTCGGCGGGTCGCAGAAGATCACGTCGTACTGGCCGCGCTCGGCTTCCAGCCAGGCCAGGGCGTCTGCTTGCACCATCTGGTGGCGCGCGCCGGCCAGCCCGTTGAGTGCCAGGTTCTCGGCGCACCACTGCAGGTAGGTGCCGGACAGGTCCACGCTGGTGGTGGCCACCGCGCCGGCCACTGCCGCCTCGACACTGGCCACGCCGGTATAGCAGAACAGGTTGAGGAAGCGCCGGCCCTTGGACTGCGCTGCCATCATGCCGCGCAGCGGTCGATGGTCCAGGAACAGCCCGGTATCGAGATAATCGAACAGATTCACCCGCAACAGCGCGCCATGCTCGCGCACGTGCAGGAACTCGCCGCGCTGTTCGAATCGGCCGTACTTGCTGCCGCCCTTGCCACGCTCGCGGGATTTGAGCGCGACCTGTTCGGCCGGCACCTGGAAGACCTCACGCGCAGCGGCCAGCAATTCGTTGCGGCGACGTCGCACGTCGGCTTCCGGAATGGTCGCCGGCGCCGCATATTCCTGTACGTGCAGGAAGATCCGCGCCGCGCCATCGGCTTCTTGGTAGACATCGATCGCCGCCGAATATTCGGGCAGGTCCGCGTCGTAGGCGCGGAAGCACGCGATCTGGTCGCGGGCGCGCCACTTCTTCAGCTTCTGCAGGTTCTTGCGCAGGCGATTGGCGACCATTTGCGCGCCATCGCTGAGCACGCGCGCCTCGGCCGGCACTTCGCGTTGCGGGGGGGCGACCGGATCGCACACGATCAGCGCGCACTCGATCGCGCCGTTGAACAGTTGGTAGCGCTTGGCGGCCCGCAGGCCGGTGGCGCGGGCCAGCTCTTCTTCGCCACACAACAGGGCGGCACGCCACGCCGGCACGGCCTGGCGCAGGGCATTGCCCAACTTGCGGTACAAGGCCGCGTCGGCGGCCAGGCGTTCGTCATAGGGCGGATTGCAGACCACCACGCCGTGCTCCGGCCCCGGTGCCGGCAGCGAGCCGATGTCGCGCACTTCCAGCGAGATCGCGCCCGCGACACCGGCGGCCGTGGCGTTTTCGCGGGTGGCGGCAATGGCGGCCGGGTCCAGGTCGCTGCCGAACAGCACGGCGCGCAGCCCCGCGCGGCCGATGCGCTCGCGTCCACGGGCTTCTTCGCGCAGCACGTCCCAGGCGCCGCGATCGAAACCACGCCAGCGGCTGGGAATATTTTGGCCATAGCGTTGCAGGCCGGGGGCTACGTCCGCCGCCATCAAGGCGCCTTCCACCAGCAACGTGCCGCCGCCGCACATCGGATCGAGCAGGCCACCGCCTTCGCCGTACGCGCGCGGCCAGTCGCCACGCAGCAGCACGGCCGCGGCCAGGTTTTCCTTCAACGGCGCCTCGTTCTGCGCACGCCGCCAGCCACGGCGATGCAGCGGACCGCCGCCCAGGTCGACCGACACGATCGCCCTGCCCTTGCGCAGGACCAGGTTCAGGCGCAGATCCGGGTATTCGATATCCACCGACGGGCGCTCCAGCCCGGCGCCGCGCATCGTGTCCACCACCGCATCCTTGACCCGCTGCGCGGCAAAACGCGCATGGGTGATGCCCGTGCCGGAGACATGCGCGTCCACCGCCAGGGTGGCATCACCCTCCAGGTGCTCGGGCCAGGGCAGCGCGGCGACGCCGTCATACAGCGCCGCTTCGTCCGGGCACTCGAAGTCGGCCAGCGGCCACAGCACTCGACTGGCCAGGCGTGACCACAACACGGCGCGCAGCGCATCGCGCAGCTCGCCCTCGACGTTGACACCGGAGACCGTTGCAGTGGCACGGACGGCGCCCAGCGCCATCAGCTCGTCGGCAAGCAGGTACTCCAGGCCTTTGGCACAGGAAGCGAAGAATTTCACGGGATGGCGTTCGATCGGGGCCGGCCGCGCGGGCCGGCGGAGCGGATGCCGCGCCCGGCAAGGCCGGTCTGCGGAAGGGAGGGCATGTTCGGCCATCGCGCCGGCCATTACCAGCCCGGGCGGTAACCCGGTTCAGCCCGGCAGCAGCGCCGGATGGGGCTCCACTTCGGCCAGCGGCGGCAGGCGATCGCCAAACGCGCGCGCCAGCACGACGCCTTCGTCGGCCCGGGTCAGGCCCGGTTCGGGCGCAAAGCCCAGCCGCCGGAACAACAATGCATCGGAGAAGACCACGCAGCCAGCCGCGCGCCGCGTCTCCAGCTCGTCCAGGGCGGCGCGGACCAGCGAGGTGGCGATGCCGTGGCCGCGATGGCCCGGTCCGACCGCCAGGGGACCCAACAGGTGCCAACCCGTGCTGCCATCGGACAAGCCCACGGCCGACACCGCCAGGTGGCCCACCACATACCCCTCGTGCTCGGCCACCAGCGACAGCACCAGCGCATCGTCGGCGCGCAATGCGGCGATCGCCGCGTGCTCGTCCGGCCGACCGCCCGCCACGTCAAAATAGGACACCAGCGTCAGTATCTCGATGGCGTCGACATCGCGCGTCTTCGCTGGCCGCACCGTCACTTCCATGGCCGATCCCTCGCTCATGCGGTACGCAGCAATTGTTCGAACGCCTGGGCCGACGCTTCCACGTGGGCAGCCAAGCGATGGCTGTCATCCACCAGCAGCAACCGCGCCGAACGCGCGCGCGCCCATTCAACGATGCCCTGCACGGGAATCAATTCATCGTGCCAGGCATGCATCACCGAGATCGGCACCGGCGCGGCATCCAGCGCCGGCAGCGGGCCCATCTGGATCGGCGGCACCATCAGGAACAGCGCGCGGGTCGGCACCTGCAACGATACCCGCGCGGAAATATAGGCCCCCAGGCTGGAACCGGCCAAAACCAATGGCCCGCGTTCGGCCGCTGCCTGCGCCAATGCCAGCAGGCGATCTTGGCGAGCGACGACATCACCCACGCTGCTGATCTCGCGGCGCGCGTCCAGGTCCGTGTAGTCCGGGCGTTCGTGGGTCCAGCCCAGGCGTTCGGCGACCTGGGCCAGCGCGGCCACCTTGATGGCGTCCGGGCCACTTTCAAAACCGTGCGACAAAATGCAGTGGCCGCGGCTCACAGCGCCACCACCGGGTCACCCAGGCGCAGCACCCCGGCGCGCACCACGCGCGCGCACAGGCCACCATGGCCGCGCATCGCGTTGTAGCCACCGGGTCCAAGCGCATCCTCCATCCGCGAGCACGGATCGCACGAGGCCGTGCCTTCCAGTTCGACGTCGCCGATGCGGAACCGGCGTCCCTTCAGCGCGATCACGGCGATGCCGGACACCACCAGGTTGCGACGCAACGTGGCGGGCACGAGCTCCGCATGACCGGACAGCGCCGCGATCACCGGCAAATGCTCGGCCTGGATCAGGGTGACGCCCCGCTTGCCGTCGCGTCCGCGATAGCGGTCGCCGGCCAGTCCGCCATCCAGCGCAACTTCCGCCTCGTCCAGGGCAAGCATCGTTTCATCGCGGGCCGGGCGTACCCCGATCCAGTCGAGGCGACCGCGTTGCGGCAACGTCGCCATCAGGCGGGCGAGCGGGCTGTCGGGGTTCAAAGGCATGACGCGATGTTAGCATCCGGGCATGCCTGCCCCGCCCCGGATCCACCCCGTTCCCCTGCCCTATCAAGCGCAGTTGGCGTTGCGCCCACCGTCTGCGATCACTCGCGTGGTGATCCATTGCACCGAGCTGCCGGACCTGGCCACCGCGCGCGAATATGGCGAGCGCGTGCTCTACGACTCGGGTGCCGGCAACAGCGGCCATTACTACATCGACCGCGATGGCCGCATCGAACAGTACGTGGCATTGGAGCGCATTGCCCATCACGTCCGCGGGCAGAATGCCGACTCGATCGGTATCGAACTGGTCAATCGCGGGCGCTGGCCGCACTGGCTGGACTCGCGACACCAGGCGATGGACGAGGACTACCCCGAAGACCAACTGCAGGCATTGGAAGCGCTGCTGGGCTGGTTGCGCAGTGAACTGCCCGCGCTGCAATCCATCACCGGGCACGATGCCTTGGATACCACCCTCGAAGCAGCCAGCGACGATCCCACGCAGCAGGTGCGTCGCAAGCTGGATCCGGGTCCGCGCTTTCCGTGGGCACGCATCCAGGCCACCTTCGACAACGCAGGCGCGAACTAAGCAACATCGCCGCGTCCGATTCGATTACGCGTGGCTGCTCACCACTTGCCGAGATAGGTCTTCTCGCCGGCCGTGACCGCCAACTCCAGTCGATTGCCGGGCGGCGCGATGGGACACACCAAGTGCGGGGTCAACGCGCACGGCGGGTTTTCGGCACGATTGAAATCCAGGATCAGCGCGCCGTCGGTCGGTCGCTCGACAAACAGATAACGCGCGCCGCCATACGTTTCTTTGCCGCTGGTGCGATCGGCAAAGATGAAAAACAGCTTGGGGTCGTTTGGCTGCGTCACCGCTTGCAGCCGGTAATCGCGACCATCGCGACGGAACCGCGCTTCGCCCGGCACCGTGGCCGACAACGGCGTGCCGATGGAGGTCAGCAACGTGATCGGCCGCGGTGTGGGATAGGCGTGCCACTGCGCCTGCACCCGCCAGCCCGGATCCACGGCGAAATGCTCGATGCCGGTAAACCGACGCAGCGCGGGCGCATCCGGATCGCGGAAACGCCAGCCATACACTGGCCCGGTGCGTACCGCGTAGAACTGCCGGCCGCCGATGTCCAGGCGATCGGCCTTGCGACCGGCTTCTTCGGGCACCAGGGTGATCGCACCCACCGGCTTGCCACGTAGGCGCACGTCGACATCACGCGCCGCTTCGAAGCGGACCTGATCGTTCTCCAGCGTGAGCAGGCCCAGCCGAGGCGGACCCGACGGCAGTGCAATGTCATTGTCCGCCGCGGTGCCCACCCGGTAATGCCCCGGCCGCAACCGACCCGAGCCGGTGTAACTGAGCCAGCCATCGGGCGCTCGCAATGCGGCCAGCCGCGCCTGCCGCCACTGCTCGAATTGCTGCAGATAGACACGGTCGGCAGAGGAGGCACCGGCCTGCACCGCGGCCACCTCGCCGGCATCTTCGGCACAGCCGGCAACGCCCAAGGCCGCGCCCAGCACCAGCACCGTCGCAACGATGCTTGGCAAGCCGACCGACCCGCTGTCCCACGCCCTGCCCGCCCGCGTCCGCCAACGCATCCGACCCTGCCCCCGCCTTTGCGCGCCCGTGACGATCACCCGCGCCAGACAAGCCGCCATTGTGCCGCAGCGGCGCCTCAGCTGCCGGTGGCCACCGGCCGGGCGGGATCGCTGATCCAGCCGCTCCAAGACCCGGCATAGACCCGCGCCCCGCCCAGACCGGCATGCTCCATCGCCAGCAGCGTGTGGCAAGCGGTGACGCCCGAGCCGCACATCAGCACGACCTCGCGAGGATCGCGGCCCTGCAGGTAAGGCAACAGATCGGCCCGCAGCGCCTGCGCCGACAGGAAGCGGCCTTCGCTCAAGCTCTTCGCGAGCGGACGGTTGACCGCGCCCGGCACATGGCCGGCGACCGGGTCGATCGGCTCGGCTTGGCCGGCAAAACGTTCCGGCGCCCGCACGTCGATGAGCCAGCCAGGCGGCTGTGCCAGCCGGGCCTGCACCTGCGCCGCGTCGACGATCTGGTCCGCGTCGAAACCGGCCGGATACGATGGCGCGGCGGGCGGACCGATCGGATCGCTGGTCTCGGGCAGGCCGGCGACCCGCCAGGCGGCGATGCCCCCGTCCAGCACGGCAACGGCGCGATGCCCCATCAGCCGCAACAACCACCACAGCCGCGAGGCCGCCATGCTGCCGTCGGCGGCGTCGTACACCACCACCTGGGTCTGCGGCGTCACGCCCCACCGCCCCAGCGCGGCGGCAAAGTCCGCCTCGTTCGGCAGCGGATGACGGCCCACGCCCGTGCGCGACAGGTCGGACAGCTCACCGTTGAGATCGGCGTAACGCGCGCCCGACAGGTGCGACTGGGCCCAGGCCCGTCGACCCAATGTCGGATCGTCCACGGTGGCCGGCGCAAACCGCGCATCCAGCAGGCGCAGGTCCGCGCGCCCCAACGCAGGGGCCAGGGTCTGCGGATCGACCAGCGTCTGCCAGGTCTGGGTCATGCGTTTTGCTCCAGTCGTCGTCGCAGGTTGAGGAGAATGGCCGCGGTCGCGCCCCAGATCCGCTGGCCGGGCCAAGCGTATTCCAGCACCCGGCGAGGCCGGCCGCGAAAATCGATGTCCACGCTGCGCAGGTTGTCCGGATCCATCAAAAACGCCAGCGGCACTTCGAAGACTTCGGCCACTTCGTCGGGCTGCGGCACCGGCACGAACGCCGGATCGATCACTGCCACGACCGGGGTTACCCGGAAGCCGCTGATCGTGACAAACGGATCCAGGTACCCCAGCACGCGCGACTGGCCCGGGCCCAGCGCGATTTCTTCGCAGCTCTCGCGCAGTGCCGCGGCCGCCGCGTCCGCATCGGAGGGCTCCACGCGCCCGCCGGGAAAACTCACCTGGCCCGCGTGGTGGCGCAGGCTGTCATTACGCCGGGTCAGTAGTACACAGGTCCCCCCGGGACGCGACACCAGGCCCGCCAGCACCGCGGCCTCGGCCGAGACGCCACCGCCGATCACATCGATCAGTTCTTCATGGTTCCAGCCGGGCCCGCCGGGCGGCGTGTCCAGTGGATACAACGCGCGCAGCAGTCGCGGTCGCTCGGGCAACGCCAATTCAAAACGCGCCTCTGCTTGCCGTGCAGGCAACACTTGCTCGACCAGATGGCGACGCTCGTCTTCGCTCATGCCGGACCAGCGGGCGATTTCTTCGAGGCTGCGCCGGCATCCGCCGCAATGGTGGTCCGCTTCCAGCGAACAGGCGCCCACACAGGGCGAAGGCACGGCATGATCGTCGCGATCCATCGTTCTAGACACTCGTGCAGCGTATCGCGAAATCCTGCGCGCCCCCAAGGCCGGCCGTCGCCCGGCAGCACGCAACGCAAAAACGAAGACGCCGGCTTGTGGCCGGCGTCTTCGTCGATATTGCAGCAGTGGATTACTTCACGCTGACAAGCTTGATCTCGAACTGCACGGCCACGTTCGGCGGGAACGGCGTGCGCGGATCGGCGCCATAGGCCTTTTCCGGCGGCAGGGTGACTTCCCACTTCGAACCGGCCGGCATCTGCAGCAGCGTTTCGCGCATCGCAGGCATCTCGACCTGGCTCAGCTTCATCGCCGGAATCTGCTGCGCCGGACGCGCCTGCGCCGGACGCTGGCCGTACGGGAACGGACCGGCCACTTCCAGCTGCACGGTGCTGGCCTGGGTGGGCTTGGCGCCGGTGCCGGCTTCGATCACGCGGTACTGCACGCCGCTCGCCAGCGTCTGCACGCCCGACTTGGCCTTGTTCTGCGCGATGAACTGGTCGCTCTTGGTCTTGTTCTCGGCGGCAGCCTTGTCGTACTCGGCCTTGGCTTGCTGGCCGCGAGCCTGCTCACGCTTCTGGAACGCTTCCACCGCCGGCTTCAGCTGGTCGGCGGTGATCACCGGCTGCTTCTTGGCGTAGGCATCCTGCAGGCCTTTGACGACCGCATTGATGTCCAACTGTTCGCCGCGGCCGGTGAGCTCGGCAAGATTGTTGCCGTAGTCGTAGCCGAAGTAGTAGCTCAGCTTGCCCTTGTCGGACGAGGTGTCCTGGGCCAGCGCATTGCCCGTCAGGGCCAGGGCCGCCACGGCGACCGCGATAGAACGCAACTTCATCAAGAATATCTCCAGGGTGGTGGCACAGGACGGGGCTGCCGTCTGAGATGACGCGCTAGGATAGCGGCCGCCAGAGCGCTCCGCCAGTTGCGTACAGGGCTATGACCGGCTTGGCCGGATTAAGTTCCGCCTTCACCATTTATTTACGTTTTCAGGGGTTCATCGATGTCCGACAGCGTTTTGGTCGAAACCGCGGGCCGGGTCCGCACCGTCACCGTCAACCGTCCGGACAAACTGAATGCCCTGGACCGGGAGACCCTGCTGGCGCTGGACCTGGTGTTTGCGCAGGCGGCCGCCGAAACCGACGTCCACGTGGTCATCCTGACCGGCGCGGGGGCGAAAGCCTTCGTGGCCGGCGCGGACATTGCCGGGATGGCGGAACTGCCTGCCATCGAGGGCCGTGACTTCGGCCAGGTCGGCCAGCGACTGATGCGCCGCATCGAGCGCATGCCCAAACCGGTGATCGCGATGGTCAATGGTTATGCGCTGGGCGGTGGCCTGGAGCTGGCCATGGCCTGCCACCTGCGCATCGCCGCCGACACCGCGCGCATCGGCCAGCCGGAAATCAATCTCGGCCTGATCCCGGGTTTCGGCGGCACCCAGCGACTGTTGCGGCTCGCCGGGCGTGGCGCGGCGCTGGAACTGTGCCTGCTGGGCGAACCGATCGATGCCGCCCGCGCGCAACAGTTGGGCATCGTCAATCGCGTGGTGCCCGCGACCGAACTGGAAGCGACCACGCGCCAGATCGCCGAACGACTTGCACAAGCGGCGCCCCTGGCATTGCGCGCCGTGCTCGACACGATCGTGGTCGGTGGCGAATGCGGACTCGACGAGGGCCTGGAATTCGAGTCCACCCAGTTCGGCCTGATGTTTGCCACCGAAGACATGCGCGAAGGCACGCGCGCCTTCCTGGAACGACGCAAGCCTTCTTTCACTGGCCGCTGAGCGATGACCGACGCCGTGCCGCTGCCGTTGCGACTGCTGCAATGCCTGCTGCTGGACGACGTCGATGCGGCCATCGAACTGGGCCTGATGGACTACGTTCCCTCGCCCTTGGATGCGCACCTGTCGTCGACCTATCCCGATCTGCGCGAACGCTTGCTTGCCGCACAATCGCACCTGCGCGACGCCTGGCAAGCACGCGAACGCTATCGCCAACGCAACGCGCGAGTGGCACGTCGTGCTGCCGAGCGCGATGCCCGTCGTGCGCCACCGCCCCCGCCCGACCGCCCCGTTGTGCCGTCACTGCCGCCTGCCGCGGCGGCGATCCTGGCACGCGCAAAAGCCAAGGCCGCCCTCCCGCGCGATGACGGATGAGCCGACGTCCCGCCGCCGCAGCCCCGCCAGCACCGAGTCGTTGCACGTGAGAAAAGCCATCGCCAAACCGATCTCCACCAAGCTGCCCGGACGTGCGAAGCCTGGGACAGTCGCCAGCGCCATCGAGTCGTTGAAGCCGGGGAAACCGGGAACGGCGTTGAAGCCGTTGAAGCCGTTGAAGCCTGACAAGTCTGTCGCGTCCGTCAAGCCGGTCCTGCCCGCAGCGTCGCTCAACAAGCCGCTGGTCAAAAACAAACCTGCCGCCTCCGCCAAGGCGCCCGCCGGCGGCACCCGTCGCGCAAGCCTGCTGAGCGCCGCGCAGATCCACGAACTGTTCTCGCGCCTGCGCGAACTCAATCCGCACCCGACCACCGAGCTCGAATACAGCACCCCGTTCGAACTGCTGGTCGCGGTCACCCTCTCGGCGCAGGCCACCGATGTCGGCGTCAACAAGGCCACCCGCAAACTCTTTCCCGTCGCCAACACGCCACAGGCGATCCTCGATTTGGGCGAGGAAGGACTCAAGCGCTACATCTCCACCATCGGCCTGTTCAATGCCAAGGCAAAGAACGTGATCGCCGCCTGCCGGATCCTGGTCGAGCAGTACGACAGCCAGGTACCGCGCGAGCGCGCTGCGCTCGAATCGCTGCCCGGCGTCGGCCGCAAGACCGCCAACGTCGTGCTCAACACCGCCTTCGGCGAACCCACGATGGCCGTGGACACCCACATCTTCCGCGTCTCCAACCGCACCGGCCTGGCCCCAGGCAAAGACGTGCGCATCGTCGAAGACAAGCTGGTCAAAGTCATACCGCCGGAATTCCTGCACGACGCCCACCACTGGCTGATCCTGCACGGCCGCTACGTCTGCAAGGCCCGCAGACCCGACTGCCCGCAATGCGTCATCCGCGACCTGTGCCGCTATCCGGACAAGACCCCAGGCTGAAGCGGTGAGCCGGGCCCGACGCATAACGGGGTTGCATAACGGGGTCAGGTTCAGCCGCATAACGGCATAACGGGGTCAGGTTCACTTCGCGCAGCGAAGTGAACCTGACCCCGTTATGCGGCCTTGATTGGGACGCTTCCAGCGCACCGCCTGTCGCACCACCGCAACACCAACGTCATCTGCCCCGCGGATCCTGCGCCTCACCGGGGCGGGCCGTCCAAGCCGTTCGATGACACGTTGTCATATTTACGCAATCTTCACGTCCTAGCCTGCGCGCATCTTCCCACTGGCCCGCAAGGCTCACCATGAAACTCACCCGCTCGATCCTCGCCTCCGCGCTGCTCACGGCGCTCGTGGTTCCCGCCGCCCACGCCGAAATCGCCATCGACGTCATCGGCGGCTCTGAAATCACCTTCGAAGGCCTGGTCCAGGCCGACGGCAACTGGTACGACAACGACGTCATGGACCTCAATGCCGGCGTCCCGACCGCCAACGGCGGCAACGGCAAAGACAGCGAGTTTGAAATGCGTCGTGCCGAGCTTGTCGTCAAGGGCAAGGGCCCGGGCAACTACGAATGGGTCGTCGGCTACGACGCCAAAGCCGACAAGTTCCTCGACACCAACATCAAGTACAAGCTGGGCGGCAACAGCAACAACTACTTCATCGTCGGCCAGTACAAGCAACCCAACAGCCTGGAAGAGCTGTCCAGCACCAAGAACAACGACTTCATCTCCAAGTCCTCGGTCACCAACACCTATGCGGTCGCGCGTCGCCTCGGTGGCGGCCTGGCTTTCGGTGACACCAACTGGAGCGTGACCGGCTCGGCCTTCGGCCGCGAGCTCACCCGCAACCTGGCCCACGGCAGCGGCTTCGGCGTCCGCGGCACGTTTGCCCCGATCAACGAAGGCGGCAACGTCCTGCACTTCGGCTTGAGCTACGCCACCTACGACACCGATGCCGATACGCTGCGCCTGCGCGCTCGTCCCAACGCCGACCTGGCCACCGGCCGCCTGGTAGACAGCGGCAACCTGACCAACACCGATCGCATCGGCGTACTGGGCGCCGAAGCGATGTACATCACCGGTCCGTTCAAGGCCCAGGGTGAGTACTACAACGCCACGGTCGATCGCTACGACTCGGCCCGCAACAACTACAAGAGCGATGGTTGGTACGTCAGCGGGATCTGGAACGTCAGTGGCGAGAAATTTGGTTACAAGGGCGGCGTGCCGACCACCAGCCTGCCGGACGAGCCGGGCCGCGGCATGTGGCAGCTCGGTGTGCGTTACGACTACATCGACCTGGACGATGGCAGCCTGATCGCACCAGCCACCCCGACCGGTCGTCCGACCGTCGATGGCGTGCTGGGCGGCGACATGAGCACCTGGACGGTCGGCGTGAACTACTACTGGCGTTCGAACTTCAAACTCGCGCTCAATTACGTCATGGCGGACAGCACGAAGTACAACGCGACCAGCCGCACGTTCGTCAACGACGACCCGAACATCCTCGAAGCACGCGCGCAGTTCTACTGGTAAGCCCGGCGTTTTTGATAGCTCGACGGACGCGGCAACGGCCGCGTCCGTCGCTCCATTCCCAGCGCCTTGCGATGTATGCACGGCGCCCCGCATCCCAACAGGAGTCACCCACGTGATGCATTCCTTCAAGACTCGCCTTGCCCTCGGCCTGATCGCCGCGACGTGCGCCCTGTCCGCGCAGGCCGCCGATCTGACCGGCGCCGGCGCTTCCTTCATCTATCCGGTGATGTCCAAGTGGTCGGCCGACTACAACGGCGCCACCGGCAAGCGCGTCAACTACCAGTCGATCGGTTCGGGCGGCGGCATCGCCCAGATCAAGGCGGCCACCGTGGACTTCGGCTCCTCCGATGCGCCGCTGAAGCCGGAAGAACTCGCCACCGCCGGCCTGGCGCAATTTCCGTCGGTGATCGGCGGCGTGGTGCCGGTGATCAACGTGGCCGGCATCCAGTCCGGTGCATTGAAGCTGGACGGTCCCACCCTGGCCAACATCTTCCTGGGCAAGATCAAGGCCTGGAACGATCCGGCCATCGCTGCGCTCAACCCGGGCACCAAGCTGCCGGAGCAGAAGATCACGGTTGTCCATCGTTCGGACGGTTCGGGCACCACCTTCAACTTCGTCAACTACCTCGGCAAGGTCAGCCCGGAATGGAAGAGCAAGGTCGGTGAAGGCACTTCGGTCCAGTGGCCGGTGGGCATCGGCGGCAAGGGCAACGAAGGCGTCGCTGCTTACGTCAAGCAGATCAAAGGCGGCATCGGCTACGTCGAGCTCTCCTACGCCCTGCAGAACCGCATGGCGTTTGCCGGCATGAAGAACGCCGCCGGCAAGTTCGTGCAGCCGTCGGACGAGACCTTCTCGGCCGCCGCTGCCAGCGCCGATTGGACCAACGCCAAGGATTTCTACCTGGTGATGACCAACGCACCGGGCGAGAACGCCTGGCCGATCACGGCCACCAATTTCATCCTGGTGCAGAAGAAGCCGAAGAATGCCGGCAGCCTGAAGGCCACCACCGACTTCTTCCGCTGGATCTACACCAACGGCGACGAGCAGGCCAAGAAGCTGGACTACGTGCCGCTGCCGGATGCGCTGGTCAAGCAGGTCGAAGCCTACTGGGCGCAGAACAACCTGAAGTAAGCATCGCGCAAGCGCCTGTTGCGCAAGAAACGGATGGCGGGTGACCTCTCTCCCACTCGTCCTTCCCTGAAAGCGGGCCCTCGGGCCCGCTTTTTTTTGGTTCTTCTCCCATGTTGGGGGAGAAGGCGTACAGCCTTCCCCGGCGCTCTGTGGGGAGGGTGTGTCGTGGTTCTGGCGATGTTTTATATCGGCCTTCTCCCTTTCGCTGGGCGCTTTTTGATCGCGGCTTGCGAGTTGGGTTTGTTGTTGAGGGCGCGGATGGTGTTTGGCGGTTGGTTGTGTTGGCTTACGGTGCGGGCCCCGTCCTGTCGGGGTGGTGGGTCGCGGTTCGAGCGGCCATCCATGGCCGCACTCACCGCACGTGGGCCATCCATGGCCCACTGACCCACCACCCC
>DASWQJ010000052.1:0-12492 GCA_036403795.1 Stenotrophomonas sp.
GTGGGTCAGTGGGCCATGGATGGCCCACGTGCGGTGAGTGCGGCCATGGATGGCCGCTCGAACCGCGACCCACCACCCCGACAGGGCGGGGCCCGCACCGTAAGTACTTAAAACCAACCGCCCACACCTTCCGCGCCCTCAACAAAAAACCCCAACTCGCAAGCCGCGATCCAAAAGCGCCAGCGAAAGGGAGAAGACCGACACAACGGGCCGCTCGAACCGCGATCCAAAGCGCCGAGAAGGCAGCGCATCTCCCCCCAGTTGGGCGAAGAACCAAAAAAAAGCCCGCTTTTGGCGGGCTTCTTGGTTCTGCCGACAGCTCAGGTCTGTGGCGGAGCCCACGCCTTGAGGAAATCGAAGAACTTCTTCCGGTCGTACCCTTTGTTCTTTTCGAGTTCGCCGGTGAACTGCGAATGCAGCAGCTTGCCGTCGTTGTCGAGTACGAACAGGTGGGGGTAGCCTTTGATTTCCGGGTATTGGGCCAGGAATTCCTTGTTTTCGTTTTCCGGGCTGAAGTTGATCTTGACCCAGACGAAGTTGGCGTCGCGGAAGCTGCGGATCTCCGCATCACCGCCGATGAAGTCATCGAGGATGTGGCACCACGAGCACCATTCGCCGCCTACGTCGAGCAAGAGGCGCTTGCCGCCGCGCTTGGCCTCGACCTTGGCGGTTTCCAGGTCGGCGTAGGGATCGCGCGCCGGGTCGAAGGAAGCGCTGAGCGCTGCCACGGCGGCGATGTCGGCGGCCGCGGGTGTGTTGCCCGAGGACACCGGCTGGGTGGGATCGGCCACCAGGGGTTTCTGCATCGAGGTATCCAACGGCCGGGGGGCCGGGGTTTCCTCGGCCTGCTGGCCGCAGCCGGCAAGCACGAACAGGGACAGGATCGTGGGAAGCAACAGTTTCTTCATCGATGGTGACCTCACTTCACGCCATGCATCAGCTTGTTGATCAGCGGGGCAATGAGCAGCAGCAGCGCGCCCGCACCCAGCAGCAACCAGAAGCCGAAGGTATAACCCGATAGCGCCGACTGCACGGTCATGCCGCCTTCGCCGCTTACATAACCGGCGAAAATGCCCGACAGATTGTTGCCGATGCCGGTGGACAGGAACCAGCCGCCCATCCCGAAACCGACCAGTCGCGACGGTGCCAGTTTGGTCACCATCGACAAGCCGATCGGCGACAGGCACAGCTCGCCCACCGACTGGATGACGTAGACCATGAACAGCGTCCAGAACGGGATCTTGCCGGCTTCGTTGACCAGCGAGGACAGCGCGACCATCAGCAGCAGGAAGGCCAGGCCGTTGAAGACCAGGCCCAGGCCGAATTTGCGCGGGATCGACGGGTTGGCGCGGCCGAGCTTGACCCACAGCCAGGCCAGGATCGGCGCGATGGTGATGATGGCCAGCGAGTTGACCGACTGGAACCAGGCCACCGGGAACGTCCAGCTGCCAAAGTCGCGATTGACGATTTTCTCGGCCAGGAAAGTGAACGAGCTGCCGGCCTGTTCGAAGAACATCCAGAACAGCACGTTGAACACGAAGATCACCAGCATCGCGAGCGCGCGATCACGCTGGGTGCGGCCTTCGCGCATGCCCTCGGCCACGATCAGGCCGCACAGCAGCAGGAACATGGGGGTGAGCACCCACCAGTTGAGGGTGGCTGCATCGATGGTGAGCAGGAAGTAGATCGCGGGAATGGCGACGACGGCGCCGATCAAGGTGTACAGCACGCGCGCGCGGCTCTCGCCACCGGCAGGCGGACGACCGATGCCGACCAGCTGGCGACGGCCAAACCAGAACCACACCAGGCTGATCAACATGCCGACGCCGGAAGCGATGAACACGACCTTGTAGTCGGGCATCGCTTCGGAACCGAAGAACTTGCTGGCCAGGGCGCCGGTCAGCACGGGCGAAATCATCGCGCCGAGGTTGATGCCCATGTAGAAAATGGTGAAGCCCGAGTCGCGCCGTTCGTCGCCGATGGGGTAGAGCTTGCCCACCATGGTGGAGATGTTCGGCTTGAACAGGCCGTTGCCGGCGATGATGGTGGCCAGGCCGACCTTGAAGAGTTCCTGGCTGGAGGTGGCGATCAGGAACAGGCCGGTCGACATGATCACTGCGCCCAGCAGGATCGAGCGCTGGTAGCCGATCACCCGGTCGGCGACGTAGCCGCCGAAGATCGCCGCTGCGTACACCAATGCCAGGTAGGCGCCATAGAGCTGGTTGGCCGGCTGCTCGCCGGTACCGCTGCCCTGGTAGAACTGCTGCACGATGTACAGGACCAGGGCCCAGCGGATTCCGTAGAACGCGAAGCGCTCCCAGAATTCGGTCATGAACAGCATCCACAACGGCTTGGGATGGCCGAGCAGGGTCTTGAATTCGGGAACGGGCGCGAACGGCGGCGGGGTTGAGGCGGAATTCGGCGCGACGGCGTCAACGCTCATAGGGTCGTTACTCATGGGTATTCAGGTATAGGACGATGCCCCCAGCCGTGCCGGGGCGACGGGCGAGGATTACCGACAGCCTGTATTCACGTCAACGTCGCGCGCCGTGGGGGCCACGGCGCTGACGGGAACGCTCAGGACGTTGATCGCGTGGCAGTGCCTGTCCAGGCTCACTATGCGCCCATCAGGCCCCTCGGCCGGCTTGCCTGGTCCTGCGCCGAGCTTAGGGGGCGGTCAGGCCGATCGAGGTGCGCACGTCGAACAGTTCGGGGAAGAAGGTCAGGGCCAAGGCTTGTTGCAGGAAGCCGACGCCGCTGGAGCCACCGGTGCCGCGCTTGAAGCCGATCACCCGCATCACGGTGCGCATGTGGCGGAAGCGCCACAGCTGGAACTGGGTTTCCAGATCCACCAGGTCCTCGCACAGCGAGTACTCGCGCCAATAGGTGTCGGTGTTTTCGTAGATGCGCTCGAACACCGGGCGCAGCGCGGGATCGGCGACATGCGGCGTGGTCCAGTCGCGGCCCAGGTATTGCGCCGGGATCGCGTGGCCAAAACGGGCCAGGTAGCGCAGGAACTCTTCGTACAGGCTCGGGGCCTGCAGTGCCTGGCCCAGACTGGCCTGCCCTTCCGGATCGTGGGCGAAGACCTGCAGCATCTGCGCATTCTTGTTGCCGAGCAGGAACTCGATGTAGCGATACTGCAGCGACTGGAACCCCGATGCCGGGCCCAGCACGTCGCGAAAACCCATGTATTCGGAAGGCGTCAGGGTTTCCAGCACCGACCATTGCTCGGTCAGCAGCCGCAACACTTGCTTGCTGCGTGCCAGCACCTTGCGGCATTGCCACACCTGGTCGCGCTGCAGATGCGCGATGGCCGCGCGCAGCTCGTGCGCCAGCAACTTCAACCACAGCTCCGAGGTCTGGTGCTGGATGATGAAGAGCATTTCGTCGTGGTGTACCGGATCGGACAGCGGCTGTTGTGCCGACAACAGCTGGTCCAGCCGCAGGTAGCCACCGTAGGTGAGGCGGCCTTGCAGATCGGTGTGGATGCCGGCTTCCAGGTCGCGCTGATTCTTGTCGACGGACATTCGCAGAGGGGCTGTGGAGAGGGGGGCGGCAAGCGTAGCGCAGCCACGACAACACAACAGGACCAGGAGTACGGTGCCCTGGACGACCCCCGCCGGCGACCTGAAGCGGAACTCAACGAAAACCGTTGGCCTGGGCAGCCTATTCAGCCAAACTGGACACGCTGCGACGCAACAAAGGCAAGACGACCACTGCGTAAGGGACAGAGGGCCGCTGAACACGACGGGATGCTGCAGTCCAGCAAGGTTTCGTGCTGCGCCGCACGACAGGTTTGTCTCGGCCCCTCCTTACCATTGCCATCCGTAACATCTGAAACTTCCTATTGAAGGTGCAGTACGCATGACGGTAGCCGCCCAATTCCAAATCGAATATCTCCAGTACCTGGACGCGGACGGCCGGCCCGTGCGCGAGCTCCCGGCTGCCTGCGACCCGCAGACCCTGCTGAGGCTGTTCAAGCAGATGCTGTACGTGCGCACCTTCGACACCAAGGCGGTTGCCCTGCAGCGCACCGGCAAGCTGGGCACCTATGCCTCTTGCCTGGGCCACGAGGCCACGCACGTGGGCGTGGGGGCTTCCATGGCCACCGGCGACGTGTTCGCTCCCAGCTACCGCGAATACGGCGCGATGTTCATGCGCGGCGTCAAACCGCGCGACGTCCTGCTGTATTGGGGCGGCGATGAGCGCGGCAACGACTACGACCGGTCCAGCGACGCGGCCATCGATTTTCCGTTCTGCGTGCCGATTTCCACCCAATGCCTGCACGCCGCCGGCGCGGCGCTGGCTTTCAAGCTGCGCGGCGAAGCGCACGTGGCGGTGTCCAGCTGCGGCGATGGCGGCAGCTCCAAGACCGACTTCTATGCCGCACTCAATTCGGCCGGCGCCTACAAGCTGCCGCTGATCCTGTGCGTGGTGAACAACGGGTGGGCCATTTCGGTGCCGCGCTCGGCGCAGACCGGTGCCGAAACGCTGGCCCAGAAGGGCCTGGCCGGCGGCCTGTTCTGCCTGCAGGTGGACGGCAACGACCTGATCGCGGTGCTGGAGGCCATGCGCCAGGCGCGCGAGCGTGCGCTGGCCGGTGACGGTGGCACGGTGATCGAGTTCATGACCTATCGCCTGGCCGACCACACCACTGCCGACGATGCGCGTCGCTATCGCGGCGAGCAAGAGGTCAAGGACGCCTGGGTTCGCGAGCCGATGCTGCGCCTGCGCAAGTACCTCACCGACCAGGGCCTGTGGAGCGAAGCGCAGGAAAGTGCCTGGAAGGAAGAATGTGGCGCGCAGGTGGACGAGGAGGTCAATGCCTACCTCAACACCGCCGTGCAGCCGGTCGAAGCGATGTTCGACTATCTCTATGCCGATCCGCCGCAGGATCTGCTCGCGCAGCGCGCCTCGGCGATCGCTTTGGAGCAGCGCCATGGATGAGATCAAGCAGCGCAACAGCGCCTCTTCGGCCTCGCACGAGGCCGCCGCGCAACATGCCGCCGGGCAACGAGATTCCGCCATGACCAGCACCCCCATCACCCTGATCGAAGCCGTGACCCAGGCATTGGCCTGGGAGCTGGCGAACGATCCTTCGGTGTTGGTGCTGGGCGAGGACGTGGGCGTCAACGGCGGCGTGTTTCGCGCCACCGCCGGCTTGCAGCAGCGCTTCGGCGCCGAACGCGTGCTCGACACGCCGCTGGACGAGACCACCATTGCCGGCCTGACCGTCGGCCTGGCTGCACAAGGCATGCGGCCGGTGGCCGAGGCGCAGTTCGATGGCTTCGTCTACCCGATGGTGGACCACATCATTTGCCATGCCGCACGCCTGCGCACCCGCACGCGCGGCCGCCTGCACTGCCCGATGGTGCTGCGCGTGCCGTGGGGCGGCGGTATCCGCGCACCGGAGCATCACAGCGAAGCCAACGAGTCGATCTTCACCAACGTGCCGGGCCTGCGCGTGGTGCTGCCGTCCTCGCCGCAACGCGCCTATGGCCTGCTGCTGGCGGCGATCCGCGACCAGGATCCGGTGATCTACATGGAGCCCAAGCGCATCTATCGCCAGTACAAGGAAGTGGTCGTCGACGACGGCGAAGCGCTGCCGCTGGACGTGTGCTTCGTGCTGCGCGACGGCACCGACGTGACCCTGGTGGCCTGGGGCGCGCAGGTGAAGGAAGCACTGGAAGCGGCCGACAAGCTGGCCGGCGAAGGCATCAGCGCCGAGGTCATCGACGTGGCGACGCTGCGTCCGCTGGACTTCGACACGATCGCCGAGTCGGTGGCCAAGACCGGCCGCTGCGTGATCGTGCAGGAAGCCCCGAAGACCGCGGGTTTTGGCGCCGAGATCGCCGCGCGCCTGGCCGAGGAGTCGATGTTCGACCTGCTCGCCCCGGTGCAGCGCGTGACCGGTTATGACACCCACATTCCGCTGTTCCGCCTGGAGATGAAATATCTGCCGAGCGTGGAGCGGATCGTCGCCGCGGCAAAGAAGGCCGCGGCCGCGGGCTGACATGCGGGCGCGCCTGCTTTGCGATTACC
Source organism: Stenotrophomonas sp. (assembly GCA_036403795.1). Taxonomy (GTDB): domain Bacteria; phylum Pseudomonadota; class Gammaproteobacteria; order Xanthomonadales; family Xanthomonadaceae; genus Stenotrophomonas_A. The sequence continues at coordinate 6,046 of DASWQJ010000052.1, forward strand.
GCACGCCCTACGCCAATCCGATCCGCTTCCACACCGGCCAGGTGGTCGAGCTGGGAGTGCGTGACGAGGAGTGGCCGGCGTTCGCCTGGGTCAGCGTGGACGGCCGGCATGCCGGCTGGGCGCCGATCGACTGGCTGCGCCCGCTCGGCGATGGTCGCGCCGAGGCCCTGCGCGATTACGATGCGCGGGAGCTGGAGGTCGATCGCGGCGACGCGGTGACGCTGCATCACGAACATGGGGGCTGGTGGTGGTCCGAACGCGCCGACGGTGCGCAGGGCTGGTTGCCGGAAGCCGATCTGGAACTGCTGGAAGAGAACTGCTCATGAGCGATACGAAGAATTTCCACCTGCCCGACCTGGGCGAAGGCTTGCCGGACGCGACCATCGTGGAGTGGTTCGTGAAGGAAGGCGATGTGATTCGCCTGGACGAACCGCTGGTCTCGATGGAAACCGCCAAGGCGGTGGTCGAGGTGCCCTCGCCCGTGTCGGGCAAGGTGATCAAGCTGGCCGGTGGCCCGGGCGACGTGGTGGTGACCGGCAGCATGCTGGCCCAGTTCGAGCCCGACCCCAACCTGCCCCAGCGTGCCGAAGCCCAGGACACCGGTCATTCGCACGGGCATGCGCCGAGCACCGGTGAGCAGGCCCCGGCCCGGTCCGACCGCGTGGTGGCCTCGGATGAAGGTGGCGAATTGCCGGCCAACGGCAACGCGCCCAAGGCCGAGCGCGCCGATGCCGGCACGGTGGTCGGTGCGATGCAGAGCTCCGATACGGTGCACAGCGAACAGGCCGTGGCCGTGGGTGGCGTCCGCGCCATGCCTGCGGTCCGTGCGCTGGCCAGGAAGCTGCGCGTGGACCTGACCCGCGTGCGTGCCAGCGGCCCGGACGGCACGGTAACCATGGCGGACGTGAAGCAGGCCGCCGCGGATGGCTCGGCAGCCGCGGGCAGTTCGCCCCACGCCGCCGTTGCCAGCGCCACCCGTAGCGTCAACGCCGTCACCGTCGAATCCGCGCCCGTTGCGGCGCCGCCCGTCGCGGCCCAGCGCACCGCGATGTCGGCCGCCGGCAAGCCGATGCGCACCCAGCCACCCGGCGCGGTGGCCAGCGGCCAGCCGGAACAGCTCAAGGGCGTGCGCCGCAACATGGCCCGGGTGATGGCCGATGCACACGCCAAGGTCGTGCCCACCACACTCAGCGACGACGCCGATATCCACGCCTGGTTGCCGGGCAACGACATGACCGGTCGCCTGGTGCGCGCGATCGTGTCGGCCTGCAAGGCGGTGCCGGCGCTCAATGCCTGGTTCGATGGCGAGGCGTTGACCCGCACGCTGCATCCGCACGTGGACATCGGCATTGCGGTGGACACCGACGACGGCCTGTTCGTGCCGGCACTGCGCAATGCCGACGTGCTCGATGCACGCGGTATTCGCGAAGGCGTCAACCGCCTGCGCCAGCAGGTGGAGGCGCGCAGCCTGCCTGCCTCTGAGTTGAGCGGCTACACGATCTCGCTGTCCAACTTCGGCATGTTCGCCGGTCGCTATGCGACGCCGGTGGTCGTGCCGCCCTGCGTATCGATCGTGGCTGCCGGTCGCGCACGCCACCAGATCACGCCGGTGATGGGTGGCTTCGAGGCGCACAAGGTGATTCCGCTGTCGGTGACGTTCGACCACCGTGCGGCCACCGGTGGCGAGGCGGCGCGCTTCCTGCGCGTATTGATCGACGATCTGGCGCTGGCGCAGTAACGCGCGGTCCAACGTGCAGGGCCACGGGCCCGGGCATCGCTGCGATGTCCGGGCCTTTGCTTTTTTGTGGCCCCGCGAATCAGTGGATCGTGGCGGCGGCGGTGGCCACCGGTTCGCCCAGCTCCAGGCGCATGCTGCGGAAATCCAGCGTCCAGCTGTCGAAGGCGTTGAGTACATCCCCGCCCAGCACACCCTGGCTGCGCACTTGCACGTCTTCGGAGTCCTGCAGTGCCACGGGCAGCTCGGGCAACCGCAGCTGGCGGTCGCCAACCGTCATCTCGACTTGTTGCCATTGCGCCACCTGGCGCTCGGTCTGGCCGCCCGCGCCGGCGACACGTTGCACGTTGCGGGGCAACGCGCGCACGCGATCGGGATGCAACTCGGCAAAGCGGGCGGACAACGAAGACTGGTTGCCGCCGCTGTCCAGGTGCAGGGGCGTGTCGATGCCGTCCACGCGCGTCTGCACGAACAGGTCACTGCCGGCCAGCGCCAGGTTGCTGACGCTCGCGCTGGCCGCCGGTGATTCGGCTGGCGCGCCACCGGCGCGGAGCACCCCATCGCGCCCGAACTGTACGCGCTGCATCGCGCGGAACACCGGGAAGCCCACGATCGCATCGATGCGATAGCCACCGGGCACCGGCATTTCCAGTTGGGCATCGTCCAGCACCAGGAAGGCGACGTGCTCAAGCACCAGGCCGGACAGTTCAAGTCGATCGGCCATGGCTACGCGGGTGGCGACCGAGGTCCGGCTCGAGGTACCGACGCGGGCCTGGCCGAGTTCGCGCAGCCCCAGCCGGCGTGCGGTCGATGCCGAGACCACCGACAGGTTGGCGCCGGTGTCGAGCACCGCGGCCTGCTCGTGACCGTTGATGCGGACGGTGGCGCGCGGCAGGCCGACCTTGTCGCGAATAAACGTGGCCTGGCCCGGCTCGAACGCGACCACGCGCTGCGCCGGCGCCGGGGCCAGGCGATCGGCCAGGCCGGCCAGCGTGGCCGCCCCGTCGATCTGATCGGCCGCCCCACCGCAGCCCTGCAACAGGGCCACGCGCGCTTGGCCGGCTTCGGCCGCACGCGAGTAGCGGCCGGCGGCGAAGGCCGCATCGGCGATCACGCCCTGGGCCAAAGCCTGGTCGCAGCCGGGCCCGGGCTCGCGCAGGAAGGCATCGGCCAACGCGATGGCTTGCGTCTCGTCCAATCGCGCGGCCGCCAGCCGGGCCCGGGCCAGCCCCTGCCACCGCGCCGGCAAGCGGACCACTGCCGCTTGCAGCGCCGGCACATCGCCATCGGCCGCTGCCTGCAGCAGGGCCTGTGCCGAGCGTCCAGGATCGGCAACGGGAGCAGACGCGGCCCACGCCGGCAACGCCCCCAGCCCCACCAACACGGCAAACAGGCGGGCACAGGCCGGCCGACGGATGGTGCATGCGTCCATATCGGGTTATCCTTGGTCAACGAATGTTTTCTGTAAAACAGAAAGTAATATGCACACAACAGAAAAGTCAACACGGCTGGTGCGGGCGGCTCGACGCCTGCGTTGGGCGGTGTGGTCGGGCATGGTGCTGGCGCCGGCGCTGACCCTGGTCGGCGTGGTGGCGGCCTGGTCCGGGGCGCCGGGTCGATGGGGTGCCGTGTTGAAAGCGGGCGAGCTGGACCTGGCTTGGGCCAGCGCGCTGGCCGTCGTGCAAGCGTTGCTGGTCACCGCCGCGCTGCAGCCGCTGGGCAAATTGCTGGGACAAGTGTCCACGGCGCAGTTGTTCCCACCGCAGGCCGCTCGCTTGTTCGGGCGCTTCGCGGCGTGCTTGCTGGCCGCCGTGCTGGTCCACAGCCTGGTGCCGGCTGTGCTGGGGGCCTGGTCGGCCTACGGGCGCGACGGCAGCCAGCTGGTGCTGGACCTGGATGGCGCCGACTTCCTCTCGCTGTTGGTCACCGCCGTGTTGTGGCTGGTGGCGCGGTTCTTCGCCGAGGCCGCGCGCCTGGAAGAAGACCAGCAGTCGATCGTCTGAGGCGGACCGGGATGGCCATCGTGGTACGCCTGGATGTGATGCTCGCGCTGCGCAAGGTCCGCTCGCGCGAGCTGGCCCAATATGTGGGCATCACCGAATCGAACCTGTCGCTGCTCAAGTCCGGGCGGGTGCGCGGCATCCGCTTCGAAACCTTGTCCAGGATCTGCCAGTACCTGCAGTGCCAACCCGGGGATCTGCTGGTCTACGAGCCCGGTGACGCACCGGACCTGGACGACGCCGAGGACTGAGCCTGGCGGTCAGCCGACCACGCGCAACGGCGCCCGTGATTCACGGTGTCCGGTCGCGCCGCCGGCCTCCTCCAGCAGGTGGCGCGCGAGCCGCCTGGCGGCCACGCGCAGTTCGGGCACCGCGGTGATTTCCCACAGGTGGCCACGCAACAGCGGGCCGATGACATACAGCCCGTGCTGTGCGCGGCCGCTGGCATCGTGGGCTCGCAGGTCCTCGTCCACCACCACGCCCAGGCCGAGCGGGTCGGCTTCCAGCAAGCCCGCCTCGCGCATGCCGGCGACCAGCGGATCGCTGGTGCGATCGATGTCGGTATCCAGCCCGGTGGCGCGGATGAGCACGTCGTAGCGTTCGGTGCGCGCCTGGTCCCGGCCGCGGGGGCGCAAGACCACTTCTAGGCCCTCCGGCGTCCAACGCGCGCGCAGCAATCGCGCGGCCTGCACGTCCAGCTCGCCGGTTTGGCGAAGTGACTCCAGCGTGTGCGCGGCCGAGGGGGCGACGCGATGGCGCGCTACCTCCCAGTAGGGCCGCAAGTGGCGCAGGAAACTGGCGCGCTGGCGCAGGTCAAGGCGCCGCCACAACGGCTGCAGGTGCGGACGCAGTGCATCGATCGGCCGACGCCAGTCATCGCTGACGGCGATCAGTTGGCGCACGCCCCGCAAGACGGCGGTCAGATCGCCTTCGCGCAGGGCGCGCTGCAGGTGCGCAGGCAATGCCAGCGGTTCACCCGGTTGTGGTTGATGGGCCTGTGGGGCCAGGCCGCGGCGCGAGATGGCCTGCAGCGCGCCGCGATGTCCACGCGCGCGCAGTGACAGCACGACATCGACCATGGTGAGCCCGGTGCCCACGATGAGCACGCGTGCCTGCGGGGCGATGCGATCAAGCACCTCGGGCTGCCACGGCCACCCGATGTAACGCGGGTGCACGCTCAGGCGCGGGCCGATGCCGGCGAGTGTTTGCGGTGCGAGTGCCCCGACGGCCAACACCACGCGATCGCTGTCGAAGGCCTCGCCGCTGGCCAGGAACACGCGATAGCCGCGTGCGGTGCGCTCCACCGCGATGGCCTCGTGCGGCTGGCAGACGATGTGGGCGGCCGCCGAGGCCATCGCGGCGCTGAGTTCGCCGCGCAGATAATCGGCGTAAGCCAGTCGGGGCAGGAATTCCTGCCGCCCGCTGTCGCCCAGGTGCAGTGCATCGGCGAAGCCCGCGGGTTCCTCCGGATCGATGCCCATGTCGCGTGCACGCACGTTGAGCAGGTGTTCGGGACGCGCGGCGCCATAGGCCACGCCACTGCCGAAACTGTCGGCCATGCCGATCAGGGTGATGCGGGTCGAGGCGTCGGCGCGGTAGGCGAGTTCGCGCACCAACGCGGTGGCACAGAAGCCGGCGCCGATGACGGTGATGTGCTGGCCCATGAGAAGTTCCTAACCCGATGTCGGGGTCTGTTGTGCCTGCCTGGCGGCCCCGGGGTGTAAAGGAAGGGTTAGATCGGCACCGACGAACCGGCATGAGTTGATGACGATCGGTGATGAGCCAGGCAGTGCAAGCCGCGGCACCGGGGCCGCCGCCATAATGCGGGCCTGTTCAATTGGAGCTGACCATGACCGAGTCATTGTTGCGCGACAAGCGCGTGCTTGTTGCCGGTGCCAGCCGCGGTATTGGTCTGGCGATCGCGCAGGCGTTGGCGGCGGCGGGCGCCACGCTGTCGATATGTGCGCGCGATGCGCGAGGTTTGGCCGATGCCGGGGAATCGCTGCTGCGGCATGGTGGCCGGGTGCATTGCCAAGTCTGCGATCTGGCCGATCCGTTGCAGATCGAGGGCTGGGTGCTGGCCGCCCATGAGTCGTTGGGGGGCATCGATGCGGTGGTCAACAATGCGTCGGGCTATGGCAATGGCACCGATGATGCGAGCTGGCAGGCGGGGTTCGATGTGGACCTGATGGCGGCGGTGCGTTGCAATCGCGCGGCGCTGCCGTATCTGCGTCGCGGGCGTGAGGCGGCGATCTTGAACATCAGTTCGGTCAACGCGCTCAATCCGACGCCGCGGGCGGTGGCGTATTCGACGGCCAAGGCGGCGCTGAACTACTACACGACGACGTTGGCGGCGGAGCTGGCGCGCGAGGGCATTCGGGTCAATGCGATCGCGCCGGGGTCGATCGAGTTCGAGGATGGGTTGTGGGATCGGCGGCGGGTCGAGGAGCCGGCGCTGTATGCGCAGGTGCGGGAGAGTATTCCGTTTGGTGGTTTTGGGCGGGTGGAGGATGTGGCGGCGGCGGCGGTGTTTTTGCTGTCTTCGCAGGGGCGGTGGATTACCGGGCAGGTGTTGGCGGTGGATGGGGGGCAGCATTTGCGGGTTTGAGGGTTGGGGTTGGGGCGGGAAAGCGGAAGCCGGAGCGGGAGCCAGAGCCAGAGCCAGAGCCGAGCAGGTTTTTTGCGGGCCGGCGGGGCGAACCGAGCGGGCGG
>DASWQJ010000053.1:0-3171 GCA_036403795.1 Stenotrophomonas sp.
GGGCCCGGCCCACTCCGATGCCGCGACCCACCAAATCAAAAACCTCAGCGCTTCACGTCAAACCGGCCCTCGCCCATCAAGGCCTCCACCTCTTCCACACCCACCGGATTGAAATCCCCCGGGATCGAATGCTTCAAACAAGCCGCGGCCAACCCAAACCGAACGCTGCGCTCTGCCCCCATCCCCTCCATCAATCCATGCAACACACCGGCCGCAAACGCGTCCCCGCCCCCGATCCGATCCACGATCCCGGTCAGCGTTTCGGCCGGCGCCAGCGCCTGCGTCCCATCGCGGCCCAACAACATCGCCCCCAACGTGTGGTGATCCACACTCAAGGTGGCCCGCTGCGTGCACGCCATCCAACGCAACTGCGGAAACGCCTCGAACGCCTGCGCCGCTGCCGCCCGCACCCGCTCGCGCACATCCTGCTGCGCAAACTCCCCGCCCAGCACCACCCCGATATCGCGATAGTCGGCAAACACGATGTCCGCACACGCGAACAACTCGCGCAGGATGCCGGTGGCGTCGCCACCCCAGCGTTGCCACAACTTGGGGCGGAAATTGCCATCGAAGGACACCCGCACCCCCAGCGCTCGCGCCGCCCGTGCCGCTTCCAGCGTGGTCTGCGCCACCTCCGGGCCCAATGCAGGACTGACCCCCGACAGATGCAGCCACGCCACGTCGGCCAACAGCGCAGGCCAGTCGTAGTCGCCCGGCGCGGCCAGTGCAAATGCCGAGTCGGCCCGGTCGTAGACGACCTCGCTGGGGCGATGTCCCGCGCCAGTGGTCAGGAAATACAGCCCCATCCGGCCCGGCACGTGACGCAGTCCGGTCGTGTCCACCCCGTGTCGGCGCAGCTGTCCGGCGGCGGCCGCACCCAACGGATTGTCGGCCACGGTGCCGAGCATCCTCACCGCATGCCCAAAATGCGCCAGCGATACGCCCACGTTGGCCTCGGCCCCGCCGATATGCACGTCCAGCCGGGGCGACTGCAGCAGCAGTTCGTGGCCAGGGGCGCCCAGGCGCAGCAGCAATTCTCCGAAACAGGCGACGCGGGTACGGGACATGCAGAGGGTTCCTTGGGTGACGTGACGAATTGACCAGCGGTGTCATACGATCCAGCCCGTAAACGCGGCAGATCCGGCTCGAATCGCCGCCTGGCGCAGGCTGGCGTTCCCATTGTGCACGCCCCCGTCCCGACCGCCCAGACCGTGCGTTGGGTCAAAAACCCCCAAGAACCTTGCTGCGCTGCAAGATGCCGGGATGTGAAATGGCTGCTAACGTCTTTTTGACCAGCGGTGTCATCCGTTGGAACACACCCTGGAACACAACGTAGTTCATGGACCCTTGGGAGGGGAGGACATGCAATCTCGTACTGCTGGCCGGAAGACACCGGTTACCTTGCTCGCACTTTCGATCGGCCTGGCCTTGCAGGCCGGCAGCGCCTTTGCCCAGGACGCCACGTCCCAGCAAGCGGCACCCACGGGCCACCAGGCCCAGGACGCCACCCAGGAAGTACAGGGTGAGGGCGCCGTCGACCTGGATACGGTGACCGTCACCGGCTACCGCGCTTCGGTCGAGAAGGCCCTGGACATCAAACGCGGCGAATCCGGCATGGTCGACGCCATTGTCGCTGAGGACATCGCCAACTTCCCGGACCTCAACCTGGCCGAGTCGCTGCAGCGCATTCCTGGCGTGGTCATCACCCGCGATGCGGGCGAAGGCCGCAACATCTCGGTACGCGGCCTGGGTCCTGACTTCACCCGCGTGCGCATCAACGGCATGGAAGCGCTGACCACGGTCGGCGGCTCCGACCAGTCGGGCGGTTCCAACCGCTCGCGTGGTTTCGACTTCAATGTGTTCGCCTCGGACCTGTTCACCCAGTTGCTCGTGCGCAAGACCGCACAGGCCGACGTGGAGGAAGGCTCGCTCGGCGCCACCGTCGACCTGCGTACCGCGCATCCGTTCGACTACGACGGCTTCACCCTGGCCGGCAGTGCGCAGGCGGGCTACAACGACATGTCCCAAAAGGCCGACCCGCGCATCGCGGGCCTGATCGCCAACACCTGGGCCGATGGCATGTTCGGCGCGCTGTTCTCGTTCGCTTATTCCGAGCGCCAGATCCTGGAGGAAGGCAGCAACAGCGGCCGTTGGGCCGGTGGTACCGCCAACAACGGCTTCAGCCCGACCTCGCCGTTCCAGGCCGCGCGTGGCGCTGCCGTGTGGAGCCCGCGCTTCCCGCGCTATACGCTGATGGAGCATGAGCAGAAGCGTACCGGCCTGACTGGCTCGCTGCAGTTCAAGCCCGGCGACAACACCGAATTCACCCTCGATGGCCTGTACTCCAAGATCGATGCCAAGCGCACCGAGAAGTACATCGAGGCGATCTCGTTCTCGCGCGGCGCCTCGCAAGGCGGCAAGCCGGAAATGGTCGTCAACGATGGCTACATCGATCCGTCGACCGGCGCGCTGCTATACGGCCAGTTCGACAACACCGACATTCGTACCGAACACCGCTACGACGAGTGGAATACCGTGTTCAAGCAGTTGTCGTTGTCGGGCGAGCATCGCTTCAGCGACATCTTCAAGATCAATGGCCAGGTCGGGACCTCGAGCTCCAAGCACGAGAACCCAATCCAGACCACGATCATCATGGACAAGCTCAACGTCGACGGCTACAGCTACGACTATCGGGGCGACAGCCGCTTCCCGGTGTTCAACTACGGCATCAACCCGACCGACCCGAACGGTTGGACGCTGGCGGAAATTCGCCTGCGTCCGCAGTACGTCGACAATGACTATGACATCGGCGACCTCGACTTCACCTGGAACATGGCCTCCAGCTTCACGCTGAAGGGCGGCGTGCAATACAAGGACTACAGCTTCAAGACCCGCGAGTTGCGCCGCGCCTCGGAAGTCTCGGTACCCAACTTCGCCACCGGCAACAAGATCGTGCCGGCCGACATGACCGAACTGGCCAGCCTGGGCGGCATCACCGGCTCGCCCAACACCTGGGTGATTCCGAACATGGATGCCATCGCTGATGCGTTGGACATCTACAGCAACACCGGCACCTTTGCCGTCGCCGAGCGTGCGGTCAACACCCGCAGCGTGGAGGAGAAGGACAAGGGCGTGTGGTTGATGGGCGACTTCGGTTTCGACATCGGCTCC
>DASWQJ010000054.1:0-5526 GCA_036403795.1 Stenotrophomonas sp.
GGAGGGTGAGCAGGGTGAAGGCGAGCAGGCCTGAGATCAGCAGCTCGAGCTCATCGGTGCGCTCGCGCAATCGCTCGAACGCGATGCGGCGCGTAGCCGGTGGAACCAGCGTGGCGGGTACGACGGTGCTGGCATCGGCAGCGGCGCCGGTGTCGTTCGGATTCATTTTGCTGGACTTCCCCAAGTCAGTCCCCGCAGGATAACGAGAATAACGGGGTCAGGTTCACTTTCGGGGCTCGGGTCGTGCCGTTGGCAGCCGGTACCGATAAAGTGACCGCTTCAAGCGACCTGCCGGCGATGGAGAGAGAGGATCATGGACGTCCTGTGGATATTGCTGGCAGCCATCACGTTGGTGATGCTGCCCTTCGAGGCACCGGCGCTACGCAAACGTGCGGCGCAACAGAAACTCCAGATCAACTGGCTGATCGCGTTCGTCCTGGCGCTGCTCAACATCGTGCTGAGCTTGGTTCTGGCTGCCGCCACGTTCTACGGCGTGTTGTTTGGCCCCAGTCATCTGACGGGTGACTTCACCGGGCTCCCTTGGTTAACGATGCTGCCGGCGATCGGGGTCGGCTTCCTGGTCGCCAAGCTCACCAGCGCGACGATTCTGCGGCTGGCCTTCGGATGGCTCGCAGATCGGCGAAAACGGGGTCAGGTTCACTTCGACGGTTAGGGCGGCGGCGTAGGCAGTCGCTCGCGTAGGGGCGAGGTACTGGCGTGCGTCAGGGATGGGCTCTTGCCAGGACGGAAGATGGACGCTGCGGCTGGAAGCCAAGGTGACCTCAGCGTCAAAGAACGCCGTATCAACTGGTGCGTACCGCCCTCGACCACAAGTCCGCCAGAATTGTGGAAGTGAACCTGACCCCCTTCTAGTCGCAACGCTGCGCCCGATTTCCACGGGTTAGGTCTGACCCGTCCTATCGACTCGCCGTTGGATCGCCTTGTAACGTGCGGTCTGGAGCTGTGGGTGTGCACCCGCGAGTGAGGAGCCGGGTGCGATGGGCTCCGCCAAGCGAGATGCCCGCCCCGCGCCCAGTGCACTGACGCACGACGGTGAGTGGGAGGCAAGGAATGCGCTGGAATGGGTTGAAGTTCGGCTGGGCAGTGGGGTGCCTGGCACTGGCACTGTTGGCGGGTGCTTATCTGTCCGGGTGGCTGACCCTGACCTGGCTTGGGGTGCAGGCCGACCTGCGACTCCTCACCTACGCCGACTACTGGAAAGCGCTAGATCTGCCGCCGGTCGCGAAGTACGTGACAAAAATCAAGCTGTCAGGTGCAGTCGGGTTTGGCGTTCCACTACTGTGCTGGCTGTTGCTCCTGGTCGGGTTGTTTCGATCGCGCGACAACGCCTTTCATGGCGACGCCCATTTCGCCACCAAGGCAGACGTGGCCCAGGCCGGCCTGCTCAAGCGCGTGCCCGAAGAGGGCATCGTCCTTGGCAAGATGGGAAGGCACTATCTCTGGCTCAACGGGGCCCAGCACGTCATCGTGATCGCGCCCACGCGCAGCGGCAAGTCGACCAGTATTGCCATCCCGGTGGCACTGACCTACGAAGGGTCGATGGTGGTGCTGGATGTCAAAGGTGAGCTGCACGCCCTGACCAGTGGATATCGTCAACAGCAATTGCACCAGGCCGTCCATGTCTGGGCGCCTTATGAAGAGGGGGGGCACACCCACCGTTTCAATCCATTGACCGCCCTGGGGCCGCTGGATCACCGTGTGCAGCTTGGCGAGCTGCAGACGATTGCAGCGATCCTCTATCCCGACGAACCGGGCAAGGACCCTTTTTGGACCAGCCAGGCGCGCGCGGCATTTGTCGCATTCGCGGCCTTCCTGTTCGAAAACTGGCATCACCAGACGGAGCAGGGTTTGCGGCTGGACCCCAATGCGTCTGACTTGTTCCCCAGTCTTGAACGCATCCATCGGCTGACCGCCGGCTCAGGGGCGGAGGGCGTCAAGCCGATGATCCAAACCTGGTTGTCGCCGAGCAACCGGCAGGCCTTCGGATTCGTCAGCGACCAGACGCGCACTGCATTTTCCAGCTTGATGGGCATGGCCGACGAAACGTTCTCATCGGTCATCGCCACCGTCCAGGCGCCGCTGCAGCAGTTCCTCAGCCCGGTGCTGGCGGCAGCCACCAATGCGACGGACTTCGACCTCACCCAGTTGCGTCGCCAAAAGATGACGGTGTATGTCGTCATCCCGCCGAAGAAGCTGGACGAGGCAGGCAAGCTGCTCAATATATTCTTCAGTACCGTGATCGGCGGAAACCTGCACGGCGACCGGACTACCGACCCGTCCATCAAGCATCAAGTGCTGACGTTGATGGATGAATTCACCTCAATGGGGCGTCTGGATGTTTGGGCAAAGCGTATTTCGGTCGCCGCCAGTTTTGGCGTGCGCGACCTGACCATCGTGCAGAGCCGCCCGCAGTTGCGATCCGTCTATGGTGCGGAAGATGCGCAGAACTTCATCACCAACCACGGTGCCAGCGTTGTGTTCACTCCCCGAGAACAGGAAGACGCCGAGGAGTACAGCAGGGCGCTGGGAGATCGCACGGTACGTCGCACCAATCGCAGTATCAGCCGGGGGGCGGGCGGCAGTAGCGTGTCGACGAGTCACAGTGAGGAGCGTCGCGCGCTGATGTTGCCGCAGGAAATCAAGGGGCTGCCGAAAGATGAGGAGCTCATCTTCGTCGAAGGATGTCCCCCCATCCGCTGTCGCAAGAACTGGTACTTCGAAGACCCGATTTTCAAGCAAAGATTGTTGCCGAAGGTAGGAGTTCCCGCATTGGGAGCGATGGCGACATCATCCGGATCGTCCTTGCGTATCGGCGGCGATGCCGTGCATCGGCCAGAGTTATCGACCAAGAGGATGGAGGTCGCCGCCGGGCAGCCATTGCGCGAAGTGCGTGTCGGCATGATCGACGACGGGAAAGTCGTTTCTGCGTTGCCGCTCATCGATACCCGCACTGCGCATGGCATTCCGACCGAGCGAGGCAGCTCGACGGCCGTCCACAAGGAGGATGCCTTGGACCGACAGTACGACCTGCAGTTGAAAGCGGCGGTGGACGCTGCAAATCAACGCGTGCTGCGGAGTCACGGACTGAAGGAGTAAGGGCGCATGAGGCAGGTCAGCAGAGGGCTCTTACCCAACGCCGAGCGAATCTCTGACATCGGCATCAGCAACAATCGCGCATATGTGTTCGGGCCATTGGGAACTGTCGGAGGCATCGTGGATTTGCGCAGTCCTACCCCTGCTTTGGATGAAACGATGCGTCAGGCTGAGTCAATGGAACGGTCGGTGCAGCAGTCGCACGGACCGCTTGAAGATCGGCAGCAGCGCCAAGTGCGCGATGCCTGGGCAACGGCTTGACAGCAGGTGAAGCGGTGAAAGGACGACGTGCGATGGGATTCGCGGGATTGACCGTGTTGTTGACTGGATGCGCGACCGCGTCGGCGCCAGAGTATGGCGGGCGCTGGCGCCCGGTGAACCGATATCCGGAGTCTCCACAAACGGTTGCGTTGCAGTCGACGTATCAGTTCCAGGCCTCGCCGCTCGATGGCACTTTGAAGGGCATGCTCACGCGGTGGGCGATTGATTCAAACAAAACGCTGTCCTATCAGGCGCGCACGGACTACACCCTGTATGGGCCGATGGCGGACATCCGCACGCACGACCTGCAGGAAGCCACCTCACGCGTGAGTGCGCTTTACGCCTTGCAAGGTTTGGTGGTTCAGGTCGAAGGGGAGCGGATCATCGTTCGGCCAGGGAAGCCCATCGAGTCGGCCGGACAAGCGACGATAGAAAAATAGGACAGGAGTCCGCAGGCATGCATGGCAAGAAGGTCGATTCCGCACGGGTCGAGGAAGCGGTACGTAAAGCAGTCAACTACGAGATCACGGTGGCCGATCAGGCAAGGCGGAGCGAGCGCCGCGCGTGGTGGGTCGCCGCCTCGGCACTTTGCATGTCGCTCATCCTGGCGGGTGGTTACTTCTACGTCCTGCCGCTGAAAGAGAAAGTGCCCTATCTCGTGATGGCCGATGCCTACACCGGGCAGGCCAGCGTGGCCCGGCTGCACGAGGACCAACAGCACCGCAGCATCACCAGTAGCGAAGCGATCAACCGGGCCAACGTGGCCGCCTTCATCCGGGCGAGAGAGTCGTATGACTGGACGCTGATTGGTGATCGCGACTGGAAAACAGTGTTCACCATGGCCGAGCCAGAGGTGGGGGCGTCGTATCGAACGCTCTACAGCACACGCAATGCCGCGGGGCCGTTGCAGGTGTACGGCAAAGGTCAATCGATCCGCGTCAAGATCTTGAGCATCCAGCTATTTGGGGAGAAGTCGGGGAGCGGCCCCAGCGGCGCGACCGTCAGGTTCCAGCGCAGCTTGTTTGACAAGGCAACGGGCGCCAGCGGCCTGCTCGACAACAAGATCGCCACCGCGGAGTTCCGCTACCGGCCTGACCTGACAATGAGCGAGGGGGAGCGGGAACTCAATCCGCTTGGCTTCCGGGTCCGCGCCTATCGAGTGGACAACGACTACGCGAACATCCCGGTGGTGAGCGATGAGATGGTGAGCCCTGCGCCCGCGAATGCCTCCGCAGAGCCGGCGGCGTTACCCCGGCCCACGACGGTGTCAACGCTGGCGGGAGCGGCGCAATGAACGGGCTCACTGCGCAGCGCCTCGCCGTTCTGTGGGTTGGGTGGCTGGGCCTGGCCGGTGGCGTCGCGCCCGCCTCCGCCCAAGTGCTATCCGAGTACGAATACGCACCCGATCGCATTTATACCGTGCGGGCTGCGTTGGGCATCACTACCCAGATCGAACTCAGTCCGCACGAAAAGATCCTCGACTACAGCAGCGGGTTCAGCAGCGGATGGGAACTTACCCGCCGCGAGAACGTGTTCTATCTGAAGCCGAGGAACGTCGACGTGGATACCAACATGATCGTGCGCACCGAGCGGCATTCCTACCTCTTTGAGCTCAAGGTGGTCGCGACCGACTGGAAGGCGCTGGAGCAGGCCAAGCGTGCGGGAGTCCAATACAGAATCAGGTTTCGCTATCCCGATGGCACCGAGTTCCCGGCCGTGGAAGCCAAGCCCGCACCGGATGCAGGCCCGAGTACCGCGCTAGACAAAGACCGCGCCTACCATTTCGGATACGACTTCCAGACCCGAACCAAGCAGCATTGGCTGGTGCCGCTCAGCGTCCACGACGATGGTCGCTTCACCTATATCAGGCTGAGCAATCTCAGAACTGTCCCGACCGGGAACTTCCCTGTGGTCTTGGGGCGCCAGCAAGCGCGGGGCGAAGATTTCGTGGTCAACACGACGGTGCGGGATGACACGGTCGTCGTGCACGGGGTGTACCCCTATTTGGTCATTCGCCACGGAAGAAACGTCGTGGGTCTGCGCAGGAACGTGGTCCCGTGAATCCTGATCCTTCGCCGCAGCCCGAAGTAACGCTCGCCAATCCCTATATGGCGCGCCAAGCCGACTCGCCTATGCAAGAGGAGCTCGATG
>DASWQJ010000055.1:0-5308 GCA_036403795.1 Stenotrophomonas sp.
GTGGGTCAGTGGGCCATGGATGGCCCACGGCGGTGAGTGCGGCCATGGATGGCCGCTCGAACCGCGACCCACCATCCCGGCAGGTCGGGGCCCGCACCGTAAGTACTTAAAACCAACCGCCCAAACCACCCGCGCCCACAATAAAAAACCCAACTCGCAAGCCGCGATCACTGGGCGCCCCGGGTAGGGAGAAGACCTTTGCATGGCCTTGCTACGCAATCACCGGACCAGGCCAGCGAGCCCCCGGGCGTTCCCGGGTCACGATCAGACCATTCGCGCCGGGTCCAGCAAACCGTACTGGTTGGCCAGCCGGGCCAGCGCGATGCTGTCCTGGATCCCGATCTTCTCGAACAGGCGGGCCTTGTGCGTGTTGATGGTCTTCGCACTCAGGCTCAATCGCCGGGCGATGTCTTCCTGACGCAGACCCTGGGTCAGCAACAGCGCCACTTCGAGTTCGCGCGGGGACAGCAGATCGAACGGAGAGGCATCGCCATCGAGATTCGACAACGCCATGTTCTGCGCAATGCTGGTACCCAGGTAACGACGGCCCAGGGCAACCTCGCGTACCGCACGTAGGAGCTCCTGCGCGTCACCGCCCTTGCCCACGTACCCGGAAGCGCCTACTTCCAACAACCGCTTGGGCAACGGTCCATCTTCAAGCACCGAGACGATGATGACCCGTGTGCCGTGGTCGCCCTTGACGATGCGTTCGGTGATTTCCATGCCACTGACGCCTGGCAGATGCAGGTCGCACAGCACGATGTCCGGCTTGAGCTGCCGGATCTGGGGCATTGCCGTTTCACCGCTATCGGCTTCCCCCACGACGTCGATGTCCATTTCCTTGGACAAGATCATTTTCATGCCGGTTCGCACCAGCGCGTGATCGTCGACGAGATAAACCTTGATGGCCATCCTTGTTTCCCACATTGAGCCAACGAAACCAGCCTAGCCCCATGAATTGTTAAGGGCAAGCCAGACCAGTACCCAGGGGCCGGCGACCTGTGGGGTGGCTGCCGACCGCGTCGCGGCGGGTGGCCGCGAGTACTCCTCATTCTCACGCGCCGGCTGCCACCTCTCCATCAGGCAGCGTCTGGTCAGCGGGGTCAGACTAGCCCGCATCGCGATGGTGGTAGCGCCGACGCTCAGGCGGCTACGTCACCCAATGGGCGTAGTTGCGGATCCAGCGCGACCCGCTCGTCAAAGACGAAACAGCCGCCGGCATAGCCCTCGCCGCCCACTTCTTCGAAGTAACCCAGGATGCCGCCTTCCAGCTGCAGCACGTTGGCCATGCCGTCCTCACGCATCCACAGGGCGGCCTTCTCGCACCGGATGCCGCCCGTGCAGAAACTCACCACGGTCGCGTCGGCCAGCGCCTCACGGTGCGGAGCCAGCGCCTGAGGCAGCTCGGTGAATCGCGTGATCGGCAGCGTCAATGCGTCCTCGAAAGTGCCGTGGACCACTTCCTGCTGGTTGCGCGTGTCGAGCATGACCACGCGGCGCCCCTGGTCATCATGACCTTGTCGCAACCAATCCCGCAGCTGCCGGGGTCCGACCGATGGCGCGCGCGCCTGCTGCAGCGGCGTGGCCTGGTCATGGCGAAAACTGATGATCTCCGGCTTCACCTTGGTCTTCATCCGCGCGAACGGCAGGGTCTCACTCAGGCTGACCTTGATGCGCAGCCCGGCAAAACGCACATCCTGCCGCAACCAGTCGTAGAAGCCGTCGATGCCCTCGCCGGTTCCGGCCAGGAACAGATTGATGCCCTCCCCGGCCACCAGCGCCGTGCCTTTGAGCCCACGCTGGTCGGCCTGTTCGGCAATGGCATCGGCCAGCCCCTGCGGGTCGGCGACGGCAACGAAATGGTAGGCGGCGGTATTGACGATCATGGCGGCATTTTACCCGCCCCGCCCCCTGGGCGCCCGTGGCGCGCCGACCGTCAGCGCGAGAGCAGCAGGAACGGCAATAGCACCAGCGCGGCGATGGCGATCATCCCCAGCAGGGTGGCGACCACGAACAGCGGCCTTCGCCGCAGCAGACTGCCGAAAGTCTCCCCGCTGCCATCGGCCAGCTCGGCCTGGCGCCGCGTGCGCGCCTGCTCTCCGCGACGTTGTTGGTAAGCCTGGAGTACGCCCTTGGCGCGGGCATGTTCCTGCACTTCCTGCAGCCAGATGCCACCGGCCGAAATACCCCAAGGGCTAGGACGCGTTTCGTAGAAAGCGATGCGATGTTCGGCCAGGAGCGCGCGGACCTCGTCGGCTTCGTCCTCGGGCACGTGGCGCAGGTTGAGCAGCAGTTTTGCCATGCCCGCATGATAGCGGCACGCCGATGCGATAATCGCGACCCCTTCGATGCGGTGTCCGTCATGCTCAAGCGCCTGTGTCTGTCCATGCTCCTGCTGCTGCCGGCCGCCTGCACCCCACCCGGACCGCCGCCGGGCGGCACCATCGCCGCTTTCCAGACCCTGGACACGCAGGTCGGGCAAGGCGCCATCGCCAAGGCTGGCGACCGCGTCAGCGTCCACTACACCGGCTGGCTCTACGACGAAAAAGCCGCCGACAAACACGGCGCGAAGTTCGACAGCTCGCTGGATCGCGGCGAGCCTTTCAGCTTCGACCTGGGTGCGGGCCAGGTGGTGCGCGGCTGGGATGAAGGCGTGGCCGGCATGCACGTGGGCGGCAAGCGCACGCTGATGCTGCCGCCTTCCCACGGCTACGGAGACCGCGGCGCCGGTGGCGTCATTCCCCCCGGCGCTTCGCTGGTGTTCGACGTCGAACTGCTCGATGTGCAGTCGCACTGAGTGCCCGTGATCGCCTCCCCTCCCCGTCTGGCCATCGTCGGCGGCGGTCCCGCCGGACTGATGGCCGCCGAGATCGCCCTGCAGGCCGGCATCGCGGTGGACCTGTTCGAGGCCAAGGGTTCGGTAGGCCGCAAGTTCCTGATCGCCGGCAAGGGTGGGCTCAACCTGACCCATTCCGATCCTTTCGACGTGTTCGTCGATCGCTATGGCGTGCGCGCTGAGCAAGTAGGCCAGTGGCTGCGCGACTTCGATGCCGATGCGCTTCGCGACTGGGCGCGACAACAAGGGGTCGAGACCTACGTCGGATCTTCGGGAAGAGTGTTCCCGCTGGACCGCAAGGCCGCTCCCCTGTTGCGCGGCTGGGTGCGTCGCCTGAAAGAAGGCGGCGTGCGTTTCCACGTACAGCACCGCTGGAACGGATGGGACGAACAGGGCGCGTTGAGCTTCGACACCCCACAAGGGAGCGTCAGCGTGCCCGCCGACGCGACGCTCCTGGCACTGGGTGGCGGCAGTTGGCCGCAGTTGGGATCTGACGGCGCGTGGACGGCCACGCTGGCTGCCCGCGGCGTTGAGGTGGCGCCACTGCGACCGAGCAATTGCGGTTTCGATATCGCTTGGTCGTCGCACTTTGCCGATCGCCATGCCGGGGCACCGCTCAAACCGGTCGTCGCACACTGGGAGGACGCGGACGGCAACGCGCACTCGCTGCAGGGCGAATGCGTGGTCAGCGCCCACGGCATCGAGGGCAGCCTGGTCTACGCGCGCTCGGCCATGCTGCGGTCACTGATCGATCGGGACGGCCATGCCACGCTCTGGCTCGACCTGGTGCCAGGCCGCGACCTGGCCAGGCTTCAGGCGGAGCTGTCGCGCCCCCGCCAAGGTCGCAGCCTCAGCGAGCACCTGCGACGGCAGGTCGGCGTTACGGGTGCGAAGGCGGCGTTGCTCTACGAAGTACTGGACAAACAGGCCCTGCAGGATCCGGCGCGCGTGGCCGCCACGCTCAAGCGCCTGCCATTGCGACTGCTCGCCCCTAGGCCGATCGAGGAAGCCATCAGCAGCGCTGGCGGCGTGCGCCTGGAAGCATTGGACGAGCAAATGATGCTGCACGCGCTGCCCGGCGTCTTTTGCGCGGGGGAAATGCTCGACTGGGAAGCGCCCACGGGGGGCTACCTGCTCACGGCGTGCTTCGCCAGCGGGCTGCGTGCCGGACGTGGCGCAGTGTCCTGGCTGCTCGCCTCTGGCCCCCGCGACACCCCATAGACACGCGCGGCCTGCCATAAACCACGCGCTCATGGAGGTGCGCGGGTTTCCGCTCTACTGCGCCTTGCTGTCTCGAAGCGACCGGATGCGGGCGGGCGGCTGGAACGAATCACTGCGCGCGTCGGCCCAGAATTCGTGGAAGACCGCATGTTCGGGTACTTGGCGCAGCAATTCCCCCGGCGCCAGGTAACGGTAAAGCGAGCCCAGCGAGCGGATCTCCACTGCCGACACTCGGCGCAGGATGTGCTCGGGTCCCAGCTCGGATGGAGACGTGAGCCCGGCCGCGCACAACAGTTCACGCAGGGCGCGCAACGTATTCTCGTGGTACTGGTGCACGCGCGTGGCTTTGTCCGGCAGGTCCACGTGCTTCCAGCGACGCGGGTCCTGGGTGGCGATGCCGGTGGGGCATCGGTCGGTGTGGCAGCTCAGCGACTGGATGCAGCCGAGCGCGAACATGTAGCCGCGTCCGGCATTGCACCAGTCCGCTCCCATCGCGATCGTCCTGGCGATGTCGAACGCACTGGTGATCTTGCCCGCGGCCCCGATTCGGATCTGGTCGCGCAGGTCGAGCCCCACCAAGGTGTTGTGCACCAGCCTGAGGGCTTCCTGCATCGGTACGCCGACGTGATCGACGAACTCCGAGGGCGCGGCGCCGGTGCCGCCCTCAGCGCCATCGACGACGATGAAATCCGGCAGGATTCCGGTTTCGTGCATGGCCTTGGCGATACCGAACCACTCCCACGGATGGCCGATGGCCAGCTTGAATCCGACCGGCTTGCCACCGGACAGCTCGCGCAGCCGCGCGACGAACTGCAGCAGGCCAACGGGCGTGCTGAAAGCCGAATGTGCCGCCGGCGACACGCAATCCACCCCCATCGGCACACCGCGCGTGACTGAAATCTCCGCACTGACCTTGGCGGCCGGCAGCACGCCGCCGTGGCCCGGCTTGGCGCCCTGCGAGAGCTTGATCTCGATCATCTTGACCTGCGGCTCGGTCGCGTTCGCGACGAAGCGGGCCTCGTCGAAGCCGCCGGTCTCGTTGCAGCAGCCGAAGTAGCCGGAGCCGATCTCCCAGATCAGATCGCCGCCGTGCTCGCGGTGGTAGCGGCTGATCGAGCCTTCGCCGGTGTCGTGGGCAAAGCCGCCCGCCTTCGCGCCCTTGTTCAGCGCCTCGATGGCATTGGCCGACAGCGATCCGAAGCTCATGGCCGAGATGTTGAAGACCGACATGCTGTAGCCGCGCGAGCAGGC
>DASWQJ010000056.1:0-3005 GCA_036403795.1 Stenotrophomonas sp.
CCATTGGAAGTTCACAACCAACAAGGCTCGGGCCAAGCTGGCCCGCGCTTATCCGCACCCCACCAATACGTCATAATCTCTGTGCAGAGGTGCTAAGTAGGTAGCCGGAAGTCTTGCGACATGCGCGTGCTGAGCCGATGGTATCTGGATGGACACACCCAGATCGAGCTATCCGACGTTCAGTTGGACGGAGCGTCGACGCCTGTTGCAAGCGCTTGAGCAAGCGCACGACGCCAGACTTTATCGGCGCCTTCGGGCAGTTGCCGAGATTGCAGAAGGTGCGTCTGTTGCCGTCGTTGCCAAGCATGCGCGTGTAGAACGCAGCACGGTCTATCGCTGGATCGAGCGGTATCTTGCCGAACGAGCGCCATCTGCGCTGGCTGATGGCAAACGATCCGGTCGTCCGCGCACGACGCCTGCCCTGACGGATGCCAAGCTCCGTCAGTTGCTGACGAGCGACCCGTGCCAGTTCGGGTATGACGCCAACACCTGGACCGTGCCACTGCTCGCCACACATTTGCACCCAGGACGTTGTGATCAGTGCCCGTACACTGCGGCGCCGGATTCACGATGCCCGCTTCCGCTGGAAGCGTCCGCGCTATGTCGACAGCGAACGGGCGGCGCATGTCGGTGCCAAAAAGGGGGCATGGTCCGACGGCTGAAACGCGGGTTCCAGGTGGGCGACGTGCTGTTGTTCACCGACTGGACGCTGCTGCGGCTGTTTCCCCCGCTCCGGGCGATGTGGGCCGCGATCGGCACGCAGGCCAAGGTGGCCATCACCGGCCAAAACGCCAAACGTGTGTTGTTTGGCACGATCAATGTGCGAACCGCGCACCGGACAGTCACCATCGGCCGCAGCGTAGGGCGGCATGACGTACAGGCGTTTCTGCTGGCGCTGCGTAAAGCCTACCGACGGGCAGGCACGATCTGGCTTGTGGCCGATCGAGCCAGCGGACATACCGCGGCAGCGACACTCGCGCTGGCCAAGGAGCTTCGGATCGAATTCGTTTGGCTGCCAAAGCAGTGGCCGGAGCTGAAGGCGATGGATCAGTTATGGAAAGAGCTGAAACGCGATGTGGCCGCAAACCAGCAGGCTGCCTCAATCGATAACCTCGCTGAGCACGCCTGCCAATGGGTGCTCAACCTGACACCCTCACAAGCACGCGGGAAGTCTGGCATGGCGTCCCACAAATTCTGGCTCAGGTCTCTGTCGCAGCACATTTGGCAACCTACTTAGGGCTCGTCAGGAAATAACCGCGCGATCTGATATATTCTGCGGGCGTATGGTGTAGTTCCATTCACCGTGGAAGCTGTCGCGGACGATGTTGAGGGCCTCCATCTCGGCGTCGGAAACCGCGATGCCCTTCGGATAGGTCGTTGGATCGAGTTCGCAGCGAACGCTCAGCCCGGTCTTGGTGGTGGCGCTGATCAGATCGACGATGACGCGGTAGCTGACCAGCGGCGTGGCGCGCCAGTTCATGCTGATGAAGGAAAACAGGCGATGCTCGATCTTGTTCCACTTGCTGGTGCCGGGCGGCAGGTGATGGACCTCGATATCAATGCCCAGTTCGTTGGCCAGACGCTGTAGCTCGCGTTTCCACAGTCGCACCCGCACACCGTTGCTGCCACCGCCATCGGCGGTGATGACCAGACGGTGCGCATCCGGATAGCGCTGGCGGCCGATGTCGTGCCACCAGCGGCGGATCGTCTGCACCGCAAAGGCGGCGGTATCGCTGCTCATGCCGACGCTGACCCAGCCGTCGTTCGTGGCCAGGTCGTACACGCCATACGGGATCGCTCGGCCAAGCGCTTGGCTGAGGAAGTCGTAGACCTGTGCCTCTTCCGGTTCGCCCTGCGGACGCCAGGTGCGGCCCGCGTTCTTGAAATCGCCGACGAGTTCTTTCTTTTTCGTGTCCACCGAGATGACCGGCTGCTGCTCGGCCAGTGCCGTCGTCACGCTGGTATTGATGTGGCCAAACTGCGCATCGCGGTCGGGATGCTCGCTACCCTCGCGGGTCTTGCGGTTGCCTTGCAGGCTGAACTTCTCCGCCTTCAGCAGGTCACCGACCACAGTACGGCTGACCTGGTGCCCAAGCTTCGCCAACTCGTCCGCCAGCCGGCGCAGGCTCTTGCAGGTCCAGCGCAACGGCGACATCGGATCAGCGCGGGCATCGGGCTCCACCAGCGTCAGAAGATCAGCCCGCAGCGTCGGGGCGTCCGCCGCCAGGGGCTTGCGGCCACCGCCGGGCCGACGCACCTGGCCCGGTGCCAGCGGGCTCTCCGCCGCCAGGTCCTGCAAGCCGCGCGCGATCGTGCTCGGCGCAACGCCGGTGGCCTGCGACACCGCGGCAATGCCGCCGTAGCCGGCGGCACGCGCTTCCGTCGCCGCCAACAGGCGGCGGGCCCGCTCGTCGAGCTGCGGTGCTATCGCCGTGAAGCGCTCACGGATCTGCTCTCGGTCGATCATCCCGCGACACTACAGCCTCAGCGCCCAAGCCGGAATCCCCCTCAGTCCAGTCGGTTATTCCCGGACGAGGCCTAAGTTAGCGTCTGTGCGGCTTGTCCGGGCCATCAATTCAAGCACGTGTGCTGCGAAAGATGGCCCGGACGAGCCGGGCCATGACGCTTGCACATCGACCACTCTCAACGCCGATTGGTGTTACGCCGTCGCCGTGGCCGCCTCCCGGCCGTCCATGCTTTTCGATATCGAAACAAGAGTCGCGGATGACCAGACCAGATCCGGTCATGCCGCAGCGCGGCAGGCAACCCTTCCCGACCGGCCAGCATCCGGGGCGCCCGGCGTGGGACGCGTCACAACCCTGCATCCATACCCGCAAACTTTCATAGCTAAACTCAAACATTTCATTCCGATACAAACCATCTGCTCGATTTACGACAATTTATCTTGCATTATCGTTCCGAGATTTGCCAGGAATGCCGCCGCCGCGGCGCGCCGTTGCCCCGTGTCCGGCTTCCGGGCCAGACTGGCAGAAACCCGGCGCAAC
>DASWQJ010000057.1:0-6929 GCA_036403795.1 Stenotrophomonas sp.
TTCGCACATCCGTACGTTGCTGCTGACGTTCTTCTACCGGCAGATGCCGGAATTGATCGAGCGCGGTCACATCTACATTGGCCTGCCGCCGCTCTACAAGCTCAAGCAAGGCAAGCAGGAGCTGTACCTGAAGGACGACGCCGCGCTCAACGCCTACCTGGCCAACAGTGCCGTGGAGGGTGCCTCGCTGGTGCCGGCCGCGGACGAACCGGCCATCGATGGGCTGGCGCTGGAAAAGCTGCTGATTGCCTACGCCTCGGCCAACGATGCCATCGCACGCAATGCGCACCGCTACGACTCGCGGCTGCTGGGAGCATTGATCGATTTCACTCCGCTGGACTTGGAACACCTGCGCAATGCGGGCCCCGATGAAGGCTTGGGTGCACTGGCCGCCCGTTTGAACCAGGCCAGCCTCGGTACGCCGCGCTATGCGATCGAACTACAAGAACCCAACGACCAGCGTCCGGCTGCGTTGCTGGTGACCCGTCGCCACATGGGCGAGGAGTTGATCCAGGTGTTGCCGTTGTCGGCGTTCGAAACCGGCGAGCTGCGTCCGTTGCATGAAGCGGCCAAGCTGCTGCATGGTTTGGTCCGCGACGGCGCGCAGATCGTGCGCGGCTCCAAGTCACAGTCGGTCGAACGGTTTGCGCAGGCCCAGGCCTGGTTGCTGGACGAGGCCAAGAAGGGCCGCCAGATCCAGCGCTTCAAGGGCTTGGGCGAAATGAATCCGGAGCAGTTGTGGGATACCACGGTGAACCCGGACAGCCGTCGTTTGCTGCAGGTACGTATCGAGGATGCGGTGGCCGCCGACCAGATCTTCAGCACCTTGATGGGTGACGTGGTCGAGCCGCGCCGCGACTTCATCGAAGACAACGCGCTGAAAGTCGCCAATCTCGATATCTGACACCGGCCTTCGGCCATCGCCTCCAGCGATGCGATGGCCCCGCCCAGCATCGCAGGATCCCGATGATCAATTCCGCGTCGCCTCCGCCCTCGTCGGCGGAGGAAATGGTCCTACCGGCTATGCCAGCAATGGGGCCGGCACGCGACCGCCGGCCGGTGCTCAATTTCCTGCTCGATGCCCTGATCGGACTGGGCGTGCTGGTGGCCACCAGCATCGCGACGGGCGCCGCCTGGGGCATCGGACGCGGCTTCACGCTGATGCGCGAGGCCCAGCGCCAGGGATTGACCCCCGACCCGCACGCCATCATGGGCGCGCTGGGCCAACCAGGCGTGCTGGCGCAGATGTTGATGGCACTGGCCAGCACTTGGGCCGCAGCACTGGTGCTGTATACGTGGCGCCGAAGGGCGACCCCTTTGGAGCGCGCCGCCTCGCTGGCCGCCGCGCGCCGACCGACCACCCTGGGCTGGGCTGCGCTGGTCGCCGTGCTGGTCTTTGTCTTCAGCAACCTGGTCGGTTTCCTGGCCGAACGCGCCGGGATCCGACCGGTGCCTACGAACCTGGCGCTGGTGGACCAGGGAATGCAGGAATGGCCGGTGTTCCTGGTCCTGTTCGCCGTCGTGTTCGCGCCGGCAGGCGAAGAGCTGCTGTTCCGGCGCGTGTTGTTCGGCCGCCTGCTGCAGGCCGGCCGCCCCTGGTTGGGCATGCTCCTCAGCAGCGTGGCCTTTGCGCTGCTGCACGAAATACCCGGGCTCAGCGGCAACGGGCCGCTGGCCATCCTCCAGTTGTGGCTGGTCTACGGCAGCATGGGCGCGGCATTCGCTTGGCTCTACTGGCGCACCGGCTCGCTGTGGGGCGCGATCCTGGGACACGGGCTGCATAACGGCATCGCCTTGGCAGCGCTGTATTGGTTCGGCTTGCAATGAAGTTTGCTTGACGAAAAGTTAAGCCATCCCTGCCAGAATTCCCTTAACCCCCGGGGAATTCCGATGAGCAAACCTGTCGTACTTGGATTGGTGATGGCGCTGGCGTTGTGCGCGTGTGCCACCACCACCTCGCCCACCGGCCGCCGGCAAATGATTGGCGGTGTCTCGCAACAACAGCTGGACCAGCTGGGCGCGCAGTCTTTCGCCGAAACCAAGGCGAAGGAGAAAATCAGTACCAATGGCCAGCAGAACGCCTACGTCAAATGCGTGGTCAACGACCTCGTCGCGCAACTGCCGCCGCAATGGCGCAGCACGCCGTGGGACGTGGCGGTGTTCGTGGATGAGGAGCCCAATGCCTTCGCCCTTCCCGGCGGCAAGGTCGGCGTCAATACCGGGATCTTCAAGGTCGCCAAGAACCAGGACCAGTTGGCCGCGGTGCTTGGGCATGAGATCGGCCATGTCATCTCTCGCCACCACGAGGAGCGGATCACCCGGCAGATGGGCGCCCAGACCGGGCTGTCGGTGATCGGGGCGCTGGCCGGAGCGGCCTACGGCGGCAACGCCGCCAGCGCGGTGAACCAGGTCGGCGGAATGACCGCCCAGACGGTTTTCCTCCTGCCCGGCTCGCGCACCCAGGAAAGCGAGGCCGATATCGTGGGGCAACGACTCATGGCCGATGCCGGTTTCAACCCATCACAGGCAGTGGACCTGTGGAAGAACATGATGGCCGCAGGCGGAGACAGGCCGCCGCAATGGCTTTCCACGCATCCGGATCCCACCAATCGGATCCGCGAACTGGAGAGGGACACGCCTGCCTTGATGCCGGTTTATGAACAGGCCAAGCGTGCCGGACGGACCCCGCGCTGCAACTGAACGCCCCCGTATTGTTGCAGCCCAGCATGGAAACCGTTTTCTGTGGCCGGAAGTTTCTGATAAGTTTGCCGGCTGATTTTTCGTACACCAAGCGTTTTCCTTAGCGCTGCGTCATGGACGCGGCGGTCCGACCCGAGGTGACCATGAAACTGCCCAACCGCAACAAAGCGCTGCTGTCCCTGTTCATCGCCACCACGCTGAGTGGTGCCGTCGTTGCGGACGCGGTCGCGCAGGCGTCGGACCCCTCCTCGCGAAGCAGCAAGCGCAAGTCCTCGTCGAAGGAAGCGGCCAAGGCCCAGGTGCTTTTCCCGGAAGCCACGCGCCAGGAGCCGAAGGAGAAGACCTCGCCCAAGCTGGGCAGCAAGCTGCAGAAACTGGTCGATGAGTTCAACAAGGGCGAGGACTATCCCGGCGTGCGCGCGCAGGCCGACGAAATCCTGGCCAATGGCGCAGCCAACAACGCCGACAAGTCGCTGGCCGCCCAGCTGGCGGCCCAGTCGGCCTACAACATGGACGACAGCGCTGCCGCCAAGAAGTACCTCGCCCAGGCGATCGAGCTCAACGGCCTGGACAACAACGGCCACTTCCAGGCGATGCTGATGCTCGCCCAGTTGCAGTTGCAGGAAGACCAGTACGCCGAAGGCCTCGCCACGCTGGACAAGTATCTGGCAGAGACCAAGTCGCAGCGCCCGGAGGACCTGATCCTGAAGGGCCAGGCGTTGTACCAGTCCGAGCGCTACCAGGAAGCCATCCCGGTCATCAAGCAGGCCATCGCCGCTTCGCCCGAGCCCAAGGACAGCTGGAACCAGCTGTTGATGGCTGCGTATTCCGAAGCAGGCCAGACCGGCGAGGCAGTGACCGCCGCCGAACAGGTCGCTGCCAAGAATCCCACCGACAAGAAGGCCCAGCTCAATCTGGCCAGCATGTATATGCAGGCCGACCAGATGGACAAGGCCGCCGGTGTGATGGACAAGCTGCGAGCCAGCGGCCAGCTCACCGAAGAGCGCGAGTACAAGCAGCTGTACTCGATCTACGCCAATACGGACAATAAAGAAAAAGACGTCATTGCCGTCATTAACGAAGGCTTCCAGAAGGGAATCCTGAAACCGGATTACCAAACCTACCTGGCGCTGGCGCAGTCGTATTACTACACCGACCAGCTCCCGCAGGCGATTGAGAACTGGCAAAAGGCAGCTCCCATGTCCAAGGACGGAGAGACCTACCTGAATTTGGCAAAGGTCCTCAAGAACGAGGGCAAGACCGCCGAGGCCAAGCAGGCCGCACAGCAGGCGTTGGCAAAAGGCGTGAAAAAACCCGAAGACGCCAAGAAGATCATCAACGGGAAGTAAGTCTTAAAAAAACGCCCGGGTAACCTGTGCATAAGTGGTTACAGCGCCCGGGATTGGTATAAGCTTGGAGGTTCCTGCGGTGTCAGAGCCGCCCTCAACCGGGGATCACGCCAGTGATCCAGGCCCCCACAGAAAGAGCCATTGGCGCATGACGGAACAACTTGTTATCCACAGGTATGACGAAGATACCGGGAACCAGGGTTTGAGCTGGCCCCGCATCATCGGTATTGCCTTTGTAATTGCACTGCATCTGGCTGCGTTGATGCTGCTCCTGATTCCTGCCGTCGCGCCGAAGGCCCAGGCCGATAAGGAACGCAACGTGATGGTGACGTTGGTGGATGCCCCGCCGCCGCCACCCCCGCCGCCGCCGCCGCCGCCGCCGCAGGACAAGCCGCCGCCGCCGGTGAAGAACCTGGCGCCGCCCAAGCCCTCGCCCGTCCCGCCGCCGCCGGAAGCCCCGGTGATCGACGTGCCGGAGCCGCGTCCGAACGACATCGTGACCCCGCCGTCACCGCCGTCGCCGCCGCAGCCGCCGAGTGACATCGGTGCGAGCGTGGACATCTCGTCCAAGAACATGAATCCGCCGAAGTATCCGCCGGCCGCGTTCCGGGCTGGCGTGCAAGGCGAAGTCATCCTGATCGTGGACGTCGACGCGAGCGGTAACGTGACGAACGTGTCGGTCGAGAAATCCAGTCGCAATCGCGACCTGGACCGCGCGGCGATGGAAGCCGCCCGCAAGTGGCGCTTCAACCCGTCCGTCGTGAACGGACAGAAGTCCGCTGGCCGCGTTCGCGTCCCGGTCAACTTCGCGCTCAACTGATAACGGAAGCCGGGATCGGATTCCCGGCCTACGTGGCTCCTTAGCACTACCCTTCATCACCTCACACAACAAAGGTAAGCGTCATGCTGCAGGATCTCTTCATCGCCGCCGCTGCCGGGGGCTCCAACCCGTCGGCTGCCCTCTCGCAGATGGGCTTCGAACACCTGATCGGGGAAATGACCTCGCACCCGGGTGACTTCGCAGTTTCGTGGGTCGTTCTCGTGACCCTGATCGCCATGTCCGCCATGTCCTGGTACTGGACCGTGATCAACATCTTCCGTTCGGTGCGCCTCAAGAGCGCCGCTGATCGCGTCACCAGCCTGTTCTGGGAAGCCCCGAACGCGCAGGAAGCCATCCGTGCGATGGAAGAGCAGCCGGCTTCGGAGCCCTTCTCGAAGATCGCGCTGGACGCCGCCCAGGCTGCCGCCCACCACCAGCGTGCCGAAGGCAGCAACACTGGCCTTGGCGAGAACCTGAGCCGCTCGGAGTTCGTGGACCGCGCCCTGCGCCAGGCCGTGACTCGTGAGAGCACCCGTCTGCAGTCGGGCATGACCCTGCTGGCCACCGTCGGTGCGACCGCACCGTTCGTCGGTCTGCTCGGTACCGTCTGGGGCATCTACGGCGCCCTGATCAAGATCGGCGCAACCGGTTCGGCTTCGATCGATGCCGTCGCCGGCCCCGTCGGCGAGGCACTGATCATGACCGCCATCGGTTTGTTCGTCGCCATCCCGGCCGTGTTCGCCTTCAACTTCTTCTCGAAGGTCAACAGCTCGGTTATCGCGAAGTTCGACACGTTCGCACACGACCTGCACGACTTCTTCGCCACCGGCTCGCGCGTCAAGTAAGACGCGCTTCTGGTACGCGACAAGTCAACGCAACGATTAGACGGAGCCTGTTATGGCCTTCAGTAGTGGAAACAGCGGTGGCCCGATGGCCGACATCAACGTCACGCCCCTAGTGGACGTGATGCTGGTGCTGCTGATCATCTTCATCATCACGGCCCCGCTGATGTCCCACAAGGTCAAGGTGGAACTGCCCGAGGCCAACCTGGTCCAAAAGGAAGATCCGGAAAAGCGTGCCGGTCCGATCACGCTGTCGGTCAAGGAAGACGGCTCGCTGTATTGGAACGACGAAGCGATCTCCAAGGAAACCCTGGAGTCGCGGCTGTCCACCGCCGCGCAGCAGACGCCGCAGCCGCCGCTCAACCTGCGTGGTGACAAGACCACCAAGATGAGCACGATCAACGAGGTCACCAAGATCGCGCAGGGTCAGGGCATGCTGGACATCGGCTTCGTTGCCACCAAAGAGAAGGGGCAGTAAGCCATGGCTTTTTCCACCGGTAACGGCCGCGGCCCCATGGCCGACATCAACGTCACGCCCCTGGTGGACGTGATGTTGGTGCTGCTGATCATCTTCATCGTCACCGCGCCGATCATGACCTACCCGATCGCCGTAGACCTGCCGCAGCGCGTGCTCAACCCACCGCCGCAGACCACCGAGCCGCCGCCGCCGATCGAGCTGCGTGTCGATGCGTCCAACCAGGTCTATTGGAACAACAGCCCGGTGGCCGTGACTGAGCTGCAGCAGCGCATGGAAGAGGAAGTGCAGCGCGATCCGACGAACCAGCCGGAATTGCGCATCGATGCCAATCCTGATTCCGAGTACGAGGTGATGGCCAGGGTGCTGGCTGCCGCCAAGAACGCGCAGATGAAGAAGATTGGTTTCGTCCAGTAATTCGTAGTACCGCAACAGATCAGTCATGACGCGACTGGAAAACGCCACCCGAAACGGTGGCGTTTTTTTTTGTGTGGGTTGTGCTGATGCAGGAGTGTCGGGCGTGTGGCACGCGAGTTGGGTTTTTGTTGAGGGCGCGGAGGGTGTGGGCGGTTGGTTGGTTCGGCTTACGGTGCGGGCCCCGTCCTGCCGGGATGGTGGGTCGCGGTTCGAGCGGCCATCCATGGCCGCACTCACCGCACGTGGGCCATCCATGGCCCACTGACCCACCACCCCGACAGGACGGCGCAAGGCGCGTGGTTGATACGGCTTCGATCAAGACGCGC
>DASWQJ010000058.1:0-15259 GCA_036403795.1 Stenotrophomonas sp.
GATCAATCGTGGTTTGGTCTGCCATCCAATGCAGGGCTGGGAGTCAATCGAAGGTGTCCTGAAGAGCTTCGACAGGAAGCGCTGGAAATGGATGATGAAAGGCATCCTTGAGCGCTTTCCCGACGCGATCGTCACGCAGTACAACCCACACGATGGTAGCCCTTCAGAATGGATATCGATGCGATGCTTCCTTGATACGCGTCCACCAGGAGTCAATGGCCCCGTCGGGGATCAACTCTTTGTATTTGACGAGAAGCGCGATCAAACCGTGTATCACATACATAATGGGAATCTCGATGACATCCATGTGCTCCGGGAACCCGCTGACGCGATTGACCGCTACTGCGCCCACGTGCTTCGCCGGCATCAATACGAATTTGATTTCTCGCCCTGGAGCGAACCCCTCAAGGGTTGAGGTGTGGTTGATGGCGGCGACATCGTCACGGACAAAGCCCAAGGCATTGACGCGGCAGCCGGCGATATAGCCGACCGGATGGGCTGAACTGAAGGCAGCAAGGAGAAAGCAATCCTGCATGGCGCCGTGTGCGCGGCCATCGCAAGAAAGCCAACGTAGGCAGTGACGACCCCACGACCCTGATCACGGGTGGAACGGCTGCGATCCATGGCGGCCAAGTCAGTACGCTCCACCGCGGTGCACCTCAGAGGCGGAGCGCCGGCGTCAACGTGCGCTTAGTGCAAGCGTCCGCCCAAGCCTTCCCTCACCCCCTCTTCTCGCTCCATTCGCAGGCGCTCTACGTCCCTGCCGCCACGCTCCCGGAAAACCGGGAGGACCCCCCATGCAACCGTGCACCTTGATGTTGGCGCTTGCCGCCGCACTGGCCGCCCCCGTGGCCTCCGCGCAACAAGGCGACGGCACCGACGTCGCGGCACAGGTCCACACCTTCAAGCCCGCCAAGGTGCCGGCCGATGAGGCGCGCGTGGGCGCTTTGAAGGCACCGGATGGTTTCTCGATCAAGCCGCTGGCCAGGGACCTGGGCAACGTGCGCATCATTGCGGTCGCGCCCAATGGCGACATTTACGCGTCGCGTCGCGAAGAGGGCGAGGTCTTGTTGCTGAAGGACGCCAACGAAGACGGCGCCCTCGATGCAGCGCCCAAGGTGGTCGCGACCCGGCCCAGCGTGCACGGCCTGGCGATCCACGATGGCCAGCTCTATATGGCCACGGCCAAGGAAGTGTTTCGCGCGCCCATCCAGCCCGATGGCACGCTGGGCGAAGAAATCATGATCATCGGCGATCTGCCCGATGGGGGTCAGCATCCCAATCGCACGATGGCCTTCGGGCCGGACGGCAAGCTGTATATCAGCGTGGGCTCGTCCTGCAACGCCTGCAACGAGACCAATCCGGAGCACGCCGCATTGTTGCGTGCCGAGCCCGATGGAAAGTCGCGCACCATCTTCGCCAGCGGATTACGCAACCTGATCGGCTTCGCCTGGGATCCTGGAACCGGCGAGCTGTGGGGATTCGACCACGGCATGGATTATCTGGGCGACGATATCCAACCGGAAGAAATCAACCACATCGTGAAGGGCAAGCAATACGGTTGGCCGCACATCTGGGGCACGGATGGCGTCAATCCGCAGAGCACCCCGCCAGGTGGGTTGACCAAGGAGCAGTGGAAATCCATGAGCGAGCCGATGGCGCTGGGGTACACCGCGCACTCGGCGCCGATGCAGTGGGTGTTCTACAACGGCAAGGCGTTCCCTACGCAGTATCGCGGGGATGCGTTCGTCACCATGCGCGGCTCGTGGAATCGCAAGCCGGCGTCCGGTTATGAAGTCGTGCGGGTGAAGTTCGACAACGGCAAGCCGACGGCCGTCGAGCCGTTTGTGCAGGGCTTCCTGGTGGACGGTGGTACCCATCACATCGCGCGGCCGGTGGGTCTGGCCATGACGCCGGGTGGCGCTTTGCTCGTGGGCGACGATGCCAATGGCGTGATCTATCGGGTGGCCTACCAGGGTGGCCCCAAGCCTGCCGCGCCGCCGCCGATTCCTGCCGGCCCGCTCAAGGCGCAGGTGGAGCAGGGCAATGGCGTGCCGCTGGCGTTGGCGCGCGTGGGGCAGGTAGCCGCCATCCAGGTGGATTCGCCGGCTTTCGCCGACAACGCGCCGCTGGACAAGCGCTACAGCGAGTATCACGACGGCGTGTCGCCGCCGCTGTCGTGGAGCGCGGTGCCCAACGCGAAGTCCTATGCGTTGATCATGGAGGATCCGGATTCGCGTCCGATCAAGCCGTTCGTGCACTGGGTGGCCTGGAACATCCCGGGGGATGTGACCTCGCTGCCCGAGGGCGTGCCGGAACAGCTGCGGCTGAAGGATCCGGAGGGTTTGATGCAGGGCCCGACCACGCGTGGCTCGCCGGGCTATTTCGGCCCGCGGCCGCCGGTGGGCGATCCGCCGCACCATTACCGCTTCCAGGTGCTCGCGTTGGACACGATGCTTGATCTCAAACCGGGATCGACCCGGGATGAAGTCCTCGCGGCGGCGAAAGGCCACGTCATCGGCAAGGGCGAGCGCACGGGCACCTATGCCCAGACCCAGCCGCCGCTGAAGTAAAACGGGGTCAGGTTGAGTTATTGAAACGGAGCCAGAACCGGAAACGGGGTCAGGTCCAGTTCGCCGTGAGAACTGTACCTGACCCCGTTTTTTCGGATCGGGCCTCGGCCCGACCCACCGGTTTGCTTACGATCAACCCTTGGCGACGGTTGCCACCGCGTTCGCCACGTAATCCAGGTTGTTCTGGCTCAGCGCGGCCACGCAGATGCGGCCGGTGCCCACCGCGTAGATCGCGAACTCATCGCGCAGGCGATCCACTTGCGCCTTGCTCAGGCCCGAGTACGAGAACATGCCGGCCTGGCGCTCGATGAACGCGAATTCCGGCGCACCGAGCTCGGCGAGCTTGGCCACCAGCCCGGCGCGCAACGAGTGGATGCGCTCGCGCATCTCCGTCAGCTCGGTTTCCCACGCCTGCCGCAGCTCTGTGCTGTCCAGCACGCCGGCCACCAGGGCCGCGCCGTGCGTGGAAGGGCTGGAGTAGATCGTGCGGATGATGCGCTTGACCTGCGACTGCACGGCCTTGGCCTGGGTCGCGTTGGCCGACACCACCGACAGCGCGCCTACGCGCTCGCCATACAGCGAGAACGACTTGGAGTACGAACTGGCGACCACGAAGTCCATGTCCATGCCTGCCAGCAGGCGCACGGCATAGGCGTCGTCGTCGATGCCCTTGTCGAAGCCCTGGTAGGCGATGTCGACGAAGGGGAACAGGCCGCGCTCCTTCAGCAGCTCGGCGACGGTGCGCCATTGCGCGTGGGTGAGATCGGCGCCGGTCGGGTTGTGGCAGCAGGCGTGCAGCAGGACCACGCTGCCGGGCGCCAGCTGGCGCAGGTCGGCCAGCATCCCGTTGAAGTCCAGGCCGTGCGTGGCGGCGTCGAAATAGGTGTAGTCGACGACCTCGAAACCGGCGGCGCCGAACACCGCGCGATGGTTTTCCCAGCTCGGGTTGCTGATGGCGATGGTGCGGGTATCAAGCAGTTTGAGCAGCAGGTCCGCACCCACGCGCAGCGCACCGCTGCCGCCGATGGTCTGCGAGGTACCCACGCGACTGGCATCGAGCAGGGCCGAGTCGGCGCCGAACAGCAGTTTCTGCGTGGCCTGGTCATAGGCCGCCATGCCGTCGATCGGCAGGTAGCCGCGCGGTTTGGCGTCGAGCGCGAGCTGCTGTTCGATGCGGGAGACGGCGCGCAGCAGCGGGATGCGGCCGTTCTCGTCGTAATAGATGCCCACGCCCAGGTTGACCTTGTTGGGACGTGCGTCGGCGTTGTAGGCCTCGGTCAGGCCCAGGATCGGGTCACCGGGGACCTGTTCCACGTTTGCAAAGAAGGACACGGCAGTACTCGCAGGAGACGGAATGAGGGGGTGCTTCCGGAGCATTTGGCACGCGGTGCGGCCAAACCCCGTCATCGTAACAAAGGCGCCCCAGACCCGGGGCACGAGGCCCGACACGGTTGCGAGGATGGGCACACGGTCGTGGCACGGGCTGGGCGACAATCCCGTCATGCTGACCCCACGTGTTCATCTTCTGACGACTGCCCTGGCAGCCGCCCTCCCGGCTTTCGCGTTCAGCGTGTCTGCCAGCCCCGCCGACCCTGCTGGCCCTGGCGCCTCCGCCACCCTGCCAGCGGTGCAGGTCGAGGCGGCGCGGGTACGCGGCGTGGATGCCTTCGACCTGCCGGCCTCGATCGATACCGTGCAAGCCGACGCGGCCGCCAACGGTCCGGGCGTGCAAGCCTCCGAACTGCTCGCTGGCTTGCCCGGCGTGGTGGCCCGAGACCGCCAGAACTACGCCCAGGACACCCAGCTGTCGATCCGCGGCTTTGGCGCGCGTTCCACCTTCGGGGTGCGGGGCGTACGCCTGTATGCCGACGGCATCCCGGCCACCATGCCCGACGGCCAGGGGCAGCTCTCGCATTTCAATGTGATGGGCGCCGAGCGGGTGGAGGTGCTGCGCGGTCCTTTCTCGGCCCTGTACGGCAATGCCTCCGGCGGCGTGGTGCAGTGGTGGAGTGGCGATGGCGCGCCGGGGGATGCCTGGCGGCTGCGCACCACGACCGGCAGTTTCGAGACTTTGACCGCTGGCGCACAACTGCGCGGCGCGCAGGGTGCGTTCGACTACAACGTGGCCGCCAGCCACTTCGAGACCGGCGGCTACCGCGACCACAGCCGGGCTCGGCGCGAATCGGCCAACGCCAAGCTGGGGCTGGACCTGGGCGAGGGTCGCACGCTCAAACTTGTGCTCAACACCCTGGACGCGCCCGATGCGCAGGATCCGCTCGGCTTGACGCGCGCCCAGGTACAAGCCGATCCGCGCCAGGCCACGGCAGCGGCCAGCCAGTTCAATACCCGCAAGTCGGTGCGCCAGTCGCAGGCGGGCCTGGTCTATGGGCAGGAAAGCGACACCCAGACCTTGCGGCTGATGGGCTATGCGGGGCAGCGGGAGGTCGAGCAGTTCCTGGCGGTACCGGTGGCCGTGCAGGCCAACCCGCTGCACGCCGGCGGCGTGGTGGACCTGGACGGCGACTACGGCGGCGCCGACGCCCGCTGGTCTTGGCATGGCGCGCTGGCCGATCGACCGTTCGAGTTCACGATGGGCGCCAGTGCGGACCGCCAGCGCCAGCACCGCCTCGGTTACGAGAATTTCGTGGGTCCAGCGTTGGGGGTGAAAGGCGCACTGCGCCGGGACCAGCGCGACCGCGTGGAGAACCTGGACCAGTTCGCGCAGGCCTGGTGGCAGTGGAGCGAGCGATGGTCGGGCTTGCTCGGCGCGCGCCATAGCCAGGTGCGCTTTCGCTCTGACGATGCCTATGTCACCGCACGCAATCCGGACGACAGCGGCCGCACCGACTACTCGGCCACCACGCCGGTGGCCGGTGTCGTGTTTCGCGCCAGCGATGCCATGCGTTTGTACGTGTCGGCCGGCCGCGGCTTCGAAACGCCCACGTTCAACGAACTGGGTTACCGCGCCGATGGCGGCGCCGGTCTGGCGCTGGACCTGCGCCAGGCCACCAGCGACAACCTGGAGCTGGGCGCCAAGTGGCGCGCGGCCGGCGGCGAGGGTGCGATGGCGTTGTTCCGTGCCAATACGGACGACGAACTGGCCGTGGCCAGCAACACCAATGGCCGCAGCACCTATCGCAATATCGGCCGCACTAGACGGCAAGGCGTGGAGGCCAACTGGTCGCAACCACTGGGCGAATCGATGCGCCTGCAACTGGCCTACACCTGGCTGCAGGCGACAGTGCGCGAGGGCTACTGGGTGTGCGCGGCCAGCGGTTGTGCGGCGCCCGACACGTGGGTAGCGCCGGGCTCACGGCTGCCGGGCGTGCCGCGACAGCAGTGGTTCGCACGCTGGCAGTGGCAACCGGGCGCGTGGCAATTTGCCGTCGAAGGCGAGGCGGCCGATCGCACCACGGTCAATGACCTGGCGACCGAAGCGGCAGCGGGCTATGGCTTGTTGCACCTGGAAGCTTCGCGCGAGTGGACGTTGGGCTCCGGGTCGCTGCGGGCTTTCACCCGCCTGGACAACGTGCTGGATCGTCGCTACGTGGGTTCGGTGATCGTCAACGACGGCAACGCCCGCTACTACGAGCCGGGCCCGCAGCGCGCGTGGCTGGCGGGGCTGGAATGGAAGTTCCTGCCTTGAGCGAGCGTGCTCAGCCAGGCGGCTGACCGGGCAGGCGTGCGGGCGATTCGGCATCGGCCGGGATCAATGCTTCCGGCTGTTCGCCTGCACCGCGATCTTCCATCTGTTCGGTGTCGCGCTTGCCGCGCTGCTCACCGGGGACGGGCGGCTGTTCGCGTAATGGGTCTCTGGGCATGGCCGGCTCCAACGCAGATGGATCGATCGGGCGGCCAGTTCAACGCGTGCGCCGTGAAGGCGTTGCCAAACTGCATGGCCGCGACTTTGCGCTCACGTCTCAATAACGGCGGCGGCGTTACTGCTGACGACCCCTCCCCGCCGATGCCCGGAGTCGCGCCATGCGCCCGTCCGCACGTCGCCCCGACCGCCGCTTGTTCGAAGTGCCACTGGACCCGCCCTCCGTGCTGCCATCGCTGGAGAGCCACGGCGTGGCACAGGACTACCGCCATTACAGCCTGGCCGATTTCCAGCGTCGCCGGCGCCGTGGCGGACCCACCTGGCGCGATCTCTACCCTGCCTACGTCTTCGCACGGCTCACGCATGACGAGGACTGGCCGCGTACCGACGATAGCGATGAAGCCCTGGCCGCCCAGTGGGAGCAGATGCGTGGTGCATCGCGCCTGAGCTGGCGCCGCGCCCGCGCCGTGGTCGAGGACGCCTGGCTGGCCCTGGACCACATGCCCAACGCCGCAATCCACGAGGCAACCCACTGATGGCACGTCCGATCTGGTCCGGAACCCTTTCTTTTGGCCTGCTCAACGTACCGGTGTCGCTGATGTCCGGCGAACGCAAGACAGATCTGCATTTCCGCATGCTCGATTCGCGCGACAAGAAGCCCATCCGCTTCGAGCGCGTCAATGCCGACACCGGCGAAGAAGTGCCGTGGAAGGAGATCGTCAAGGCCTTCGAATACGACAAGGGCAGCTACGTGATCCTGGAAGAGGCCGACATCCGCTCGGCGGCGCCGGAAACCCACGAAACGGTGGAGGTGGAGACGTTCGTCGATGCGGCGGACATCGATCCGCGCTATTTCGAGAAGCCCTACATCCTGGTGCCGGGCAAGAAATCCGAGAAGGGGTATGTGCTGCTGCGCGAGACCTTGCGCGACACCGGCAAGGTAGGCGTGGCGCGCGTGGTGATCCGCACTCGCGAGTATCTGTCGGCGGTGTTGCCGCAAGGCGATGCACTGGTGTTGTTGCTGCTGCGCTACCAGCAGGAATTGGTGGACCCGGAGGATTACAAACTGCCCAGCGGACCACTCAAGGATTACCGGATCACGCCTAAAGAGCAGGAGATGGCCAAGCAGTTGATCGAGTCGATGGCCGGGACGTGGAAGCCGGACGATTATCACGACGAGTTCCGTGCGCGCCTGGAAGCGGTGCTCAAAAAGCGCATCAAGGCCAAGGGCGGCACGACCCGCGTCGAGGAAACGCCGGCCGCGGCAGGCGAGGAAGCCACCAACGTGGTCGATTTCATGTCGCTGCTGCAGAAGAGCCTGGCGCAGAACAAGCGCACGCCGGCCAAGAAAGCCACGACCAAGGCAGCCGCCACCAAGGCGGCCAAAAAGGCGCCCGCGCGCAAGACGGCCAAGAAAGCCGCCAAGAAAACCGCCGAGAAGGCCACCAAGACCACGCGACGCAAGGCCGGTTGAGCGATGGCCGGTGACGACCGACTCGAGATCGGCGGCGTGTCGATCAGCCACCCCGAGCGGGTGGCGTATCCGCAGGCGGGCCTGACCAAGGCCGATGTCGCGCGCTATTACCACGCGGTGGCGCGCTGGATCCTGCCGGAAGTGGGCCACCGCCCGTTGTCGTTGCTGCGCTGCCCCGAAGGCATCGACGGTGAATGCTTCTTCCAGAAGCATGGGGGTCGCAGCCTGGGCGCCCATGTGCGCTCGGTGCCGTTGCGACAGCAAAGCGGCGTGGAGGACTACGTCTACATCGACGACGAGGCCGGGTTGCTCGAGCTGGTGCAGATGAACACCTTCGAGCTCCACCCCTGGGGCGCCACGGTCGAGGACCCCGAACACCCGGACCAGTTGGTGTTCGATCTGGACCCGGGCCCCGGCGTGGACTGGACGGGGATCAAGCGGGCCGCGCGCGAAATCCGCGCCGGGCTGATCGAAGTGGGTCTGCAGAGCTTCGTGCGCCTGTCTGGCGGCAAAGGCCTGCACGTGGTGGTGCCACTGCGGCCCAAGCCGGACTGGGACGCGGCGCGCGATTTCAGCGATGCCTTCGCCCACGGCCTGGCCGAGCGCCGGCCTGACCGTTACGTCGCCACCATGAGCAAGGCCAAGCGCGAGGGCGTGATCTTCATCGACTGGCTGCGCAACGGGCGCGGCAATACCAGTGTGTGCTCGTGGTCGCTGCGCGCGCGCGAGGCGGCAGCGGTGGCCATGCCGCTACGCTGGGAAGATCTCTCGCGCGTGTCCGGTCCGCAGGCGTTTCCGCTGGCCAAGGCAATGCAGCGGGCGGCGCGTTTGCGAGGCCATCCCTGGGGTGATTGGCGCAAGCTCAAGCAAACGCTGCCCAAGCGCTGACAGCCGATGTGGTGTCCATTCCCCGGATTGGACACCCGGACCGAGGCATCGCACTCGCCGCAGCGCCGGCTTCAAGCGGCTCTATATCGCTGCTACGTGCGCTGACCGGGTTCAGCTTCGTCGCAGACCGCCGGCGATCCGCGCGAGCGCGTGAATGACCTGGCTTGCAGGTGCATTCCCGCCGTCTGCAGCCGGCCGCGCCGTGTAAAATGGCGTTCTTTTGACCAGCGAAATGGCGGAAAACAACACACGGGCGCCGCGGGAGGCTCCACCGGCCCCGACGTTCATTCGCCTGCTGGCCCGCATGACCGACGTCGAAGTGCCTAACTCCGAGCCCGCCCTCATCGACCAGCTGAGCCAGTGGATCGACTGGTCGCGCGCGGTGGCGCTGTCGCGCTCGCTCGATGGCGCGCTGCCCGCGGCACAAACCGAGGACAGCACCAGCGCCGACGAAGACGTGCAAGCCGACTGCCTCAACACCCGCCGATCGCTCGCCCAAAGCATCCATAACGGGGTCAGGTTGACTTTCGAGGCCACGGAAGCGGCAGAAGTGAACCTGACCCCGTTTGTTGAGCGTTATTCGTCGTTGCAGCGAAGCATGCTGTCGGCTACCGGGCGGCTGCGCGGGATGTTGCGCGATCGCCTGGCGGCACGGTCGGGCGAGATGGCGCGCCTGGCCGAGGTGGATGCGGTGCTGGAACAGGCCTTGGGCGCCCGCGAGTATCGATGGCTCGCGGTCGTCCCGGAGATGCTCGGCCAGCATGTCGAACGGCTGCGCCAGGCGGCGCAACCGACGGCACCCGAGGGGGACGCGCCCTCCCCTTCTTCTTTCGAAATCGGGGCCTGGCGGGAGGTTTTCCGCCAGGACATGCAGCACTTGCTGCTCGCCGAACTCGATGTCCGTTTCCAACCGCTCGACGGTCTGCTTGCAGCCCTTCGCGCCCGATAACAAGTACCCCATGTTCAAGAAACCGCTCTATCTCGTCGTATTCCTCGTGGGCTTGTTGGCCGTGGTCTGGATTGGCGCCGGCTATGTGATCTCCAATCCGGTCGCCGCCCTGGTCGCCCTGGTGATTGCCGCGTGCTATCTCGCCGGTGCGCTCGAACTGCATCGTTACCAACAGGCCACCGCGACGTTGACGCAGGCGCTTGCGCACATCGATGCGGCGCGTGAGGACCTGGCCGCCTGGCTGGGGCAACTGCATCCCGGGCTGCGCAGTGCAGTGCGCCTGCGCATCGAAGGCGAACGCGTGCCGATGCCGGCACCCAGCCTGACGCCCTATCTGGTGGGGCTGCTCGTGTTGCTGGGCATGCTGGGCACCCTGCTGGGCATGATGGCGACCCTGCGCGGTACCGGGCTGGCGCTGGAAAGTGCCGCCGACCTGCAGGCCATCCGTGGCTCGCTGGCCGCCCCGGTCAAGGGGCTGGGTTTTGCGTTCGGCACTTCCATCGCCGGCGTGGCCAGTTCGGCGATGCTGGGCTTGCTGTCGGCGCTGTGCCGTCGCGAGCGCTTGCACGCGGTGCAACGGCTCGATGGCGAAATCGCGACCACGCTGTATCCCTTTTCGCAGGCCTACGAGCGTCGCGAGGTCTTCCGCCTGCTGCAACAGCAAGTGGCCTTGATGCCCACGTTGATCGATCGACTCCAGTCGATGTCGACGGACCTGGAGCAGCGTAGCCAGGCCGATGCCGATCGCCAGCACGCACGCCAGGAGCAGTTCCACCAGCGCACCGAGGCGGCGTATACCAGCTGGTCCAGCGCGCTGGGCCACTCGCTGCAGGCCAGCGTGGCAGACAGCTCGCGCGCCGTGGGCGCAGCGTTGCAGCCGATCATGGAAGCCACGATGGCGACGGTGGCACGCGACACCGCATCGCTTCAGCAAGGCGTGACGCAGGCGGTGCAGCAACAACTCGATGGCTTGACCGCCGGCTTCGCCAACGCCACCTCGGCGGCGGCCGCAGGATGGGATGCCGCCATCGGCGAGCAGCGGCGCGCCAACGACACGCTCGCGCACGCCTTGGGCACGGCGCTGCTGCAGTTCAACAGCGACTTCGGACAACACAGTGCCGGCCTGTTGGAAGGTGTTGCAACGCGCCTGGAAGCCGCCACCACCCACATGGGCGATGCGTGGCAGCAAGCGCTGTCGCGACAGGACGCGCTCAACGCGGCGCTGACCGACCGCAACGCGCAGGCGCTGTCCGCTGCTGCCGCGACGATCGAACGCCAGTCGGCGGCGTGGGTGCAGGATGCGCAGCAATCCCGGGTCGCGCTTCAAGACGCACTCGCCGCGCAGGACCAACAGCGCCTGGACGCGTGGACCGCGGCGCTGGCCTCGGCCGGCAACTCACTACGCCAGGACTGGAGCCAGGCCGGCGAAAGCGCCGCCGCACGTCAGCAGGACGTGTGCGACGTGCTCGCCGGCACGGCGCGCGAACTGGCCAGCCAGGCGCACGCCCAGGCCAGCGCGACCATCGCCGAAGTCTCGCGACTGGTGCAGACCGCGATGGCGGCGCCGCAGGCAGCGGCCGAGGTAATCGGGGAGCTTCGCCAGAATCTGTCCCAGAGCATGGCGCGCGACACCTCGATGCTGGCCGAGCGCACCCAGATGATGGAAACGCTGCAGACCCTGCTCGCTGCGGTCAACCACGCCTCCACCGAGCAACGCACGGCCATCGATGCCTTGGTTACCACGTCGGCCGATCTGCTGGATCGTGTCGGCGGCCGCTTCGCCGAACAGGTGG
The DNA here is from genome assembly GCA_036403795.1 of Stenotrophomonas sp. Classification (GTDB taxonomy): domain Bacteria; phylum Pseudomonadota; class Gammaproteobacteria; order Xanthomonadales; family Xanthomonadaceae; genus Stenotrophomonas_A. The sequence goes on from DASWQJ010000058.1 coordinate 11,498, forward strand.
AGGCCGAAGCCGGACGGCTGGACGCGGTGTCGGCGCAGATCGCCGTCGGTGCGAGCGAGGTCGCGAGCCTGGGTGAGGCCTTCGGGATATCCGTGCAGCATTTTGGCGAGGCCAACGAGGCATTGGTCGCACGTCTGCAGGGCATCGAGAACGTCCTTGCGCAGTCGCTGTCGCGCAGCGACGAGCAGCTGGCGTACTACGTGGCGCAGGCGCGCGAGGTCGTGGACCTGAGCGTGCTGGCGCAGCGGCAGATCGTCGAGGAATTGCGCCAGGCCACTGCTCGCGGCGACGTGGTGGGGGCCGAGCCGGCATGAACGCGGAGTTCGATGGCGACGAAGGCGCCACCGCGCCGGTATGGGCCGTGTTTGGCGACCTGATGTCGGTGCTGCTGGGGGCCTTCGTGCTCATCCTGGTCGGGGTCATCGCCGTGCAGTTGCAGCTGACCCATCGCCTCGACGAAGAAGTGCGTCAGCGCCAGCGTGAAACCCAGCAGCGCCACGCGCTCGAACAGGCCCTGGCGGCGCCCTTGGCCGCGGGTCGGGTGACCTTGGTCGATGGCCGCATCGGGATCCGGGGCAACGTGCTGTTCGCGCTCAATTCCGACCAGTTGCAGCCGGAGGGACGAGCGTTGCTCAAGACCTTGTCCGGCCCCTTGTCGGCCTACCTGCATGGCCGGGACGAACTGTTGATGGTCAGTGGTTTCACCGACGATCGCCAGGTGAGCGGCAGCAACCGCCGGTTCGCCGACAACTGGGCGCTGTCGGCCGAGCGCGCGCTGACCGTGACGCGCGCGTTGATCGATGAAGGCGTGCCGGCCTCGTCGGTATTTGCAGCGGCCTTTGGCGCCGAGCAGCCCGTGGACTCGAACGATCAAGAAGCCGGCCGCGCCCGCAATCGCCGTGTCGAGCTGGCACCGGTGCCACGCCAAGGCAAGTCGGCCGCGGCCGCGCATGCGCGCTGAGTCGATGGACGCTGCCTTGCAGTTGGCGCAGTGGCGGCGCGAGGGCGGCGATCGGCTGGACCCGATGCGCTTTCGCTTCATCGATGCCTTGGCAAGGCGGGCGCCGCAACACGAAGGCGCAGCGCGTCGGCTCATCGACCAGCGCCTGTCCCACTTGTTGCAAACCTATGCCGACGAGCTTGCCGCCGCACAGGCCCTCGCTGCCGAGCCTGCCAGTGCAGCACCGGACATCGAGGAGGCGAAGAGCGACCGCGGGCCGTTGGCCGAGTTGCTCGCACAGGTGGCTACCCAGCGCACACCCCCGGTGACGGCTGGCAGGGTTGGGGCAGGCACGGCCGGCACGGCAGGTGCGTCCGATCCGCTGTCGGTGCAGGACGCGTTTCCCGCCTTGCCGGCGCTGGCCGAGTTTCGGCAGCTGTGGACCGGGTTGCTGGCCGAGCGCCAGTTGCGGCAGTCGATGGCCCGTGTGCCGGTCGATGCCGGTCCCCTCAATTCCGGCGTGCTCGTGCATCGTGCGATCACCTTGATGCGCACGCTGTCGCCGGAGTACCTGCGGCACTTCCTGGCCTATACCGAGCATTTGTCGTGGATGGAGCGCTTGCACCACGCACACGCGCCGTCCCGGCCCGCCGTGGCGAGCGTCGCCTCCGGTCGCAAGGCCGCGCCGCGCAAGGCCTCCAAGCCCCGCAAGAAACGCGGCGAGTAAGCCCGCGTGGTATCAGGCGGGCCACGTCGGCCGTGGCCCGTTTGGCATCAGGCGCAGGTCACCTCGACGATGTCACGGCGCCGATGTCCCGCACGCAGTCGTGCAGAGGGCTAGCGATCGTTGACCAGCGACTCTGCGCCCAGTTCGGCGATCGAGCGCGCGCCGGTCAGGGTCATGGCGACCCGCATTTCCTTCTCGATCAGGTCCAGCAGTTGCGCCACGCCGCTTCCGCCCGCGGCGGCCAACGCGTAGACATAGGCGCGGCCCAGCAGCACGGCGTCGGCGCCGAGCGCCAGCATCCGCACGACGTCCAGTCCACTGCGGATGCCCGAATCGGCCAGGATCTTCAGCTCGCCCTTCACCGCATCGGCGATGGCCGGCAGCGCGCGCGCGCTCGAAAGCACGCCATCGAGCTGGCGACCGCCATGGTTGGACACCACGATGCCATCGGCACCGAAGCGCACGGCCTCGCGTGCGTCTTCCGGATCCAGGATGCCCTTGATCACCATCGCGCCCTGCCAGGATTCGCGGATCCATTCCAGGTCGCGCCAACCGATGGACGGATCGAAGTTGCTGCCCAGCCAACCGATGTAGTCGGCCAGCCCCGTGACCTGGCCCCGATGGTGCGAGATGTTGCCCAAATCGTGCGGGCGTCCATGCAAGCCCACGTCCCATGCCCAGCGTGGGTGCGTGAAAGCCTGCAGCATGCGCCGCAGCGACGCATTCGGACCGCTCATTCCCGAATGCGCGTCGCGGTAGCGCGCGCCTGGCACCGGCATGTCGACGGTGAACACCAATGTGCGCACGCCCGCGGCCCAGGCGCGCTCCAAGGCGTTGCGCATGAAGCCGCGGTCGCGCAGCACGTACAGCTGGAACCACATGGGCCGGTCGATCGCCGGTGCGACCTCCTCGATCGGGCACACCGACACCGTGGACAGCGTAAACGGCACGCCTTTGGCGGCCGCCGCGCGAGCCGCCTGCACTTCGCCGCGCCGCGCATACATGCCGGTCAACCCCACCGGGCCCAGCGCCAGTGGCAACGCCAGTCGCTCGCCGAACAGGTCGATATGCAGGTCGAGCGTCGACATGTCGCGCAACACGCGCTGGCGCAATGCGATGTCGGCCAGGTCGGCCACGTTGCGCCGCAACGTGTGCTCGGCGTAGGCGCCGCCGTCGATGTAGTGGAACAGGAACGGCGGCAGGCGCGCCTGCGCGGCCGCGCGGAAATCGGTGGATGCGGAAATGATCATGGCGTGGCGCCGGGAGGGGGAAGGCGGGAAGCCCGCTCGCGGCGCGCTTCGTCTTGTTCAAGCGCGCGCAAAGCGTCGTAGACGTACTGCAGGTGCGCGTGCATCGCGGTGCGTGCGCGTTCTGCATCCCCGGCCACGATGGCATCGCAGATCGCGCGGTGCTGGTTCTGCAAGGCCGCGCCGATCCGCGGTGCCTGGTAGAGCCGCTGCCGGCTTTGCGAGATGTTGTTCTGCAGCAGCTCGAACAGCCCGCGCATCACCTGCAGCAGGACCAGGTTGTGGGACGCCTCGGCGATGGCGAGGTGGAACTGGGCATCGGCAAGCGCCTCGGCGGCGTCGTCGCGCCGCGCGTGCGCCCGCCACATCGCATGGAAGGCCGCCTGGATGCGGGCGCGATCCTCGTCGGTCGCCCGCTGGGCCGCGTGCCAGGCTGCCCCGCCCTCGAGCGCGTGGCGCGCCTCCAGCACGTCGTACCGATAGTCCGGATCTTCGCGCATCACCGGCTGATAGGCGGTCAGTGGCGCGATCAGCGTCGACTCCGCCGGGCCTTGCACATAGGTGCCGCCACCAACCCGCGAAAACAGCACGCCCTCGCTGCGCAGTTGCTGCAGCGCCTCGCGCAGCGCACCGCGCGAAGCCCCCAGCTCGGCGGCCAGCGCGCGCTCGGCGGGCAGCCGGTCGCCACCGACCAGGCCGCTTTCGGCAATCTGCCTGCGCAGCCGGGCCGCCAGGCGGTCAGGCAGGCGGGTGGCGGCCATTACACCGCGCTCCGCCGGCCGTGATCTGTCGGTAGGACCAATTTTGGCGCAAGAGGGGCCATGGGCGGCCATTACATGCCGGTATGC
>DASWQJ010000059.1:0-2503 GCA_036403795.1 Stenotrophomonas sp.
TGCTCGACTACGTGCTCAACAAGGAAGACTTCACCTGCATCGATGGCAGTATTGCCGCATTGCCCAAGCCTGGCCTGGGCGTGGAAATCGATGAGGAGCGACTCATGCGCGCAAGCCAGAACCCCCCGGACTGGCGCAACCCGGTGTGGCGCCATGCCGACGGCAGCATCGCCGAGTGGTGAGTGTCCCGCATTCGTTGCACGCCACGCTCGCGGTGGACAGCCGCTGCGTGCATGGCGAAGGCGTGATCTGGTGCGAGCGCCGGCAATGCCTGTTCTGGATCGACATCAGCGGGCGTCTGCTTTGGGCGCATGAGCCGGAGACGGGCCGCAGTGCCCACTGGGCCTTGCCCGATCGCCCCGGCTGCCTGGGCCTGCTCGATGATGGCCGCTTGCTGGTCGTACTGGCCAAGTCGATTGCCCTCGCGAGCCCGGACCTGGATGCCCACGCCCAAGGCCATGCCGAACTGCCGCTGCAGCACCTGGCCGACGTCGAGCCCGACCAACCCCACACCCGCAGCAACGACGGACGCGCCGACCGCCACGGCAACTTCGTGTTCGGCACCATGGACGAGCACGACGACAAAGCCGAACGCGGCGCGTTCTACCAGTTCTCGCGGCAACACGGCCTGCGCCGGCTGCCGCTGGGCGGCGTATCGATCCCGAATTCGATCTGTTTCAGCGCCGATGGACGTACCCTGTACTACTGCGACTCGGTCACCCCGCGCATCCTCTGCTGCGATTACGAGGCCGACACCGCGCAGACCCGCAACCCGCGCGTGTTCGCCGAACTCGATCGCGCCGACGCCGAACCAGACGGCTCGGGTATCGATGCCGAGGGATATCTGTGGAACGCGCAATGGCGTGCCTGGCGCGTACAGCGCTACACCGCCGATGGGCGCGTCGAGCGCAGCATCGCCATGCCGGTCAAGCACCCCACCTGCGTGGCTTTCGGCGGACCGGCGCTGGATCGGCTCTACATCATCAGCTCGCGCCTGGACCACCAGGACGACGAGCTGCAACGCACTCCGCAAGCCGGCGGCCTGTTCGTTTGCGAACCCGGCGTGACCGGGCTGCCGGAAAGCCGCGTGGTGCTCGCATGATCGCCGTCGACTGGGGCACTTCCAGCCTTCGTGCTTATCGCCTCGATCCCCGCGGTGACGTGCTTGAAGCGCGACGCGACCCCCGCGGCATCCTGGCTTGCGACGGCCGTTACGCCGAGGTGCTGATCGACCTGGTCGGCGATTGGTCCGGCGACCTCCTGATGTGCGGCATGATCGGCAGCCGCAATGGCTGGCTTGAGCAGCCCTATCTGCCGGTCCCGGCCACGGCCGCCGCCTTGGCCGCAGCGATGCATCGCCACGAGATCCCGCAATGGCCCGGGCGCGGGCTGTGGTTCGTACCCGGACTGGCCTGCGGCATGGCCGACGCCGACGTACCGGACGTGATGCGCGGCGAGGAAACCCAGTTGATCGGCCTGTCCGCAGCGCTGGGCCAGGGTCGCCACCTCGCCTGCCTGCCCGGCACGCACAGCAAGTGGGCCTGGCTGCAAGATGATCTGCTTGGCGAATTCGCCACCGTCATGACCGGCGAGCTCTACGCGGTGCTGCGCCAGCACAGCCTGCTGGGCAAGCTGATGCGCGATGGCGACCATTTCGATGAGGCGGCCTTCTTGCGTGGCGTCGAGCACAGTGCCGCCCCGGGCGGTCTGAGCCACCATCTGTTTGGTGCGCGCACGTTGCGGCTGTTCGAGCGCTTGTCCGACACCGCCGCACCGGCGTGGCTGTCGGGCCTGCTGTTGGGTCACGAGATCCGCGCCCGACAGGACCTGCCGGCACAGGTGTACCTGGTCGGCAGCCATGCACTGGTGCAGCGATATGCTTCGGCGCTGGGCCACCTGGGCATCCAGGCCCAGGCCCACGGCGAAGACCTCGCTGCCGCGGGCCTGTACCGCCTCGCCCGGTTGCGCGGCCTCCCCACCGCCTGACCCGCCACCCGCGACGCGGTGGCGCTGGAACTGCATTAGAATTGAGCGGCTTAACGCCGGATTCCGTCATGCCTTTCGTCGTCACCGAAAACTGCATCAAGTGCAAGCACACCGACTGCGTGGAAGTCTGCCCGGTCGATTGCTTCCACGAAGGCCCCAACTTCCTGGTCATCGACCCGGACGAGTGCATCGACTGCACGCTGTGCGAGCCGGAATGCCCGGTTAACGCGATCTACCCCGAGGACGACGTACCGGCCGGGCAGGAGCCGTTCGTCGCGCTCAATGCCGAGCTGTCAAAAGGTTGGCCCGTGCTGACCGTGCGCAAGGATCCGCCACCCGATGCGGCCGAATGGGATGGCAAGCCCAACAAACTGCCGCTGCTGGAGCGCTGACCGCAGGTCAGCCATCCGCGCAAGAAAAAGGGCGCCTGGGCGCCCTTTCTCGTTGCAACGGGCGCAGGGCTCAGCCGCCCAGCTTGCCCTTCAACAGCGCAATCAGCTTGACCGGCGACTCCGTC
>DASWQJ010000060.1:0-3946 GCA_036403795.1 Stenotrophomonas sp.
GTTGGCGCGCCCCCCTTAACAGAAGGGGGGCTTTGCTCTGCGGTGCGTTGACGGACGCCTGATGTGTTCATGATGGATAGAGACCGAGGAACTCCCCGCGCGGTTGTGCGCCGGCCCTCCACTGTCCCTGGCTGCCGCAACTTCACTACCAGCCGACCGGGTGGACACCGGCGGCCACCGGCGTCCACTACAGCGCCCGACTTGGCCGGGCGCAGCGTGGGGGTGGCCACCGCTCGCCGCGCAGAAACGCGGGGACGGTTCATGTTCCACCTGCCCGCGACGGCGCACTCACTCTCCTTCCGCCCCCTCAAGCCGTGCCCGGGCTATCGCCGGCGGCGGCCGGCCCGCTACCATCGGGGTTTGCAACACCTACGACAAGGAAGGCTGGTCATGCCGCAGTACACCACCGTCGAGCTGCAGCGCCTGCTCGCAGAGCGCTACCGTGACGAAGCCATCGAGGTCGAACTGATCGACGGCCTCGACCCCGCGCTCAACCTCACCCTGGCCGACTTCGGCGACATGCAGATCCAGGTCGCCGCCGCCGGTGGCCAGATCTTCGTTTCCACCCTCCTGGTGGAAGCCAGCCAAGTGCGCGACCGCGTCGCCTTCAACGACGCCTGCCTGCGCCTGAACCCGCACAACCCCCTGTCCAACCTCGGCCTGGTCCAGATCGCAGGCCAGGACGCCTACATCGTGTTCGGCGAACTGTCCGCGTCCTCGACGCTGGAGCAGATCGACGAAGAGATCCGCGCACTGGCGGCCAACACGCTGGACGCCGCCGAATCGCTGAAATCGTTCTTCGCCTGAGGTCGCCATGAGTATCTTTTCGAAATTGTTGACCCTGTTCCGCGGCGCCGCCCACGAAACCGGCCAGAAAGCCGTTGACGCCAACGCCCTGCGCATTCTCGACCAGGAAATGCGCGACGCCGGCACCCAGCTCGCCCGCTCCCGCGAAGAGCTCACCAAGCTCATGGCGCAAGCCAAGCTCGCCCAGCAAAAGATCGACGCGCGCCAGGGCAAGACCGCCGAGTACACCCGCTACATCGAAGGCGCCCTGGCCAAGGGCGACGAAGCGCTGGCCCACGACGTGGCCGCCAAGCTCGCCGCGCTGGAAGCCGAGGACAAAGGCGAGCAAGCCTCCAAGGCCGCGCTGGAGCGTTCCATCACCACGCTGAAGTCGACCATCCAGAAGACCGAAGCGCAGTTGCGCGGCATGCGCCAGCAGATCGACACCGTCAAGGCCACCGACGCGGTACAGCGTGCGCAGGCGGCCATCGCCGCGCGCCACACCGGCACCCAGACCAAGATGGGATCGGCGCTGGAATCGCTGGAGCGCATCAAGGGCCGGCAGGCCGAGACCGCCGCGCGCATCGAGGCGGCCGAAGAACTGGAAACCAGCACCGGCGACGGCGATCTCAACCGTCGCCTGGCCGCCGCAGGCCTGCTGGAGGGCGAGTCCGACGCGGCCGCCGTACTGGCGCGCTTCCGCAAGCCGGCCCAGCTGGGCCATGACGCCGGCGCGCCGCCGCTGATCGGCCAGATTCGCGACGTGCAGGAAGTGCCCCGCAGCGGTAGCTGATCTCGACGACACCCGGCACTCCCTCGCCGCGTTCGTGCCGATGCCCGGCGCGGTGACGGGGTTTGCCAGGGTGCGGTTCAAGATCGGCCGGACTGCAGCGCTCTGGAGGCGACACCACATGGGCGAGTTGGCTTATCTACACAAGGGCGGCCACGCGGCGGCGGCGGGGTTCATTCGGATGCCCCGCGCGAGCCGGGCGGCCGCCATCGCCGGAGGGACACCGTAATGGGTTGGTTGGACAAGCTGTTCAGCGGCAAGCGCGGCGAAGGCGGCAACGAAGTCGGCAGCGCCCGTGGCACGATCCCGCACGACCTCCCGCTGGGCCTGCGTATTGGCGGACAGGTGCAGTTCGACACCACGCTGTACCGCATTGCGCCCGGCGCGATGACCGCCGAGTTGCCCGGCGGCTACCAGGGCGTTCCCTGCTACGGCCACGTCGACCTGGGCGATGGTTACGCCTTGCATCGCTTCTACCTCGACGACGATGCATTCGTGCAGGTATCCACGGTGGGTGGCGAGATCGAGGGTGTCAAAGGCTTCGTCTACTACGAAACGGTGAATCCGCCGAGCAAGCAGGCGTTCCAGGATTTCGTGATGCGCAGTCCCCACCTGGGCGAAGATGCGATCGACTACGCAGGCCGGCGCTGGGTGCGTGCCACGGCTTCCACCCAGGCGCACGGACGCATTCCCGCCATCGCCTACGATGAAACGCTGTATCGCTACCAGCCACCGCGCCGCGATGGCGACCTCACCCATTACGCGATGCTGTATCGCCGCGACGTGCCGGAGTTGCAGCGCGAGGAATTCCTGCTGGTCACCGGCGAGGATTCCGGCCCGAACGAATTTTGCGTCACCTACGCCGTCGGCATGGACCTGAGCAGCGCCGACTTCGACGTCACCTGACGCCATCCGCCCACCACCACCTAGACGACTTCCATGACTCCCATCGATCTCCAGAGCTTGCTGGCATTCCTGTCCTACTTCGGCGTCGGCCTGGGCGTGCTGATCGCCTCGACCGTCATCGTGGCGCTGATCACGCCCCACCGCGACATCACCTTGCTGCGCCAAGGCAACGCCGCCGCCGCGACCGCACTGGCCGGCAATCTGATCGGCCTGGCCTTGCCGCTGCATTCGGCCATCAGCCACTCGGTGAGCCTGGTCGATGCCTTGATCTGGGGCGTGGTGGCTGCGGCTGCGCAGGTGGTGGCCTATCTGCTGGCCAGCGTGGTGGCTGGACGCATTTCGCGCCAGATCACCGACAACGTCGTCGCCGCCGGGATCTTTTCCGCCGGCGTGTCGATCGCGGTCGGACTGATCAACGCCGCTGCGATCACGCCCTGAGGCCGACCATGAAGCGATCGCGCAATCTCAAGCTCACCCTGATGGCGGTCACCTTGCCGGTCGCGCTGACGGCCTGCGAATCCGAACCGCCCACCGGCGTGGTATTGGCGTCCTCTTCGGATTGCTACCAACTCAAGGAAGAACGCGCCACCACCCAGCAGTGCCTGACCGCCTACGACGAGGCGGTGAGCAAGCACCAGGCGTCGGCGCCGCGTTTCGACACGCGCTACCAGTGCGACGAACAGTTCGGCAGCTGCACCCCAGTGAACGACGGGCAGGGGCAACAACGCTGGATTCCGCCGATGGGGGGCTTCCTGCTCGGCTACGCATTGGGCAACCTGGGCGGCAGCAGCGTGGATTGCGCGCGATTTCCCTCCCTCAATGCGTGCCGCACGGGCAACTACCGCACCGGCGGCCTGCCGCTGTATCGCGATTATCGCGGCGGGGGCTACTACCGCCCCGACGGCGGCCTGGCCAGCCAACGCACCGGCACCGTGCGCGGTCCGTCCGGCAGCGTGGCGGCGCCCACGCGCGCGATCACCGTCTCGCGTGCCGGCTTTGGTTCCAGCGCGGCGGCGCGCAGCAGTTTCAGCAGCAGCCGCAGCAGCGGTCGCAGCGGCGGCGGCTTTCATTTCGGTGGGTGAGCAATGCGGCGTATTGAAATAGCCGAGCGCGCCGACTGGCGCGTGCAGGCCGAATCGTTGGGGTTCCGCTTCCACACGATCGATGGCGAGCCCTACTGGGATGAGCGCGCCTATTACGCGTTCACGCTGCGGCAGATCGAGGACGACATCGAAGCGCCCACGCAGCAGTTGCATGACATGGCGATGGCGCTGGTCGATGAAGTAGTGCAATCGGAAGCCCTGCTGACGCAACTGGCGATCGCCCCGTTCTACTGGGACTGGATCGCCGAATCGTGGCGGCAGCGCGACCCGCACCTCTACGGGCGCATGGACCTGGCCTATAGCGGGCAAGGGCCGGCCAAGCTGTACGAGCTCAACTACGACACCCCCACCTCGCTGTACG
>DASWQJ010000061.1:0-37576 GCA_036403795.1 Stenotrophomonas sp.
GGTGCCAGCGGCACATGGATGTGCCGCGACGGTGAGTGCGGACAGGATGTCCGCCCGAACCGGGGCTGCCCGACCCCGACAGGACGGGGCCCGCCCGAAAGACAGCACACCACCCGCTCTCGAGCTCCAAAAGCAAAAAACCGGCGCAAGCGCCGGTCTCCTGCAAACCAAAAAAAAGAACCTCAGAACTTCGCCGTAAACTCCACGCCGAACGTACGCGGCTCATTGAGGAACCCGGTGAGATTGTTGAAATCGATCGCACCGACCACCCGCACCTGGTCCGTCAGATTGCGACCAAACACCGCCACGTCGTACAACCCATAACCCCAGTTGTAGCCGACCCGCAAACCACCCTCCAGCGACGAACGCCCACGGAACTCCGGCGACTCGTACAAGAAGAAGTTCACCTCACTGCGATACGCCCAGTCCGTATAGACATACAACTCATCACCGTTGGCCATCGGGAAACCGATGCGCGCGGTCACGTTGTGAATCCACTTCGGCGCCTGCGGCAACGGATTGCCATTGACCAACGCAAACGTCCCGCCATTGATGACCGTGGTCGGATCGGTGATCGTGCAACCGCCGCCGCAGATCGCCACCGCCAACGCCGGATCCTTGATCTCCGTATCGTTGTAGCTGCTGCCCCACGTGACCAGGAAGTTGTCAGTCAAGTAAGCCTCGAAATCCAACTCCGCACCTTGGCCGATCGTCTTGTCCGCATTGAGCAGCGTTGCCGTGTTCGACGCGCCGCCCACCGCGATCAACTGCTGCCCATCCACGTCGTAACGGAAGATATCGAAGCCCAGGCGCGCACGCTTGTCAAACAGATCGGCCTTGATGCCGATCTCGTACGAAATCACCTTCTCCGAGTCGGCCGTGGACACGCCGCCATCGGGCGCCGTGGCCGCCGCGAACAACAGACGACCCTGGACCGACGGCGCGCGAAAACCCTTCGCCACGCGGCCGTACAGATTCACGTCCGGGGTCAGCACGTAGGTACCACTCAGATCCCAACTGACATCATCCACGTCGGTGTTGACCACGTAAGGTCCGCCCACCGGCGCACCGAACGGCGCCGACTCCAGCACACTGGCGCTGAAATCCTTCTTGTCCTGCGTATAACGCAAGCCACCGCGCAACTTGAAGCGCTCGGTCACATCGAAATCGCCCGACACGAACGCCGCCCAAGCCTTGTTGCGCTGCTGCTGCACCGCGTGGCCCGCTTGCGGATTGCCCGGGGCCAGCGAATCGTAGTTGAAGCTGTCGATGGTGACGTCTTCATCGAAGTAGAACAGGCCAGCCTGCCAATCGAAACGACCCCACTCGTTGGATTCGACGCGAAATTCCTGCGTCCACTGGCGATGTTCCGGCAATCCGTCGGCCGATTCGGACGCGAACGGGATCACGCCTGGCCCGTAGTTGCCCGGGCCCAGGAAGCTGGCCCCAAAGCCGCCGTCGATATCACCGCGGTTGAGCGATTCGGCGGTTTCGTAGCCGGTGATCGAATACAACGTGACGTCGCCGACGTTCCACTTCAGGCGCGCGCTGCCGCCCCAGGTTTCCAGGTCGGAGAAATTCACGCCGTCGTTGCTGACCTCGTCACGGTCAAAGCCCGGCACCAGTGCATTGCTGCCCTTCTGGATGATGTTGGCGCGGAACAGACGCGCCGTGCCATTGAGCTTGCGCTTGTGCAGGTTGAACAATCCCTCGAAGTCATCGCCCTCGTACAGGAACTGCACGCGGCCAGCCGACTCGTCATACCCCTCGAAGCCATCGTTCGGGCCGTCGTGGGTGTTGGTCACCCAGTCATCGCGACGCTGGTACAGCGCCGACACGCGGGCTGACCAACGGTCCGTCAACGGGCCGCCGTAGGCGCCCTGGAAATTCCAGGTGTCGTAGCTGCCATAGGACAGCTTCACGTAGCCATCGGCCTCCTGCGAGGGACGCGCCGAATCGAACTTCACCACGCCGGCCGGCGTGTTGCGTCCGAACAGGGTGCCCTGCGGGCCACGCAGCACTTCGATACCGGCCAGGTCGAAGACGGGGAACCCCTTGAGCAGCGGGCTTTCCTGCACGACATCGTCGTACACCAGCGACACCGGCTGCGAGGCGTTGAGATCGAAGTCGGTGTTGCCCAGTCCGCGGATGTAGAAGCGCGGGAAGGCACGACCGTAGGACGACTCGATGTTGAGGCTGGGCACGCGTGCGGCCAGGAAGCGGATGTCATCGCCGGCCGAACCGAGCACGTCGAGCTTCTCGGCACTGAGGGTCGTGATCGAAACCGGTACGTCCTTGGCGTTTTCGACGCGACGCTGCGCGGTGACCTGCAGGGTCTCCAGGACAGCCGGTGCACGCGTGGCAGGCGCGTTCTCGACGATGGCGGGCTCCTGGGCGGCGGCGTGCGCGGCCGGCAGGAGGGTGGCAAGTGCGAGGACAAGCGGGTGCACGGCCGGGTGGCGGCCGCGGACAGCGCGGTTCAGGGACATGGCGGGGGCTCTTTGGGTGGTGGACTAGCGGCGACAGGCCGCCTAGCACGCGAATGTTGCAATACAGCACCCGCGCCCGCAAACGCTGTCCGGTTCAGATGAACCCTCGGCCCGTGCAGAGTGGGGTGCATGACTGGCGACAGGGGACAGGCCCCGCCGCCGCCAGCATAGACGCCTGACGGCCCCGGGGAGGCTTTTTTGGGCCCACCCCCGCCACCGTGGCGGTCCTGCGGCTATGCTGCCGCGCTTCCCCACCCCGTTGAACACGATGAAATCGCTGCGCCTGCTGCCTGCCTTCGCTGTGCTTACCCTGTTGGCCGCTTGTGGCGGCAATACCCGACCCGCGCCGCCGGCGGAGGTGGTGTCGACGCCGCCTTCCACCTCGCCGCAGACCCGGCCTGTGCGGATCGGCGTGGCGCTGGGCGGGGGCGCGGCCAAGGGCTTCGCCCACATCGGCGTGATCAAGATGCTGGAGGCCAACGGCTTCGCACCGGTGGTGGTATCGGGCACCAGTGCCGGCAGCGTGGTCGGCGCCCTGTATGCGGCCGGCATGGACGGCTTCCAGATGCAGGAAAAGGCCGTCGCCCTCGACCAGACCAGCATCCGCGACATGCGCCTGTTCTCCGGCGGCCTGCTGCAGGGGCAGAAACTGCAGGACTACGTCAACGAACAATTGGGCAACCGGCCGATCGAGCGGCTGTCCAAGCCGTTCGCCGCCGTGGCCACGCGCCTGGAAGACGGCGAGCGCACCGTGTTTGTGCGCGGCAATGCCGGCCAGGCCGTGCGCGCCTCCAGCAGCATTCCGGGCGTGTTCGAGCCGGTCGCCATCGGCCAGTACCACTATGTCGATGGGGGCGTGGTCAGCCCGGTACCCGTGGATGCCGCCCGCCAGCTCGGCGCCGAATTCGTGGTGGCCGTGGACATCTCGTCCAAGGCCAGCGGCAAGAACCCCGGCGACCTGCTGGGCACCGTCAACCAGTCGATCGCCATCATGGGCCAACGACTGGGCGAGGCCGAACTCAAGCGTGCCGACATCGTCATCCGCCCCAAGGTCAGTGACATCGGCGCGGCTGATTTCAATCAGCGCAATGCGGTAATCCTGGAAGGCGAGCGCGCCGCGATGGCGGCCATGCCGCAGATCCGCGCGAAGATCGCGCAGATGCAACAGCAGCGGGCCAACGCCGCCGCCACGGCGGGCCGCGAAGCCGCGCAGGCCGCCGAGAAGGCCCGCCAGGCTTGCCTGGACAAACGTTCGCGCTGGGACAGGATGCGCGGCAATGAAGGTGAGTGCGCGCCCGCGAAATGACCCCCGCCGAGGGCGCCGCCCGGCTGCCTGCCTTCCACTGCGCGCACGAAGCTACTTCGTGCGCGCTGAGGCTCAATACTTCCAGCGCAGGGTGAAGGCCACGAAGCGCGGCTCGCCGTAGTTGTTGTAGTCCAGGTTGGCCCAGTAGGTTTCATCGAAGGCGTTGCGCACGGCCAACGTGGCGGTCCACTGGTCGGTGATGCGGTAGTTGGCGTTGAAGCTCACCAGCGCATAGGCATCCTGCTTGACCGTGACCAGGCCATGGACCGGGTTTTCGATGTTGAAGCCCTCCACCTCGCTCTGCCACATCACATTCGCCCCCAGGCTCAGGCGCTCCCAGGCGCCGGGCAAGTTCCACTGCGTGGAGAACTGCACCGTGTGCAACGGCAGGTTGGCGTAGATCAGATCGGTGGACGCGCGGGTGACCTTGGCACGGGTGTAGGCCGCGTTGATGCGCCAGCCGGGCAGCACTTCGGCGCCCACCTCCGCTTCCCAGCCGCGGCTCTTGGTGCCATCCACGCCGAGGTAGGCCGAGCTGCCGTCCGGCAGCGAGCCCTGCGGCACGCTGGCGTCGAGCATGGCGTAATTGTCCTGGCGCGCTTCGAACACCGCCGCATTGGTGGTGATGCGCCCGTCCAGGAACGCGGCCTTCAGGCCGATCTCGCGATTGCTGCCCTGCACCGGATCGAGCAGGTTGTCGTTCTTGTCCTTGTAGTTCTGCGGGTTGAATATCTCGGTATAGCTGGCATAGACCGACACGTCCGGCACGATGTCGTACATCAGGCCCAGGTACGGGGTCAGCTCATCGTCGACCTTGTACACCCCGGTCGTGCCGGTGAAGTTGCCGGCGGCGTTGAAGCCATGCGTGCGCGTGCTCCAGCGACTCAGGCGGGCGCCGGCGATCAGCGCCAGTGGTTCGGCCAGGCGCAGCCGCGTGGAGGCATAGAGGCCGCTCTGGGTGGTACGTGCCTGGCGCCACGCACCGGTACGACTGAAGGTCGGCACGGAGATGACGCCGTTCCAGTCGTACAGATTGGGTACCCAGTAGCAGCGCCCGAACTCGCAGGTATCCCAATCGGCGGGGTACTGCGTGGCCAGGGTCGGGGTGATCGTCTCCAGGTCCTGCCAGCTGGCGCCGATCACCGCATCGTGCTCGCGACCGAACAGGAAGAATTTTCCGCCCAGGTAGGCATCGACCGCGTCGCGCGTGTCGCGGCTCTGGCCGACACCGGTCTGCAGGTAAACCCCGCTGCCGTCCTGGCGGTCCGGGAAACCGGAGCCATAGACGCGCACGCTGGTGACATCGCCTTCGGTGCGGGCGTAGTTGACCTTGAGGTTCCAGTGGTCTCCGAATTGCTGTTCAAGCTGCACGTAGGCGGTGCGCGTTTCGCGCTGCCAGCGGGTCCAGTTCGGCGCCAGGTTGGTGGCGCGCGACAGATCCGCTTCGCTGCCGTCGCTGAAGAAGAACGGCACCGTGCCCCAGGTTGAACCGACCGGCTTGTTGTCCTGCATCTGGTAGCCGACGGTCAGCGTAGTGGACTCGGTCAGGTCGCCTTCCAGCACCGCCATCGCGGCGGACTTCTGCTCGTGATAGCGGTCGTAGTAGTAGTCGCGGTCTTCGTAGGCCGCGACGGCACGTGCGCGAAAGCGGCCGTCGTGGGTCAGCGGTGCGTTGACATCGGCCTGCATGCGCCGGTAATCCCAGCTGCCGGCGCTGACCGCAAACGATGCGTCGAACTCCTTGCCGGGCCGCTTGCGGAACAGGTTGACCGTGGCCGAGGGCACGCCGGTACCGCTGAGCAGGCCATTGGCGCCGCGGATCACTTCGATGCGGTCATAGAAGGCGGTGTCGTATTCCTGGTTGGTGTTGCCGCTGTAGGTGGGCAGGCCATCGACCTGGAAGTCGGTGATCTGGAAGCCACGTGCGTAGTACAGCGGCCGTTGCGTGTCGTAGAACGACACGTTGACGCCGGGGATATTGCGCATCACCTCGTCGATGTCGAACAGCGACTGCTCCTGCAACTGCTGCGCGTCCACCACGCTGATCGACTGCGGGGTCTGCCGCACGGTGATGGGCAGGCGGGTGGTGGTGGAGCGATCACGCTGCAAGCGCTCGCCGCTGACGGTGACGCGGTCGAGCGTCTTGGCATCGGCGTCGGCGCCGGCGGCGGACTCGGCCGGCTCGGCGGCGTGAGCCTGGACGACGCCGAGAGCCAGGATGGCACCCAACGCGAGCGCGAGCGGACGTCGCGACGGCGACGGAACGGTGAAGGCAATGGACATGCGACAGCCTCGGATCAGGGGGAAGGACGATCCGGAAGGCCGCAGCGCGACAAAAAACGAAGGCGCAACGAAGGCGCGCTCGACCAGCTTCCGGCAGGAGTGGAATGGCTGGCCGGAGGGGCTGGCATGACGCCCGCAGGCATCAGCGGCGCGCAAATGTAAATGATTCGCAACTGCAGGGCAAGGCGCCCTGCCCGGATCAGCGCAGCGGCAGGCCGTGCCGCTCCTTGACCGTGCGCAACACGAAACTGGAATTGACGTCGCCCACGCCACTGGCATTGAGCAGCCGATCCAGCAGGAAGTGCGAGAAATGCTCCAGGTCGCGCACCACCACGTGCAGCAGGTAGTCCATGTCGCCGGTAAGGGCATGGCAGGTCACCACCTCGTCCCAGTCCTGCACGCTTTGGGCGAAGTGGGCGACGCTGTCCTGGTCGTGCTTTTGCAATTGCACCCGCACGAAGGCCTGCAGGCCCATGCCCAAGGCGAGCGGGTCGAGCCTGGCGCCGTAACCGGCGATGACCCCGCCTGCTTCCAGCCGCTGCACCCGGCGCAGGCAGGCCGAGGCGGACAGGTTCACTCGGGCGGCAAGTTCGGAATTGGGAAGGCGGCCCTCGCTTTGCAGCAGGGCCAGCAGACGCAGATCCGTGCGGTCGAGGGGGAACGGTTCGGCCATTTGTTGCTCTGCAGCAGAGTTTGACGCAACAAGATTGCGCCATGCTGCCGGTTCCACGCAACTAAGCAATCCTGTTGCGTGCCGTCATCGCTACGATGGATTCTTCTCACTCCTGGCGGGTCCGCTTGCATGTCCATGTCCACGCCTGCTGCCGCACGCCGCGTCGAACACCTGCAAACCGACAAGGGCCACGTCCCGGTCTATACCACCGCCGTGGTCGAGCAACCGTGGGAGGGCTACAGCGCCGACGATCATGCGACGTGGGGCACTTTGTACCGTCGCCAGCGCGAGCTGCTGGAAGGCCGCGCCTGCGATGAGTTCCTGCAAGCGCAGGACGAGATGGGCATGGGCGACCACCAGATCCCCCGCTTCGACCAGCTCAACGAGGTGCTGGGCGCGGCGACCGGCTGGACGTTGGTCGGCGTGGAAGGCTTGCTGCCGGAGCTGGATTTCTTCGATCACCTGGCCAACCGCCGGTTTCCGGTGACCTGGTGGATCCGCCGGCCCGACCAGATCGACTACATCGCCGAGCCCGATCTGTTCCACGATTTGTTCGGTCACGTGCCGCTGCTGATGAATCCGTTGTTTGCCGACTACATGCAGGCCTACGGCCGCGGTGGCGTGAAGGCGCACGGCATCGGTCCGGAAGCCCTGCAGAACCTGACGCGCCTGTACTGGTACACGGTGGAGTTCGGGCTGATCGACACGCCGAAGGGCCTGCGCATCTACGGCGCGGGCATCGTCTCTTCGAAAGGCGAGTCGTTGCACTCGCTGGAGTCGCAGGCGCCCAACCGCATCGGCTTCGATCTGCCGCGGATCATGCAGACGCGCTATCGCATCGACACCTTCCAGAAGACCTATTTCGTGATCGACAGTTTCGAGCAGTTGATCCAGGCCACCGCGCCTGACTTCACGCCGATCTATGCCACGCTGCGCGAAACACCGCACCGTGCGGCCGGCTCGGTGCTGGACAGTGATCGGGTGCTGCAGCGGGGCAATGGCGAGGGCTGGTCGCGCGACGGCGACGTGTAAGGGCCGGGGCTTGCTTCCCGGCTTCGTCTGCACGCCTCAACGGACCGGCGCGACTCGTACAACCCTTCGCCGCCCCTGGCGATCTGCCACGGCACATCGCCACTGTCGTCATTCGGATACAGCGTTGGATCGCGTGCCATCGGTTTTCCCTGTGCCTGGTGGCGGCAGCCCTGCCCGGGGCACAGTGGATACGGGCGACCGGTCAGTAGCGGACCTGGCAGTTGGGACAGTAGAAGGTGCGCCGATGGGTCGTGCCGAGGTAGGCCTTGGTGATCGGGCCCCCGCATTCGGGACAGGTGCGTTTGGTATGCACCAGCCAGTGCTGGCGCAGCACGAACTGTTTCTTCCACGCCAGGAAGTCGAAGCTGTACTGGCGGGCTTCGGTGATCATCGCAGTGAGCTTGCGCGGCGGCAGGTCGCCGACGCGGCTTTCAGGCTGCACGTGGATGCGGAACAGCACTTCGTTCTTGATGATGTTGCCCACGCCTGCGAACACGTTTTGGTCCAGCAGCGCGTCGGTCACCAAGACGTCGGGCTTTGCCTTGAGGCGGCGTCGCGCCAGTTTCGGATCCCAGTGGTCGCTTAGCACATCGGTGCGCCAGTCGTAGCTGTCATCCAGTTCGCCTTCGACATACTTGAGCGAAGACGCGTAGAAGTTCAACTCGCCGTTGTCGAAACGCAGCGACATGCGCGGCGGCTTGTCCGGCTTACGCTCATCGATGGTGTAGCTGCCGAACATCAGCATGTGCACGCGCAATCCGAAGCCGCGGAACGCCAGCAGGAAATGCTTGCCCCAGCTGCGCACGGCCAGCACGCGCCGACCCTGCATACGCGACAGGTCCAGGCTGCTGTTGCCTGACGCCTCGCGCACGGTCTTGCCGCGGAACTTGGCTGCCGCTTCACGCAGGATGACAATCGAAGGGCCTTCGGGCATGCCGTGGAGTGTGCCGTGGCGCTTGGTTACCGGCTGGCGAAGGCCGGCGCGCGCGGTATCACTTCGCGTGCACGTCGGTGCCGGTGCGATGGATTTCCTCACGCTGTCGTTCGCGCGGCCGCTGTTACGGTGCCGGTCGCGCCCGTTCTTCGTACGAACCGCCATGGCCGCCCGCAAGAAACTCCCACATCCTGCTGCTCCGCCACGGCACGAAGGCTTCGTGCGGGTGCGCGGTGCGCGCGAACACAATCTCAAGGACGTTGATGTCGACATCCCGCGCGACGCGCTGGTGGTCTTCAGCGGCATCTCCGGATCGGGCAAGTCGTCGCTGGCGTTCGGCACGTTGTATGCCGAGGCGCAGCGCCGCTATCTGGAATCACTCTCACCGTATGCGCGAAGGCTGATCGACCAGGTCGGCGTGCCCGACGTCGACTCGATCGAGGGCTTGCCGCCCGCCGTGGCCCTGCAACAAGCGCGCGGCACCCCGAACGTGCGCTCGACCGTGGGCAGCGTGACCACGCTGTCGAGCCTGTTGCGGATGCTGTACTCGCGGGCCGGTACGTATCCACGCAACCAGCCCATGCTGTACGCCGAGGATTTCTCGCCGAACACGCCCCAGGGTGCGTGCCCCAACTGCCATGGATTGGGGCATGTCTATGAGGTCACGGAGCGGTCGATGGTGCCGGATCCGTCACTGAGCATCCGCGAGCGGGCCATCGCCTCCTGGCCGCCTGCCTGGCATGGCCAGAACCTGCGCGACATCCTGGTGACGCTGGGCTATGACGTGGACCGGCCCTGGCGCGAGCTGCCCAAGAAGGACCGCGACTGGATCCTCTATACCGAAGAGCAACCCAGCGCGCCGGTGTATGCGGGCTTCACTCCGGCCGAAACCCGCGCGGCAGTGCGGCGCAAGGAAGAGCCCAGCTACATGGGCACCTTCACCGGGGCGCGCCGCTACGTGCTGCACACCTTTGCCACCACCCAGAGCGCGCTGATGAAAAAGCGCGTGGCGCGCTTCATGAGCGGGGCCGCCTGCCCGGTGTGCAAGGGCCGCCGATTGAAGCGCGAGGCCTTGTCGGTGACCTTCGCCGGTTTGGATATCGGCACGTTGTCGCAACTGCCCTTGCAACGGATTGCCGGGGTGCTCGAGCCGGCTTCGCAAGGGCGTTTTGATGCACCGGTGGCCAAGTCGGTTCGCAGCAAGGCCGCCGGTCGCCGTGACCTGGTGCGCCGGCAGGCGGCCGGTGGTTCCTCGCACGCGGGCAGCCCGGATGTGCGGCGCACGCCGGATCTGTCCGAGGAGAAGCGCCTGGCCGCGCAACGCATCGCCCACGACTTGCTGGAACGCATTCGCCCGCTGCAGGCATTGGGCCTGGGGTACCTGGCCATGGATCGTGCCACGCCCACGCTGTCGCCGGGCGAACTGCAACGGTTGCGATTGGCCACGCAGGTTCGCTCGAACCTGTTTGGCGTGGTGTATGTGCTCGACGAGCCCTCGGCAGGCCTGCATCCGGCCGATGCCGAGGCATTGCACGACGCATTGGCCGAGCTCAAGGCGGGGGGCAATACGCTGTTCGTGGTCGAGCACGACCTGGACACCATGCGCCGTGCCGACTGGCTGGTGGACGTAGGACCCGGCGCCGGTCAGCACGGGGGGCGCGTGTTGTACAGCGGCCCCCCAGCGGGGCTGGAGGCAGTGGACCAGTCGCGCACCGCGCCTTACCTGTTTGCCCGGCACACCCGCGCGCCGCGGCCCCGACGTGCCCTGGAAGACTGGCTGTCGTTGTCGAACATCGAGCGCAACAATCTGCACGGCCTGAACGTTCGCGTGCCACTGGCCGCCTTCACCGCGGTGACAGGTGTGTCCGGCTCGGGCAAGTCGAGCCTGGTCAGCCAGGCACTGGTGGAACTGGTCAGCGCGCGGCTGGGGCACGAGCCGCCCGGTGAGGAGGCTGGCGGCGAACAGATCGACGCGATGCCATTGCCCGGGCCGCTGGCCCGCACCCGCGGACGCCTATCCGGTGCCGAGCCGATCCGCCGGCTGGTCAACGTCGACCAGAAGCCCATCGGACGCACGCCACGCTCCAACCTGGCGACCTATACCGGTCTGTTCGACCACGTGCGCAAGTTGTTCGCCGCCACGCCGGCGGCCAGGAAGCGGCGATACGGTGCGAGCCGCTTTTCGTTCAACACTGCGCAAGGTCGCTGTGCCACCTGCGAAGGCGAGGGCTTCGTCAGCGTCGAGCTGTTGTTCATGCCCAGCGTCTACGCGCCTTGCCCGACCTGCCACGGCAGCCGTTACGACGCCAGCACGCTGGAGGTGCGCTGGCGCGGCCACCACATCGCCGACGTATTGGCGATGACGGTCGAGCAGGCCTTGGCGTCGTTCATCGACGAGGACGCCATCACCCGTCCGCTCACGCTGCTGCGCGACATCGGATTGGGATATCTGCGCCTGGGCCAACCAGCCACCGAGCTGTCTGGCGGCGAGGCACAGCGCATCAAGCTGGCTACCGAACTGCAACGCGGGCAGCGCGGCGACACGCTATATGTGCTGGACGAGCCCACCACCGGCTTGCATCCGCTGGACGTGGATCGGTTGATGGTGCAGCTGCACGGCCTGGTGGAGGCGGGCAACACGGTGGTGGTCGTGGAGCACGAGATGCGCGTGGTCGCCGACAGCGATTGGGTCATCGATATCGGCCCGGGCGCGGGCGAGCAAGGCGGTCAAGTGGTGGCCGAAGGCCGCCCTGCAGAGGTCGCGCGCGCCGACGGCAGCCGTACCGCGCCCTATCTGTTGCGCTGCCTGGCCTGAGCGCGCTTGGCGGAGTCGGCCGAAGGTGCTCGCGCGCCGGGAGGCTTGCGCGAGGCAGCGAGCAATGCCTGCAGGTCCAAGGCGTTGGGCGTGGCGAAACCGTGCGCGGTATTGTCGAAGATGACCCAGCGCTGGCCGCCGCCCCGCCGCGCTTGCGCCACCTCCGCGGCCAAGGCCTGCAAGGCGTCGTGCGGGTAATCGCTGTAGTAGATGCGCGGAGATCCGTGCCAGCGCCAGTAGCGCCAATGCGGCGCAGCACCGGGCAGGGCCGCCTCGGGCACGCGCGCCGGATCGGCGGCGGCGCGGGCCACGGCGTGTTCCGCCAGCAGGTCGCTGGCCTTGGCGGTGAACCAGCTGGCATGCCGTGGTTCGCATACCAGCGGCAGATCGGTGCGCCGTCGCAACATGCGCAGGAAGGTCGACACCGTGCGCGCATCGAAGGCCAGGCTGGGCGGCAGCTGCAGCAACAGGCCGCCCAGTTTTCGCCCCAGTCCCTGCACTTCCTCCAGGAAGCGATCCAACGGCGCGGCCGCGGCGCGCAGCGCCAGCTCATGCGAGATCGTCTGCGGCAACTTGGTCGAGAAGCGGAAATCCGCCGGTACGCTGGCCGCCCATCGCTCATAGGTCTTGCGCTGGTGCGGGCGATAGAACGAAGAATTGATCTCCACCACGGACAGGCGCGTGGCGTAGCGGGCCAACAGCGTCTCGCCCTCGCCGAACAGGTGCGCGTGCTTGCCGGCGATGGACCAGCCAGCGGTACCGATGCGTACGCGTGAGCGGGAGGGAGCGGAGGGGGACGTCGTCACCCGGCCATCTTTCTGACTGGGACGTTAGGCCCCGGCGAAACCGTAGCGCCCGATGTTCACGGCACCGTGCAGCGCGCATGGCGCGCGGGTGACGCCAGGCCGGCGGCTGCGGTGTACCCGCCGGTGGCGGGCGCATGGCTGGAACCCACACCACCAGGGTGGCGGCAGGTCTCGGTTACAGTGGCGACCCGCCCGATGCCGCACCTGCCATGTCGATCGTGCTGACCCCTTTCGCCCGCACCCGGCTGTTTCCACGGCAACCGCGTGGCAACACCATCCAGGACTGCACGCCGGAGGCCTTCGAAAGCCACCTCAACGAGCAGGCGCCGTTTCGCGTGCTGGACGGCTACGCGCCGTTCTGCAAGCTGCACGTGCATCGCAACTGGACGTCCACGCGCTGCCTGACCCTGCCGGTAGACCCGGGCAACCAGCACCTGCTGCGCTCCGCCTACGAGGCACGTTCGCGCGATGAATTGCCGGTGCTGGTGCGCTGGTTCGAAGGCGTGCAAGTGCCGGTCGCCAATTACCTGGTGGTGATCCTTTACAGCCGCGAGCAGCTGGAAAAGGAGGAAGCGCCGATCACCGCCGACTGGGGCGTCGTTGGCTGCCTGTACACGGCCGAGCCGGAAGAGATCCCCATGGCGCCGATCACGATGATGCGCAACGCGCTAGGCGTGGAAGAGGGAGGCTCCGGCGTGCCCCTGGACCGCGAAGCGTATCGCCGCAGTGTCGCGTTCTGGGAACGCAACGCGAACTGGCGCCCCTGACCTGCGGGCGCATGCGCGCCGGCTTGGGCGCGGTCGGCCGGCCGTCCGTTACACCGCTGTGCTGGGACGATGTCGCGCCAACTCGAGTACATACCGCTCGTGGCCCTCGGGATCGCGGATGCCGAACACACGGCCAAAGGGTAGTGGCTTGAGTGGCATCGTGATCGCGGTCAGCGCGGCGATCTCGCGCTGGGCCGCTTCGATGTCATCGACCAGCCAGTAGAGCTCGACCCGCTCTCCGCCGCCCATGGGTTCATCGCTGGCAAGGGCGAAGGTGTCGAACTGCACGAAGCTGGGGTGCTGGCGTTGGACCTGCAGGCCCAGCACGTCGGTATAGAAGCGGACAGAGGCGTCGATGTCGCGGACGTACTCGACGACGAAACCGAACTTGGATGTCAGGCTCATGGCGTTCCCTGGGTTGAGGCCAGCGCGATCAGCGCTCGACCTGGATGGTGGCCGCAACGCCGTTGGCGGCGCAGTGGCGCAAGTAGTCGGCGATGCGATCGGCAGTGGTGATCCGGGCGATGACCTCGCCCTGGGGTCCGAGATATTCGACCGTGCCCATCACCACTACGAACAGGATCAACGGCTGCGTGCCGGTGGCCTCCCACCAATCGACATTGCCGTCCGATTCATGGACGTAGTCGCCGGCTTCCACGACTTCCCCCGTGCACAGCCGGCGTTGGCCCTGCAGGTTGTAGGCGTGCACTTCGCCGGTGTGGCGATGCAGGCCCAGCCGCGTTCCCGGATCCAGCCGCATCAGCTCGACCCAACCGCGCTGGTCCTTGAGGAACCGCAGCGGCCGCGACCACTTGCCCGCACCTTCGGGGATCCACCCCCCGTCGTCTGGTGCCGGGGATACGGCATGGCGTGCATTGATCATGGTGGCCGCTCGCAAAGGACTGGCGCAGACCATAGAGGACGAGAGCCGCGGGCACGGGACCAGTTGAAAGTGAATGCAGGGAGCCAGTTCCGTCGTCGCAGGCCGATCGTCGCTGCCCGCGCTATGCCATCAACGTGGCCGCGGCGAGATCGTGGTCGTGGTCGTGGTCGAGCTTGCTGGCGGACACGCCGCGATGGGCAGGGGGCCAAAGAACGTGGTGCGCCCAGCGAAGCCACCGGTCTGCACTACGTAGGCCCGTTCCGCGAGCCGGTCCAGCAGCAGCCGATAGCGATACCCGTCGGCGACATGGCCCTCGTTGGCCAACAGCAGCCCGCGTTCGCCCTGCAGCGTGGGCGGCAACGCCGCAACTATCGGCCAGCGCGCCTGGATGCCCTCGGGCCGCGCCCAACCACGCAGGCGATCGGCGGTGCACGCCAGCGCAGGGTGGGTGCGCGTCGCCAGTAGTGCCTCGATGCGCGGCTGCTCATCGAGCGACTGTTGGAAGTCGGCTGGATACACCGGCGAGAAGTCCGCGCGCAGCAGGAAGAGGCCGTGCGACCCTTCCGCGGATTCGCGAATCGAGCCCAGCGAGTAATGCCACATCGGCCATAGCGGCACGCGTACCGGCGCACCCGCGTCGGCCACGTGGCCTTGCAGTATTTCGTCCACGTGCAGCACCAGGCTGATGCGGTTTTCCAGCCCCGGGCCGGTGCGCGCCTGCGGATCGGTCACGGCCTTGCCGCGACCATCCACCATCTCCACCGAGGCCACCGTGGCCACGATGACGACTTCAGCGTCGGCGACCAACTGTTCCAGTGGTCGCGGAACGACCGAGGTCGCCGCAGCGTCGCCGCACGCGAGCAACGCCAGCAATAGCCACTCGATCCGCATGCTGTTGATCCCTTCAATCGACTTGTTTGGTGGTCAGCAGCCTAGCGTGAAAGCGTGTCGGCCAATCGTGCCAACGCCGGGCGGATCTGCTCGGTCTCCATCACCCCATAGCCGAATACCACCCTGGGCACGGCATCGGGCTGCATCGAATACTCGGCCACTGATCGCGCGCCCGGCACCTGGCGATGCAACGCATCGACCAGGCGCCGGGAATCGACGCCGGGCAGGATGCGCGCGGCCAGGTGCAGGCCGGCGATGGACGGGATCGCCACCAGCCAGGGCGACAGGTCCTGTTGCACGCCCTCCAGCAGCGCCTGCCGGCGCTCGGCGTACACCGGCGTCATGCGCCGGACGTGGCGGGCCAGGTGACCTTCACGGATAAACGCCGCCAATGCTTCCTGCAACGGCGCCGGCGCATGCGAGTGGCCCACTCGCTTGACCGCCAGCAGCGATTCGCGTGCCCAGCCCGGCGTGACCACGAAGCCCGTATCCACGGCGGGGAACAGGCTTTTGGAAAAAGTGCCGACGTAGAACACGCGTGCATCGCGGTCCAGGGTTTGCAAAGCATCCAGTGGGCGGCTGCCATAACGGAACTCGCCGTCGTAGTCGTCCTCGATGACCACCGCATCGTGGACGCGGGCATGCGCCAGCAGCGCCGTGCGCCTGGCCATGGACAAGGCCACGCCGGTGGGCGACTGGTGCGAAGGCGTGACGCAGATCACCCGCACGTCGTCGGGCAGGCACTCAACGCACAGCCCGTCTTCATCCACGGGCACCGGCACCAGTTGCGCGCCCGCGGCGGCGAAGGCCTGGCGCAATGGCGGATAGCCTGGCTCCTCGACGGCCACGCGGGTCACGCCGGGGTTCACCAGCAGGCGCGCCAACAGGTCGAAGGCCTCTTGCGCGCCCGAGGTCACGACTACATCGTCGCCGCGGCAGGCGACCGCGCGTGCGAAGGCCACGTGCTCGGCGATCGCTTCGCGCAGGGTCGGCATCCCGTCGATGGGCGGATAGCCGAACGGCTGCTTCGACCAGTCGCGCCAGGCCCTTGCCATCAATCGGCGCCACGTGGCGTGTGGAAAATACCGGTGCTCGGGCACGCCCAGCCGAAAGCTGCGCGCCGGCAACGACGTGCCGCCCGCCTGCAAGGGCGGCAGCGTGCGCCAGGCCGGCGCGATGAGCTCCGGCCGCACCCGGGTCGCGCCTGGGTTGGACTGCGCAAACGAACGGCGCCCTGCGATATCGGCCACCAGCGCACGCGCCCCGCGACGCGGCAAGACATAGCCTTCGGCCACCAACAGGTCGAACGCGGCTACCACGGTGTTGCGCGCCAGGCCCAATGAATCGGCGGCGCGCCGCGACGACGGCAACGCGCTGCCCGCCGCGAGCCGTCCATCGATGATGGCCGCGCGCAGCTGTCGATGGAGGGCCTCGGTCAGCGAGCCCTCGCCCGCGCCGGGCAGATCCAGCGCCACGGCGAAAACTGGCTCCCTGGCCTTGTTGGGAAGTGGACGTTTCATGGGGCCAAGTCTGGCGCAGGATGCTGGACAGTCAACCCCGGGGCACCGCCATGGCCTGCTTCATCTGCGTCACCTGCGGCACCCAGTACGCCGACACCGCCGCCCCGCTCGCGCAGTGCGCGGTGTGCACCGACGAGCGACAGTACGTGGGCTGGAACGGGCAGGCCTGGACGACCCGTGCGGAGCTGGGCGCGGCCCATCAGGTGAGATGGGCTGACGATGACGGCGTGCTTGGCCTGGACCTGGCGCCGGCCTTCGCGATTGGCCAGCGCGCCGTCTTCGTGCCCACGCCCCACGGCAACCTGCTGTGGGAAGCCTTGAGCATGGTCGATGACGCGGCGGTAGCCGCCCTGCGTGCCCGCGGCGGCGTGCAGGCCATCGCCATTTCACATCCGCACTTCTACAGCGCAATGCTGGAATGGAGCGAGGCGCTGGGCGATGTGCCGATCCTGCTGCATGCAGCCGATCGCGATTGGGTACGGCGCCGGTCATCGCGCATCGAGTTTTGGTCGGGCGCGCGCAACGTGTTGTCCGACTCGCTCACCTTGCTCAATTGCGCTGGTCATTTCCCCGGCAGCACCGCGCTGTTCTGGCGCGAAGGCGCGCGCGGTGGTGGAGCGCTACTGCCCGGCGATGCGTTGCAGGTGGCTTCCGATCGGCGCCATGTCAGCTTCATGTACAGCTATCCGAATGCTATCCCGCTGCGTCCGGCCTATGTCCATGGCATGCGCACCCAGTTGGACGGCTATGCGTTTGACGATGTGTTCGGTTACGCGCGTGGCCGCAACATCATCGGCGGCGGGCGGGCGGCGGTGGATGCTTCGTTCGACCGATACCTGGCCGCCGTGGCGGTCTAGAGGGACGTCGCACGCGCGCGTGACCGACATGGCTGTGGTGACAGACGCGTTCCTCACCGGCATGCGCGCGTCGTGGCGGGACGTTGTCGCGCCGGAGAAGCCGTGACGCAGCATCGATACCGTGATCGCCGCAGGGCGTGCAACGCTCTGAATACGGGCCACTGGGTTCAGGCACGGGGTGTATCATCGGCGCCAGCAACGCCCAGCGCTCGCTTCGCGCGTTCCGCAAGGCCTCCCGGCCCTTCGCCTCGCATCCGTTCACGCCGACCTGTCTCGCCTGCCATCCGGCGCCTCATGACCTTCGGCTTTTTCGTTACACAGACCGTGCCCAACCAAACTCATTGCGCGTCCAGCCGAGGATGCCCTCCGAACCATCGGCGACCCCTCCGATGCCGCCTGCCATGAACGACACTGCCACTCTCGACGAAACCGCACATTGCGAGCGTTGCGACGCGGTCTGCTGTCGCCTGACGGTGGTGCTGCAGGTGGAGGACAACATCGCCCCGCACCTCATCGAGCGACAGCCCTCCGGGTTGGACGTGATGGCGCGCGACGAGGAAGGTTGGTGCAAGGCGCTGGATGCGAGCCGCATGAATTGCGGGATCTACGACAGCCGGCCTTCGGTGTGCCGGCGATTCGTCATGGATGGTCCCTACTGTCGTGCCGTGCGGTTCGACTATCTGGAAGCGCACGGCAAGGACATTCCGCTAGCGTTGCTGTGAGGTGTTGGCGGGCGCGCCGTGCACCCGGGCGGCCCGCAGTCCTCCTTGCTCCGACAGCACGCTGATGGCCGCGCGCCGTGGCTTCAGCGAATCGGCACGTGGGGCCAATCGATCAGGTCGGCCTTGCCACCGGTCAGCGCATCGCGACTGTTGGCGACCACCTCGTGCGGAAAGCCCAGCGCAATGGCGCTGGCGGCATCCAGGCGTGCGATTTGTGCTGCGCTCAGCGCCACGTCCACGGCGGCCAGGTTATCGGCCAACTGCTCTGGCGTGCGCGGGCCCAGGATCGGCAGGACGCCCTTGCCCAGCACCCAGGCGATGGCGACCTGGCCGGGGCTGACCGCCAGTTCTTCGGCGATGGCCAACACGGCGTCCACCGTCGCGGTCTTGGTGGCATCGCTCTCATCGTGGATCACGGCGCCCAGCCCCTGTTTGCGGCCGGTTTCCCCTTTACGGTACTTGCCGGTGAGCAGTCCGCCGCCCAACGGGGACCAACCTACGGTGCCGAGCCCGAAGGCGGCCGCCATCGGCAGCAATTCGCGCTCGACGGTCCGCTCCACCAGGCTGTATTCCAGCTGCAATGCAGAGATCGGGGCCCAGCCTCGCGCCTCGCCGAGGGTGGCGGCGGCCGCCGCGCGCCACGCCGGAAAGTCCGACAGGCCGGTGTAGAGCACGATGCCTGCGCGCACCAGTTCATCCAACCCGCGCGCGATCTCGTCGATCGGTGTCACACCGTCAGGCATGTGCACCCATAGCAGATCGATGCGATCGGTCTTGAGTCGCTTCAGGCTGGCCTCCACCGACTGCCGCATGGCCTTGCGACTGTTTCCGGTGCCGAGCAGGCCGACACCCGGGGCGGCGCCGAGCGAAAACTTGGTGGCCAGCACAATGTCATCGCGGTCGCTGGCGATGAAGTCGCCGAGCAGGCTTTCGGCCTGGCCGAATTGGTAGGCATCGGCGGTGTCGATGAAGTTGCCGCCGGCGCTGCGATAGGCGTCATAGACGGCCTTGGCGTCGTCGCGCTGCGCGCCATAGCCCCACCCGGTGCCGAAGTTGCCCGTGCCCAAGGAAAGTGCCGAAACGCGCAGGCCGGTACGGCCGAAGATGCGGTAACGCATGGGGATGCCTCGTGTCGTGGTGTGGGTGGGGAGAGGGTGGTCGTTGTTGTGGGTTGTGGGGTGTGGACCGCAATCAACGTCAAGGCAGAGCGTGTGGTCACAACGTGGGATGCAGGCGGGGTCGGCCATGGAGGATCCGCAGTTACTGCGATGCGGCGTCCGACGCCTGCCCTGGTGCCTTCTTTGCCATCGGTTGGCCGGCCCGTGATAGCACCCAACGGCTGTTCGGCCCCCTTTCCCGACGTTCCAGTGGAACTTGGCCGAGTGGCCGTGGTCTACGATGGCCTCCCCGCCGCGTGACCGGCCACGATGACCACCTTGCTCACTCCCTCCGGCGTTCGGTTGCGCCTTCATTCCGGCAACGACGACGAACTGAACTGGCTGCTGCTGCCCGGTGGCCCGGGCATCGGCTCGGAAAGCCTGCAGGAGTTGGCCGACTGCATGGAGGTCCCGGGTTCGATCTGGCTGGTGGATCTGCCCGGTGATGCCGACAACCCCGCGCCCGCCGGTACCGAACCGTTCGCCGCTTGGCCGCAGGTATTGATCGAAGCCGCCCAGGCAATGCCCAACGCCGTCTATGCCGGCCATTCGACCGGCGGGATGTATCTGCTGGCCACGCCCCAGGTGCGCGAGCACATCGTCGGCCTTGCGTTGCTGGACACCGCGCCCAACTGCACTTGGCACGCCGAGTACGTGGCGATGACGCAAGCCGATCCCTTGCCCGCCTTCGAGGCGGCGATGGCCGCTTACGGGGCAGACCCGAGCTTGGCCAATCTGACGACCCTGGTGGTCGCTTCTGCGGAATGGAATTTCTGCGCGGCCAGCCTGGACACCGGCCGTGCGATGTTGTCGCGGATGCCGTACAACCTCGAAGCGATCGAATGGTCCGACCGGAACTTCGACCATCGCTATGAGGCGCAATGGTGGCCCAGCGACATTCCGGTGCTGCGGTTGTGGGGCAGCCAGGATCGCATCGTCAGCCAACGTGGCTGGCGCGATCCGAGCTACAACACACCCAACGTGATGGCGCATGCCGTGCCAGATGCAGGCCACTTTCCCTGGATCGAAAATCCGGATGCCGTGCGTGACGCGTTCCGGGAATTCGCGCGCCAGCTGCAGCGCTGAGCGACCCGGGCATCGAAGCATTGGCAGGCTTTCGGCACCCTGCCCGCGTTACTGCCCCGTCAGGTACGACAACAGGATCACCAGCGGCTCATCGCCCGCCTGCTGGATCGCGTGCGTGCTGCCGGCCCGCGTGAGCAACGCATCGCCGGGACCCACCTCGTACTGTTTGCCGTCCAGCGCATAGCGGCCACGGCCGCTGACCACATAGTAGATCTCGTCCTTGTGGTGCTGGTGCAGGCCGATGCCGGCACCCGCGTGCAGCACGCGCTTGCGCAATACGAAGCCCAGGTCTGGCTGGTCGGCGAAGAAGGAGTACGCAGTGGTGGGGCCCGCTCCGCCGTGCGGTCCGGGCTGTGCTTTGCCGATGTCGGCCTCGTGCACCACCTGTGAGGGATGTATCTGCGCCGCGCGATCGGCGGCCGCGGTCGCAGGTGCACCGCAATCGGTGTCGCGCTTGAGTTGTGGCTTGAGGGCCGGATCGAGCGCCAACCAGTCGCGCACGACCAGGCAGGCGATGGCATTGGCACCGGCGCCACTGAAATGGGTGCCGTCGGACTTGGCCTGTGCCGGCACGAACAGGAAGTAGGGTTTGGCGGCCTGCTCGCCCAGCGCGCGGATCCAATCGCTGCTGCTCGCGTTGAGATCGATCAGAGCCACGTGGCGTTGCGCTGCCAGCTGCTTCACCGCCTGCGTGTACAGCCCGTGGGTGTCGAGCAGCGAGCCAAAGTCGTAGATCAACCGCGCCACGGGCGTGATGAGGATCGGCGTGGCGCCGCGCTGGTCGGCCAGATCGAGATAGCGCGCCAGGTACGCCGGATAGGCCTGTTGCGGATCGTCGTAGCGCGTGGCGTCTTCGCGTTTGGCGTCGTTGTGGCCGAACTGGATCAGCAACACGTCGCCGCGACGCAATTCCCTGGCGATCGCATCGAGGCGACCTTCTTCAATGAAGCTGCGTGCGCTGCGCCCGCCCTTCGCATGGTTGCGGACCTCCCACTGCGCCGGATCGAACCAGCTCTGCAGCATCTGGCCCCAACCTGCCTGCGGCGCGCGCTCGGCCCCGTATTCGGCGGCGGTGGAGTCGCCGGCGATCAGGATGCGGCGAGCAGATTGGGTGGCTGCGTTGTCGCTGGCGATGGCCGGCACTGCGCACAGGGCGAGCATGGCGGTGGCAAGGTGGGCGAGCAGCCGCTTGGTTGAAGTTGAAGTTGAAGTTGAAGTTGAAGTTGAAGTTGAAGTGGCAGGTGCAGTGGCGGTGGCAGTGCTCATTGCAGTGTCGGACGCAGCCATCGACGCAGCTGCCCGCCGCCCCGACAGCGGTGAAGTATCAAGCCAGAACTTGGGCATCGCGACGCTCGCTGTGGCCGGAAAGGGACCGGCACCGCAACGCGGCTGGAGAGAGAAAGGCCGGTGGCGGTACCGGGTTGCAACGCATCACGCAAATGGAATCGAGCGAGTGTGCGGGCTGGCGAGGCGTCGGCGGCCGCGTGTGGCGGCCACCGATACCGTCGTGACCTCAGCGGGCCAGCCAGCCACCATCGACGGGCAGGATCGCGCCGTTGATGTAGTCCGCGGCGCTGGAAGCCAGGAACACCGCGGCACCGCCCAAGTCGGCCGGCGTGCCCCAGCGCGCGGCCGGGATGCGGTCGAGGATCGCCTTGCTGCGATCTTCGTCCGCACGCAGCTGCGCGGTGTTGTCGGTGGCCATGTAGCCCGGCGCGATGGCGTTGACGTTGATGTTGCGGCCGGCCCACTCATTGGCGAGCAGGCGGGTGATGCCGGCGATGCCGCTCTTGCTGGCCGTGTAGGACGGCACGCGGATGCCGCCCTGGAAGGACAGCATCGAGGCGATGTTGATGATCTTGCCGCCGCCATGGGCGATGAAGTGGCGACCCACCACCTGGCTCATGAAGAACGCCGACTTGATGTTGACGTTCATCACGTCGTCCCAGTCCTTCTCGCTGAAGTCCACCGCATCGGCGCGGCGGATCAGCCCGGCGTTGTTGACCAGGATATCCACGCGTCCAAGCCCGGCGAGCGTCTCGTCGAACACGCGCTGCACCGGCTCGATGGTCATCAGGTTGGCTTCGACATTGACGAAGCGGCGACCCAGGGCCTTGACCTTTTCTTCGGTCTCGCTGGCGTGGACGATGCCGGCGCCGGCAATGTCGGCGCCGGCGGCGGCCAGTGCCAGCGCGATGCCCTGTCCCAGGCCGGTGTTGGCGCCGGTGACCAGCGCGACTTTGCCTTCCAGGCTGAATGGGTTGGTGCTCATTGCGTGCTCCCCTCTAAGCGTGCGTGCGGCGATGACTTCGGTCGATGACGGTGTCGCTTACTTGAGCTGGCAGATGTCCAGCACATGCATGTCGGTGTAATCCAGGTTCTCGCCGCCCATCGCCCAGATGAAGGCGTAGTTCGAGGTGCCCGCGCCCATGTGGATCGACCACGGCGGCGACACGACGGCTTCGTCGTTCTGGATCACGATGTGGCGCTGCGCTTCGGGCTCGCCCATGAAGTGGTAGACGCGGTCCTTCTCGCCCAGGTCGAAGTAGAAATAGACCTCGCTGCGACGATCGTGCAGGTGCGGCGGCATGGTGTTCCACACGCTGCCGGGCTTGAGCACGGTCAGGCCCAGCAACAGCTGCGATGACGGGCAGGTGGCCGGCACGATGTACTGGTAGATGGTGCGCTCGTTGCTGGTTTCCAGCGCACCGCGCTCCAGCGAGACGGCGTTGTCGATGGAGATGTGCTTGGTCTCGAAGCGTGCGTGCGCCGGCGTCGAGGCCAGGTAGAACTTGGCCGGGTTGGCGGCATCGTTGGAAGCGAAGCTCACCTCGGCGCTGCCCATGGCCACGTACAGGCCGTCCTTGGGTGCCAGCGTGTAGGCGGTGCCGTCCACGGTGACGGTGCCGGTGCCGGCGCCCACGTTGATGACGCCGAGCTCGCGACGCTCCAGGAACGGGTGGCCGGCGGCCGAAGCAGGCTCGGTCTGCTTGGGCAGCGACACGGCCTGGCCCACCGGGGCGGCGCCGCCGATCACGAAGCGCTCGTAGTGGGTGTACTTCAGCGTGACCGCGTTGTCGGCAAACAGGCCGTCGAGCAGGTAGAGGTCGCGCAGTTCGTCATTGCTGACGCCCTGGATGGCCTGCGGATGGGTGGCGTAAACGGTCTTGGC
This sequence comes from Stenotrophomonas sp., assembly GCA_036403795.1. Classification (GTDB taxonomy): domain Bacteria; phylum Pseudomonadota; class Gammaproteobacteria; order Xanthomonadales; family Xanthomonadaceae; genus Stenotrophomonas_A. The sequence goes on from DASWQJ010000061.1 coordinate 23,394, forward strand.
GTACATGGCGGCTCCGGTGCGCGGCGGGGCGTCATGGCCCCACGGCGGATGTGTTCGGGAAGGGATTCTAGCCGGCTTGGCCACCGGTGTCATTGCGCGGTGCAAGATGAGTTGGCCGCGTCGCGGTGGCCCGCGTTCCAGGGCTCGGTCAATCCGGCGGCTGGCAGGAATCCCGGACGATCAGATGTGGCCGCACGCTGGCGGTCGGCATCGTAGGCGAGCCTTCCGGCTGGATCAGCATCGCCGCCGCGGTACGCCCGGTGTCGCGCGTATGGCGGCGCACCGAGGTCAACGGCGGCCACAGCCGCGAGGCCAGCGAACTGTCGTCGTAGCCGATGACGGACAACTGCCGCGGAATGTTGATGCCCGCGCGCAGCGCCACCTTGTAGATACCCGCCGCCATCTCATCGTTGCCGGTGAAGATCGCCGTCGGACGCTGCTTGCCGAGCAGCAGCTTTTCAGCCGCGGCCACGCCCGACTCGAAGGTGTAGCCCGCTTCCACGACACGCTCCGGCGGCAGCTCGATGCCGCGTCGCTGGAGCGCGCCCACGAAACCGCTGGTGCGTTCAATCGAAGATCGATAGTTGCTAGGGCCGGTGACCAGCGCGATGTCGCGATGCCCCAGCGAAAGCAGGTAGTCGGCCGCTTCCGCTGCCCCTTCCGAATCGTGGGTGATGACCGTCTGCGAGGTGGTGTCCAGCGCCACCGAAGCGATGCGCGTGTAGCGGCAACCGATCTCGGCCAACATGTCGGCCAGCGCCTGGTCTTCGGAAGCGCGCGGCACCAGGATCACGCCATGAAGCTTTTGCTGCTGCGCAAAACGGCGAACGCCCTCGATGTAGCCCGGGCTGCGTGTGTCGCACGGATGCACGACCAACTCGAAACTGGATCCGCGCAGCGCGTCCAGCGCGCCGTACTGCATGTCCACGATGTATTGCGCGGTCGGATTGTCGTAGACCATGCCGATCAGGAACGAACGGCGAAAGGCCAGGCCACGCGCCAGCGGATCGGGCGAATAGCCGACCTCGCGCATCAGCGCCTGGACCTTGTCGCGGGTGTCCTGCCGCACCAACGGCGAATCGTTGATGATGCGCGAGACGGTCTTCTTCGACACCCCGGACAGCCGGGCAATGTCGTTGATGGTCGCCGCCTTGCCCTTGGGCAGGCCGAGCACGGCCTCTTCTGCTTTCTTGCTGCGGGGCATGGCGCGGAATCGTAGGAAGTGGAGGGATTCTAGCGGTTCGCGGGCGGGTCTTGCGGGGTAACCGCGCCGGCCTGGTCCAGCGCGCGATAGCGAAAGTCCAGGAACTTCACCGCCCCGTCGCCGGCCGCGTAGATCGCCGGCTTGAGGGCCAGGAACTTGCCCGCCACGTTGTGGTGATACCCGGACACTTCCATCTGAACGGGGTACTTGGTCCAGGCCTGGCCATCGGTGCTGGTATGGATCGTCACGATGTGGTGGTCGTTGCGCACCCGGATCCACCATCGCCCGCCCGGGCCGGCAGCCAGCTGCCTGGGGCGCTCCTCGCCATAGCGATGCAGGATGAGGTCCTTGCCGTTGCTGCCCACGCCGGCATACAGCCGGTCGCTGTAGAACAGCAACGCCCCGCCGATCGCGCCCGGGCCGATCTCCATCTGCACGTCGAATTCATAGGCCGGGTCGCCGGCAATGGCCGTCAATGGCGAGCTGTCGCGCGGGGTCTGGCCCTTGCCCTGCACTGTCAGCGCGCCATCGCCAAACGCCAGGCGCCGATATTCGTCCGCGGCCGGGTTGTAGAACGACCATTGCGGGCCCAGCTGGCCGCCGTCGAAGGCGTCGGACAGCGGCAGGCCGTGCGGCAACGCCTGGCCGCTGGGCTTGCGCAATGGCTGGCCGAGGTCGCCGCCCTTGGCCACGAACCAGCCATCGCCCGTCCATTCGATCGGATCCAGCAAGGCCTGCCGGCCCAAGGTCCAAAAGCCGTTTTCGTACCCGTGGTAGATCATCCACCACCGCCCGTCGGTGCCTTCGACCAGGGTGGCGTGGCCGCGCGACCACCACGGCTCGCTGGCCGAACGGGTGCGGGTGATCGGATTGCCGGGGGCGTTCTCCCACGGGCCATGGATCGAACGCGAGCGCGCCGTGATCACCATGTGCCCGGTGGGCGGGCCGGCCGTGCCGCCCACGGCGGTGGTCATGTAGTACCAACCGTTGTGGCGGGTGATCTTGGGTCCTTCCTGGGCGTAGGCCTCCACGTCCCAGCTGGCGGGGTACTTCCAGCCGTCATAGACGTGCTTCGGCGTGCCCACCACTTTGAGCCCGTCGTCGGACAGCTGCACATAGTCGCCGCCCGACAGGAACAGGTAACGCTTGCCGTCCTCGCCCACGGCATGGCCGGGGTCGATGTACTTGCCCAGGCCGATGTCGATCGGTTCGCTCCAAGGGCCCTGGATGTGGTCGGCCCACACCACGAAGTTGGAGCGCTCGCCTTGGTCGCCGCGACGCGCGGGGAAATAGATGTAATAGCGGCCGTTGTGCTTGACCAGGTCCGGTGCCCAGATCGCCCCCACGTTGCGGGTGATTGCATGACCCATCGGCTGCCAGTTCACCAGGTCGCGCGAATGCCACAGCGGCAGGCCGGGATAGGCATCGAACGAAGACAACGTCATGTAGTAGTCGTCGCCATCCTTGAGCACCGACGGATCGGGATGATCGCCGGCAAGCACGGGGTTGAGGAAGGTGCCATCGCCCAGATCGGCGATGCGTTGGTGCTCGATGCCGCGCTTCCACTCGACCGCTTGCGCATTCGTGCAACACAGCACGCCCAGCAACAACCATCCCATGCCTCTACGCATCATTGCTTCTCCCATTGCCTGGAACTTTCACCTGAGCCGCTACGCGCCTCGCCACTCGCCGGTCGGACCAACGCGTCACGTGCCTGCCGCGGCATGCGCGCTTCAACGCCAACGCCTACACACTCAGCCTGCGCGCAACACCGCCGGCAACCACAACGACAACTGCGGGAAGAACGCCACGATCAGCAGCACGCCCAAGGCTGCCAACCAGAACGGCCAGATCGTGCGCATCGACTCGGCAATGCTGATCTTGCCGATGGCCGTGCCGATGAACAGCACCGAGCCCACTGGCGGGGTCACCAGGCCAATGCCGCCGGCCAGCACCATCACCAACGCGAAATGCACCGGGTCCACGCCGTAGGCCTTGACCACCGGCAGGAAGATCGGCGTGCAGATCAGGATCTTCGGCGCCAGGTCCATGAACATGCCCAGTACCAGCAGGATCGCCACCACCATCGCCAGCACCGTGCGCTGGCTGTGGGCGAAGCGCTGCACGAAATCCACCGCTGCCGACGGCACCTGCAGGTAGGCCAGCAACCAGCCGAACACGGCGGCCGTGGCGATCACGAACAGGATCACGCCGGTGGTACGCGAGGCATGGGTGACCGCGGCGAAGAACTCGGCCCACTTCAACTGCCGGTACAGCAACGCAGTGACCAGCACGGCATAGACCACGGCGATTGCCGCGCTCTCCACGGCGGTGAAGATGCCCGCACGGATGCCGACAAAGATCAGCAGCACCAGGCCCAGGCCCGGCAATGCGCCGATCAGCCGCATCAATACCGCGCGCCAGCCGGGGAACGGCTCGGTGCCGTAGCCGCGATGGCGGGCCACCGCATAACCGGTGATCATCATCGCCACGGTCATCAGCAGCGCCGGCACGATGCCGGCAGCGAACAGATCGGCGATGGAAATGCCGCCGCCTGCCGCCGCCGAGAACAGGATCAGGTTGTGCGAAGGCGGCACCAGTAGCGCGACCAACGCCGCGGTGATGCTGACGTTCACCGCGTAGTCGCGGTCGTAGCCGCGCTGCACCATCTGCGGAATCATCGTGCCGCCCACGGCCGACACGTCGGCGATCGCCGAGCCGGACACGCCGCCGAAGAACAGCGACGACAGCACGCTGACCTGGCCCAGGCCGCCGCGCATGCGTCCCACCAGCGAGGCGGCCAGCGCGATCAGGCGCTCGGAAATGCCGCCGCGCAACATCAGTTCACCGGCAAAGATGAACAACGGAATCGCGATCAGCGACGCCGAGCCGGAGCCTGCGGAGATCTGTTGGACCAGCACCACGCTGGGCAGGTCGAGATAAAACAGCGTCGCCAGCGCGGCCACCGCCAGCGCATAGGCGACCGGTACGCCAACCGCCATGAGCACGATGAACAGGCCCAGCAAGAGAGTGATGGCCATGGCTCAGTGCACCCCTTCGACAGTCACGGACAGCGGGCGCAGCGCCCGCCAGATGCGATACAACGCGAACACGCACATCAACGCCCCGCCGAGCGACAACGGCAGATAGTTGATGCTCTGCGGCATCGAAGCGCCGGCGATCTTGATGTCGAGTCCGTCCAGCAGCAATCGTGCACTCCACCAGGCGATGACCAGGCCGATGGCCGCCATGACCCCCGCGCGCAACACCTCGAAGGCGCGGCGGCCTGCCGGTGGAAACCTTTCAGCCAGCAGGAAGAAGCCGAAGTGCCGGTTGGTATGCACACCGGCGGCGGCGCCCAGGCTCATGGCCGTGCTCAGCAGCAGCAGCGTGAGCGGCTCGGTCCAGCTGGGCGAGTCGTTGAGCACGTAGCGGGTGAACACCTGCCAGCCCTGCACCACCACCAGGCCCAGCAGGGCGGTGGCAGCGACATAGATGGTCAGATCGGACAGGCGATCGAGCGCGCGTTGCGAGGCGGGCGGCGTGTAGGTGAAGTTGGGTTCTTGCACGGTCTGGGTCATGGGCAACGTTTTCAGGCCAGGTCGCGGATGCGGCGATACAGCGCTTGGATCTCGGGGCGCTGGTGATATTCGTCGAGCAAGGGCTGGGCAGCCTTGCGAAACGCCATGCGGTCGACGTCATTGGTCTTGACGCCGTGGGCGATCACTTCCTTGCGCGCGCTTTCTTCCGAGGTGTCCCACAACTGGCGCATCACCGGCACCGAGGCGCGGGACAGGCGCACGATGCGCTCGCGGTCGGCCGGAGCAAGCGCCTCGAAGCTGGCGCGCGACATCACCAGGATGTCCGGCGCGTAGGAGTGCTCGCTCTGCGACCAGTAGCGGGCCGCTTCAAAATGACGGCTCGACTGGAAGCTGCGCATGTTGTTCTCGGCGCCATCCAGCATATGCGTCTCCATCGCCGAGAACGTTTCGCCCAGCGACATCGGCGTGGGGTTGGCCCCCAGCAATCGCATCAACCGGATGAAGATGTCCGAGTTGGCCACGCGCAGCTTCAGGCCGTGCAGGTCGTGGGGTTCGACGATGGGGTGCTTGGTGTTGTAGAAGCAACGCGCGCCCGAGTCGTAGATCGCCAGGCCCACCAGGCCGCGCGTCTCGAAACCGCGCAGCACGGTGTCGCCGACATCGCCGTCCAGCGCGCGACGCAGATGCGGTACCGAATCGAACACGTAAGGCAGGCACAGCGCCTGGGTCAGCGGAAAGGCGTTGTTGAGCGCACCGGAGTACACGCGGGTGATGTCGATGGCGCCAAAGCGCGCCATGTCGATCGCTTCGGCCTCGCGACCCAGCTGGCCGGAATGGTAGAGCCGCAGCTTCAGTCGACCGCCGGTCTCGCTCTCCAGTTGCTGGCCGATCCAGCGCACCGCTTCAACGGTGGGGTAGTCGGCCACGTGCACGTCGGTGGCAGTGAGCACTTGCCCACCCGCCACCTGCGCGCTGTTGTCGGTGATGGCTCGCGCCGCACCGGCCGGTGCGGCGGTGGCGGCCGCCAGTGCGGCGCCGATGAAGCTTCTACGTGTGATCATTCGCGCCCTCCCGCGCTCGGGTCACTATGGCCAGGTGTGGAAGTCAGCCGGCCGCGATCGCGCGGCAATGGATCTCGCCGTGCCCTTCGAAGCGGATGATCGCCGTCTGGCCGACCAGGATGTCGTGGATGCCGGTCGCATTGCCGGTGGCGATCAGGTCGCCGCGCTTGAGCGGGCGGCCCCGGCGTGCCGAACGGCCCAGCGCGAAGGCGTAGGCCGCACGCAGTCCGCCGGGCAACAAGGTAGCTCCGCCGGTGCCCACGCGCTGGCCCTCGATCAGGGTTTCGGCGCGCAGCGAGTTTTCGTCCAGGGCACGCCAATCCGGGATTTCCGGGCCCAGGATCAGCCCGTTGTTGTTGCCGAAGTCGGAAATCACCACGCGCGGGCCCAGCTGGTTGATCGTGGCCAGCGGGCTGCTGGCGATCTCCACGCCGATGTACAGGCGCGCAGGCACGGCCTCGGCCTGCTCGGGGCTGAAATGGTCCTGCTCGGGCGCATCGGCCTCCAGCTGGAGCACGTATTCAGCCTCGACGGCGCCGAAACCGCCTTCGTAGACCGGGAACTCAAGCGGAATGCTACCGGTGGCATTCCACAGTGCACGAGCAAAGATCGGCCCCAGCAGCCGTTCGTCGCCGGAGTGGTCACGACGCTCGGCGGCGATATAGCCCACCTTCCAGCCCACCACGCCATCGCCCCACTGGGCGATCGCCAGATCCTGGACGCGATACGCGGTTTCCAGGTCAGGCGGGATCGTGCCGGGGAAATCGGGTAGTGACCGCCCTTCCTTGCGGGCCTGCACGAAGGAGTGCGCAATCGTGGGCAGGTCGGGCGAGGCAGGGTTGCCGGGCTGGTGGCTCAAGTGGAATCTCCGATGTTCGATGTTGCACTGCCTATCGACAGTGGCTTCAGTGGCTGTATATGGTAAACCGGTGTCATGGGCAATGTGCAGTGCGGCAAAAAGCGCTGAGTGGCCCGCAAGGCCCTGGGAGGGGAACATGCACGAGTTGGAAAACGCGGCACCGTTGGCGTCGGCAACGAGGGAGCGAGGCGACGGCCCGCCGGGATTGGGCCGCCGTGGCGTTCGATGGCTCGGGACAAGGGGCCGCCTCATCCCCGTGGCGCTGCTGGCCATGGCCAGCGCGATATCTGCGGCCAGCGCGACTAGCCCGCCCATCGCCGACGGAACACCGGTCGCCGACACGGTGATCGCCCCGGCCGTGCGACTGCCGCTGTGGCCCGGCGACGGCCTGGCCCCGGGCGACCACGCACTGGCAACCCCGCAGCGCACGATCGAACGCAGCCGCGATACCGCCCTGCCCGATCGCTACGTCGACCATGTCAGCCAGCCCTACTTGGTGGTGTACCTCCCTGCCCGCCCCTCGGGCGCTGCGCTGCTGGTCATTCCCGGTGGCGGCTACCAGCGCATCGTGTTGGACAAGGAAGGCACTGCCCTGCTGCCGGACTTTGTCGAGCGTGGTGGCCTGACCCTGTTCGTGCTGCGTTACCGGCTGCCCGGTGAGGGTCATGCCGATGGCGCCGATGCACCGTTGTTCGACGCTCAACGCGCACTGCGGATCATTCGCGCCGGCGCCGCGCGTTGGCAGCTGGATCCAGGCCGCATCGGCGTGATGGGCTTTTCGGCCGGCGGGCATGTAGCTGCCAGCCTGGGCACCCGCTATGGCGAACAACGACAGCCAGGCCACGACGAGATCGATGCCGTGGATGCGCGCCCGGATTTCCAGTTGCTGGTGTATCCGGTGATCGACATGACAGGGCCGTCCGCGCACCCGGGCTCGCGGGACAGATTGCTGGGCGCGGGACCTCCTGCGCCAGCGCTGGCGCGCCGTTATTCGCCGCAATACCACGTGGACGCACGCACACCCCCGACGTTCCTGGTGCATGCACAGGACGACGCCGTGGTGCCGATTGCCAACAGCCTGATGTTCTATGACGCGTTGCGCGCCGCGGGTGTGCCCAGCGAATTGCACGCGTTTCCACACGGCGGGCACGGATTCGGCGTTCGCGGGACGGTCGGCCTGACCGTGGCCGCCTGGCCGCAGCTGGCATTGGACTGGATCGCCTCGCAAGACAAGGCCAAGGCCGCGCCGCCGCGGCCGCAAGCGCAGGAGACTTCACGATGAGCGCTCATGGAACCGACCTGCCTCGGCGCCGATTCCTGCGGGAGGCGGCGCTGGGCGGCGTGGCGATGGCGGCATGGACGGCGATGCCGTCGCTGGCACGCGCCGCCGACGGTGCCGACGCCCCACTGGCCACCGTCCGCTCCGGCCGCCTGCGCGGCTATCGCGATCGTGGCGTGGCGGTGTTCAAGGGCATTCCTTATGGCGCCGACACCGCCGCCTATCGATTCCAGGCACCGCGAGCCGAAACACCCTGGCAGGGCGTGCGCGAGGCCAGCGGTTATGGACTGGCGTGTCCGCAGCCCAAGAGCGACGAGGCCACCAGTGAAGACTGCCTGCGCCTGAACGTGTGGACGCCCGGGCTGCGCGATGGCCGGCCGCGGCCGATCCTGTTCTACATCCATGGCGGGGCCTACAACACTGGCTCGGGCAGCAGCCCGTTGTACGACGGGGTCAACCTGTGTCGTCGCGGCGACGTGGTGGTGGTCACTGTCAACCATCGCCTCAACGCGTTTGGATATCTACACCTGGCCCCGTTTGGCGGACAGGACCTGGCCGATGCCGGCAATGTGGGTCAGCTGGACCTGGTGCAGGCGCTGCAATGGGTGCAACAGCACGCGCATGAATTTGGTGGCGATGCTGGCAACGTCACCGTGTTCGGCCAGTCCGGTGGGGGCGCCAAGATCGCCACGCTGATGGCGATGCCGGCCGCGCGCGGCTTGTTCCATCGCGCCTGGACCATGAGCGGGCAACAGGTGACCGCCTGCGGGCCTCGTGCGGCGCGGCAGCGCGCCGAACTGGTGCTCGAGGCGCTCAAGCTCACCCCGACGCAGGTGGACCAGCTGCGCACCGTGCCTGCCGAACAATTGGTGGCCGCGGCGCAGTTGCGGGATCCTTCGCGCGCCGAGCGGACTTCGCTGTATCTGGGACCGGTGCTGGACGGGCGTTCGGTACCGGTGCATCCCTTCTGGCCGGAAGCGCCGCGCCAGTCCGCCGGCATCCCGATGGTGATCGGCAACACCCACGACGAGACCCGCGGGTTCCTGGGCCATGACCCCGGCAATTTCTCCCTGGCCTGGGACGATTTGCCCGCCAAACTGGAAGCACAGCAATACGTGGACCTGCCTACGCGCGTGGTCGTCGAAGAGTATCGCCGGCTGTACCCGCAGTACTCGCCATCGGACGTGTTCTTCGCGGCGACCACGGCGGGTCGTTCCTGGCGCGGCGCGATCGAAGAGGCCGAGGCGCGCGCGCGCCAGGGTGCGCCGACCTGGGCCTATCAACTGGATTGGCATTCGCCGCTGCAGCCTCAGCTGGGTGCGTACCACACGCTGGATATTCCGCTGGTGTTCGACAACGTGCAGGTGACTGAAGCACGCACCGGCGACAGCGAACAAGCACGCGCCATGGCCGGTCGCATGAGCGATGCCCTGCTCGCTTTCGCGCGCAACGGCGATCCTAATGACAGCGCCCTGCCCCACTGGGAGCGTTATGACCTGGCCCGGCGACAGACGATGATTTTTGCCGGGAAAACCCGGCAGGAAGACGACCCGCGCGGCGGCGAGCGCCGGCTGTTTGCGCAGGTGCCGTTCGTGCAGCGCGGGACTATTTGACCGGTAACTTGCGCGGCGGCTTTCGTCACGGCGCTATTGCTCGCCAGAAGAAGGCGCCGACCACGCGGCCCACATGATGTTTGACTCGATGGGCTGCCACCAGCAGCCCATCGCTCGCCGCTAAAGCACGAACCGTTACGACGACTCGTCCGGCATGGCCCGTCGCATACGCGACAACGTCACTGCAGCGGCATGGCGACGACGTTGTTGATCTGGGTGGCTTCGCCCACCCCACCGTCCAGGCTCAGGCGTACATGGCTGCCCCGGGCATCAAACCCGGCAGGTACCGCAATTCGCACTTGTTGGGTCCTGGGCTGCAAGTCGAGCGGCGCAGCCATCGCATCGAACGGCGCACGCGCAATCTCGCGACCGCGCGCATCCTCCAGCACCGCCATGCCGGCCGGCGCATCCACGTGGCCCAGGCTGTGCACCGTCACCGCCAGCGCTTGGCCTTCGCGACGCACATCGCCGCGGCCGATGCCGACATCGGCACGCAACTCCACCGGCGTACCCGGCTGCAACAGTTCCAGCTCGATCACCGTGGCCTGGCCCGGCGCAAACACCACTTCAGTCCAGGCACTACGCTCCAGGTCCAGCTCGCGGGCCTGGCCCTTGCCATCGATCGCATCATCACCATCGCGATCGATACCACTGCGCAACCGCCAGCGCCCCGCGGTGACATTCCAGGTGCTCATGCGTGCGCGCTGCGCCTTGCTGCCGGTGTTGTAGGCAATGACCTTGAAACGGTCCGGTCGTGGCTGCGGCAGCAGGATCGCCACCTGCACTGCGCCTTCGGCGTCGTCGAAACGCCAGCTCACCGTGTTGCCCGGATAGGTCTGGTTGCGCTTGAGCGCCACGCCGCCCAACCGCGCACGTTGCAGGTTCACCGTCGGCGACTCCACGCGATCCGACCACCAGTGGCCCTCGGTGTTCATGTAGAAATTCTGCAACTTGTCGCGGGTCTCGCTGCGGTACAGCGTTTCCAGATAGCCCTTGTCTCCGCTATTTTCCCAGGCCACGTAGTGGGCGAAATCGGGCACTGTCTCCGGTTTGTCGGCTACCTTGGCCAGCTCTGCCCCCCAGCTGCCGCGCTTGTCCAGCGCATCCAGGAAATTCTCGTTGAGCAGCGACAAGCCATCGGCGGTGGCGCGTTGCACGCGGTAATCCAGCGGCTTGAGATAGCGTGGCTCGCCGTTGGAAAAACGCCAGGCCGCCCAGAAGGTCTGCATCAGGTCCGCGCCGCCACTGCCCTCGAACAATTCACCGCCACGCGTCTTGCCGGTCGACCACTGGATCTCGTTGGGCAGTGACCACTGCCCCTTCGCGTTGGTATAGGCATGCGCCAGGTAGCCGTCGGCCAGCCCAGTGATGATGCGGCGGCTGTTGGCATCGGCGTTGTAGATGCCCAGCAGCATCGCCGGATGCACGATCGGGAACGAATAAGGCTTCTGCCACTGCCAATTGGGCTCGCGATATACCTTGCGCCCGCCAAACCAGTTGCTGGCAAACAACAGATGGCCCTGCGGGTTGACCTGGATGATGCGGTCGAACGCACGCACCGTAGTCATCAGGCGCTCCACGGTCAGCGGATCGCCCCAGTTCAGATAGAGCATCTGGCTGTTGAGGTTGATGCCTTCCTCGTAGCTGTGCAGCTCGTCGGTCTCGATGGTGGACAACCCGTCGGTGAACATACCGTTGCGGTAGTTCGCATCGGACAGCGCGGTCATCGAGGCATTGAGGCGATCGGGATCCACGCCCATCAGCGCCATGCCCGGCCATTGCTGGGTGAGGTCGGTGTCGTCGGAGATGCCGCCGCCAAAATCGCCGTATTCCACCTGGCGCTGGTCGATCCACCACTGGATATAGCGGCGCGTGGTCTTGAGGTTTTCCAGCTGCCAGAACGCCCAGGCGGGCACGCCCTTGGGCACGTCGGGCATCGCGACCGGCAACGGCGACTGGTTGCCGTAGCTCATATCGTTCCAGTATTCGCGGCCCAGCGCGTGGTCCGGATCAACGCGCAACAGGTCAGTGATGTCGCGATGCAGGCGCCGGTAGAGGAGTTGGCGTTGCGAGGTGGTGTGCTCTTCGACCAGGAAGCCCCAGTTGTCCTTGACCTGGTTGAAGCGGTCGGCCACGTGCTCGGCCTTGGCTTCGTCGCGCGGCTTGAACACCAGCCGCAGCTGCGCGCCGTCGAGCGATTTTCCATTGAAGCCGGGCGCCGCCGAGGCGATGTCGATCAGCAGGCTGTCGCCGCTCAGGATGCGGTCGCGCAGGTCCAGCCACAGCGTGCGTGCTTGGTTGGGATGCACCGACACGGACACATCGATCATGTCGCGCGCCGGCCACAACGGATCCTTGATGCGGAGGTTGAGCGGGATCAGGCCCTGCGCATTGCCCGGCAGGTCCAGCGCCGGCAGATCGATGGCGATGCCGTCCAGCCCATCGTGCATGTTCTCCCAGCCGTAGGCCCAACTGCGCATCAACGGCTGGTCCGCAGGCGGTTGGCCCAACGTGGACGGCACCAAGATGTGCACCAGCGGCATCACGTTGCCGGCGGTCGTGTCGCTGCGCGGCCGTGCCGGTGCCTTGGCGGGCAGTGCGACCACGGTACTGCGCTCGGCCGGCGGATGGCGGCCGGTGATCCACTCGCGCAGCGGCTTGAGGTTGTCGTAGTCCGGCGCGACATCGCTGCGCACGGTATAGCGCAGCGTGGCGGTGCCTTGCGGCACTTCGCCGGCACCCACGTCGTAGGCCCAGATCTCCTGGATCGGGGTTTCCTGCTCGGTGTTGGTGAAGCGCACGGTACCGCCGACCTTCTCGGCGAACGCGTCCACGCTGCGCACCACGCCTGGCGGACGCTGGAACAACGGCTGCGGCCTCTGCCCGGGTGCGGCATAGTCGGCCTGGCCGAAAGCCGCGCCGCGAATCTCGATGCGGTTGAACGGCTCATCGGGCAGCGTCAGCGCCAGCGTCTTGCCGCCTTCCACATAGACGTTCCAGTCCGGCAATTGGAAGTAGTCGTTGCGACCGGGCAATCGCGAGCGGTTGTAGACGCCAGGCCAGGTGGTCTCGGCGATGCCGTCGGTGCCCTTCCACATCCAGGCCTTGAGGTCGCGCGCGTCGGCGAACTCGACCTTGCGGATGCGCGTGACCGGTGCATCGAGCACCGGCGGCGAGGCGCGATCGAAACCGTAGCGGTGCAACCAGGCCGTTCGGGTCGCATCGGCATGCCTTGCCGTCGCCGCGTCCAGCGGTGCCGAAGACGGCTCCTGCTGGCGCGCCAGGGCGGCGACGCCCGCCGCGTCCAGCATGCGGTCATAGACGCGGATCTCGTCGAAATCGCTGCCGCGCAGGAAGTTGTACCGGCTCTGCACCTGGTGCGGCGACATCACCCGTCCGGCCAGGCCGAACTGATCCAGTGCCGCATCGTAATCGGCGGTGGTATCGACCCGCTCAACCTCGCGGCCGCCGACGAACAGGCGAACGCCACGGGTCTCGTCCCAGGCAAAGGCAAGGTGCGTCCAGTCGCTGGCCGCTGGCAGCTGCGGCATGCGGAACGACACCCGCGTGCGGGCCAGGTTGGCGTCGGTGACGAAGGCATCGAAGCCGTGTCCGTTCCAGTCGATGCGCAACCAGGCCATGTCCCAGCTGCTGTGGTCGCCGTAGCCCACGCGAAAGATCACGAACGGCGCTTCACCCACGGCATAGCGGGCGCGCCAGAAGAAGGCCAGGGTGCCGCGCTGGGTGTAGAGGTTGCCGGGCGCATTCCACGACAACACGCCGTCGTCGGCCCACTGCAGGGCATCGCCCGTGACCCCGGTGGGCACGCGCTCGATCTTGTCTCGGAAATTCGGTACCGGGTCGCCGGCGGCCACGTCGGCATCGAAGCCATGGTCGGCCGATACGCGGAACAGCAGTTGCGCCTCGGCGGTCGGCGCGGCGGACAACGCGGTGGTCGTGGCGGCGAGCGCCGGCGCGACATTCAGGGTGGCGGCCAAGGCCAGCAACAGGCCACGGCAGGCGCGTGCGCGCGAACGAAAACCAAGCTTACGGTGCATCAATCGCTATCCCCGGCTGGTGGAGCTGTATCGCACCCGAAGGGCGCGACCGGCGCGGGCGAACCACGCGTGCCGGCCGCGGGAATCCGCGACCGGCGCGCCAAACTATCGATCCCGCCGCCAGGCGACATCCTGCACCGCACCATGGAAAAACGCAGCCCCGGCATCGGCCGGGGCTGCGCAGGTTCTGCATCAGAACTTGTAACGCACGCCCAGCAGGTACTGCCGGCCGGTCTCGCTGTACTGCAGCGGCAACTGCCAAGCCGAGCCGACCCACTCGTCGGACGCTTCGTTGGTCAGGTTGATGCCTTCCAGGCTCAGCTCCAGGTGCTCGTCGATCCGGTAACTGAGCGAAGCGTCGACCGTGTTGACTGCGGTCATGCCGTGCACATCGAAGCCCGCCTCGGTCGCCGGCACCTGGGTCAGGTAGTCGTCGCGATGGGTGTACGACACGCGGCCGCTGAAGCTCTTGCCTTCGTAGAACAGCGTGCCGTTGTACGAGTTCTTCGACAGGCCGGTCAGGTCGGTCTCCAGCGAGTTGGCACCGGTGGTGGTCAAGTACTGGAT
>DASWQJ010000062.1:0-10215 GCA_036403795.1 Stenotrophomonas sp.
CCAGGAGAGGACTCGAACCTCCACGGTTTTACCCGCTAGTACCTGAAACTAGTGCGTCTACCAATTCCGCCACCTGGGCGACTCAGAACGAGAATTTTGAGGGAGGGCGGTGAGGCTGTCAAGGGTGCGTCATGAATAACAGGGTAGGCCGGATCACCAGATTGGGTGCTTGTGGGCCGTGCGAGGGGACGACGACAATCGCTGAACATTGCCGTGGGAGTTCATTAGGTGAAATCGAGCCGTTTTTTCCTGGATAGGCGCTTCTCGGGCACCGGGATGCTGTTGGCGCTGCTGCTGGTGTGCGGGCTGTGGTTGACCGGTGCGGCGCTGGCCGATGACACACCAACGTCGGCGCGGCCCACCGACCGACTCGACCAGGCCTGGTGGCAGCAGCGGCACGCGCAGGTGCTGGAACAGGTGCGCGCCCACCCCGATACGCCCCTGCTGTTGATCGGCGATTCGATCACCCAGAACTACGAAAAGGCCGACGCACCCGATGAGGACTTCCTGCCGACTTGGCAGGCCTTCTATGGATCGCGCGGAGCGCTCAATCTGGGCTTCAGCGGCGATGGCACGCAACACGTGTTGTGGCGGCTCAATCATGGCGAGGTGGATGGGCTGCATCCCAAGGTCGCGGTGCTGCTGATCGGCACCAACAACACCGGCTGGCTTGAGCAGGATGCGATGCAGACGCAGTTGGGCATTGATGCGGTGATCGCCTCGCTGGAGCAGAAATTGCCGGACACCCGCATCCTGTTGGTGGGTTTGTTGCCCAGCGATATTTCGACTGGCAAGTCGCGCGCGGATGCCGAGGTCAATCGTTATCTGGCCGAGCGATATGGCGACAACCCGCGAGTGACGTATCTGGATGTGGGTTCGATCTTCATGCGTGAAGGGCGACTGGATACTGCGCGGTTCTATGACACGCGCTTCAAACCGGCCGCCGGGGCGCTGCATCCCGATACGGTGGGGCAGCGAATGATGGCCGAGGCGATCGAGCCGACGCTGGCGCGGTTGTTGGGCGAGCCCTCGCGTGTGCCGATGGCGCAGTTGGGTAAGTTGTTCAATACGGCGCTGATCCCGGTGCCCTGGTTGGAGCAGGATTCTTACGACTGGATTGCGCGTCATCGCGGTGCGCTGGCAGCGGCGCGCACGACGTCGCCGCAGGTGGTGATGATCGGGGATTCGATCACGCATTTCTGGAGCGGGGTGCCGCGAGGCGTTCGGGCCAGCGGGCCGCAATCGTGGCAATGGCTGTACGGCGATCGGCCGGTACTTAATCTGGGTTTCGGATGGGACCGCACGCAGAATGTGCTGTGGCGGATCCGGCAGGGGGAACTGGAGGGATTGGCGCCGGAGTGGGTGGTCATCAACATCGGTACCAATAATCTGACCGGCACCGATCATGCGCGCGCCAGCACGCCGGTAGAGGTGGCTGCGGGTGTGGAGGAGATCGTGGCGCAGGTGCGCGGGCGACTGCCGAAAGCCAAGGTGGTGCTGATGGGCGTGTTTCCGCGCGGGCGGCACCAAAGGGATGTATTGCGTGGGCCGATTGCGGAGACGAATCGACTGCTGGCGGCGCGGTTTGGGGATGATGAGGGTGTGCGGTTCTTGGATATCGGTCGGCGATTCCTGGATAAGGACGGGACGCTGCCGGAGCGGTTGATGCCGGATACCACGCATCCGAGCGAGGCGGGGTATCGGATTTGGGCGGAGGCTTTGCGGGAGGTGGGGGTGGGTGCCAACATGTCCGGCGCGGCTGGGAACGCAGGCACGACGTAGCCAAGCCAGAGGGGAAGCACGGGCGTTACGGATAGCCCTGGGCGAAAAGCTCAGTCGATCTGCTCTTCGTGAATTCACCGTCTCGCGCCGGTTCAGCGTTCGGAGCCGTGGATCATATGAGCCTAAATCTTGGTGAGCGGGGAGATGATGAAAATATTTAGGATCTTCGCGTTCGCGCTCGGTCTGCTGGCGCTGCGTGTCTCGGGCAGTTTTCTAACGGCTGGCTCGGGCTATGAAACGGGCGGTGTCGCGATTCGGACGTTTGCGTGGAGCCAGGCAATCGATTCATTGCTCATCTTCGGCTTCTTTTTCGCTATCTTTGGTCATCTCAGAAAGTATCCATATCTATATGCTCTGGCCGTGCTTTATCTCCAAGAAGTATTGGGGATATTGATTGTCGGCGTTACGACGGGTGAGGTGGCGTTGTCTGGGCTGTGGATCGCTGGGCTTGCCATCGCATCATTTGTCGTCTTGATTGCGGTGCGGGTAAGGCGCCAGCTGGCAAAGAAAAAAGATGGCAAGTCGTGATGGTCCACGCGTGACAAGGTCGATGTCTTGCATTACGGCGGCAGCTAGGCGCCTAGGGTTTGAAAATCGCGAGCTTGAGCGTCAACCGGTCACGGCTTGCAGTAATCCGGTGGCTCTCGCATGTGCCTCGTCCTTGTAGCGGTCAGCTGCCCGACGCATTTCAAGGTTTAGAGTTCCCCTCGGTTGTAGTGCGGCGCAAATAACGCCTTGGCGTTGTTGGTATCCCTCGTCCATCGCGAACTCAGGTTGGTGCGTCCGTAGATACCGCGTATGGGTGCCCAAGGCACCGATTGATCTTGTCGCGGTTGGCGTCACTGTCGCGGTTGGGCCGAGTTAGGCTGTCATCGAGCCAGTCGGGGAAATAAGGCTTCGCCACTTCGCCGAGGTGATGGCGATAACGCCCAAAACAAAAAACCCGCCTTCCGGCGGGTTCTTTATCAATCTTGGTGCCCAGGAGAGGACTCGAACCTCCACGGTTTTACCCGCTAGTACCTGAAACTAGTGCGTCTACCAATTCCGCCACCTGGGCAGGTGAGCCGCGCATTCTCGGGGCCGGCGCCTTCGCTGTCAACCTCGGGCCCGCCAGCCCCACGGCGCGTAGCGGCATGACGCGGGTTTGATGTGCACGGGGCGTAACATGGCCCCCATGACGAATAAAGATGCCAAGGACGCCGGCAAGGCGCCAAACAAGGCCGATCGCGCGAAGGCGCCGGCCAAATCCACGGAAGGCGCCAAGAAGGGCGGCGGCCAGCCCGCCAAGTCGGCGAAAGCCAAAATGCCACCCTGGATGCCGGAATCGCTCACCGGGGCTGCCCCGCGGGGCGGCAAGCCGGGCAAGGGCGGCGGCGGCGGCAGGCGCGGGCCGGCTCCCGGGCCGTCGGCGGCGGCCCCCCCGCGTGGCCGCGGTGCGCCACCGGCGCCATCCGGCAGGTCGGGTCCGTCGGGCCCGGCAGGCCCCGGGGGTTTCGATGACCCCCACGCCGCGCGCGAAGCCGAACGCTATGCCGACCCCATCGCCAGCCGCGAGGCCATCCTGCAGCTGCTGGAGGAGTGCGAGGGTCCGCAGACCGCCGATGAGATCGCCGACAAACTGGGCCAGGCCCACCGCATCGATGCGCTGGGCAAGCGCCTGGCCGCGATGGTGCGCGAGGCGCAGCTGGTGCAGAACCGTCGCGGCGGATTTGCGCCGGTCAAGCACACCAACTTGATCGCCGGCGTGGTGATCGCCAACCCGGATGGTTTCGGTTTCCTGAAGCCCGAAGAGGGTGGCGACGATCTGTTCCTGCCGCCGTTCGAGATGCGCAAGGTCATGCACGGCGATCGCGCCCTGGCCAACGTCACCGGCATCGATCGCCGCGGTCGTCGCGAGGGCAGCATCGCGCGTGTGCTTGAGCGCCGCATCTCCCGACTGATCGGCCGCTTCTTCTATGAGCTGGGCGTGGCCTATGTGGATCCGGACGACAAGCGGATCCAGCGCAATATCCAGATTCCCGCCGACCAGGTGGGTGGCGCGACCGAGGGGCAGTTGGTGGTGTGCGAGTTGATCGCGCCGCCCGACGGCCGGCGCCCGGCGATTGGCAAGATCATCGCGGTGCTGGGCGACAAGCTGACGCCCTCGCTGGTCGTGGAAACCGCCATCCACGGCCACGACCTGCCGCATGAGTTCCCGCAGGAGGTGCTGGACGAGGCCGCGGCAGTGCCGCTGGTGGTCGAGCCGGCCATGCTGGGCAATCGGGTCGATCTGCGCAACACGCCGCTGGTCACCATCGATGGCGAGGACGCGAAGGACTTTGACGACGCGGTTTACTGCGAGCCGAATGCGGAGGGTTTCCGCCTGGTGGTCGCCATCGCCGACGTCTCGCACTACGTGCTACCCGGGGCTCCGCTTGACGCTGAGGCGCAACGTCGTGCGACCTCGGTGTATTTCCCCGGTTTTGTCGTACCGATGCTGCCCGAGACGTTGTCCAACGGCATCTGTTCGCTCAAGCCGAAGGTCGATCGCATGTGCTTTGTCTGCGACATGCAGGTGGGCCGTGAGGGCGAAGTCACCTCGTCGCGCTTCTACGAGGCGGTGATGAATTCGCACGCGCGCCTGACCTACACCCAGGTGTGGCAGGCGGTGGGCGAGCAGGACCCCGGTGCGCAGGCGGCGGTCGGTGCGCTGATGCCGCAACTCGAACGCCTGTTCCAGCTGTACCGCGTGCTGGCCAAGGCCCGCGCCCATCGCGGCGCGATCGAGTTCGAGTCGTCCGAAGTGCGCTTCGTGCTCGACAACACTGGCGAAGTGACTCAGGCCGGCATGTTGGTGCGCAACGATGCGCACAAGCTGATCGAGGAATGCATGATCGCCGCCAACGTGGAGGCCGCGCGTTACTTGATCGCGCAGCACATTCCGGCGCCGTACCGCGACCACGACAAGCCGCCGGAGCACAAGTTCGAAGACCTGCTGGAGTTCCTCAAGGAGTTCAAGCTGAGTTTGCCGCCGTGGAGCAAGGTGCGTCCGGGCGACTACACCAAGCTGCTGAAGAAGGTGCGCGAGCGACCGGATGCGGCGCTGCTGGAGTCGGTGCTGCTGCGCAGCCAGAGCCTGGCGGTGTATTCGCCCGACAACCTCGGCCATTTTGGCTTGGCGCTGGAGGCCTATGCGCACTTCACCTCGCCGATCCGCCGCTACCCGGACCTGCTGGTGCACCGGGCCATCAAGTACGGCCTGACCGGCGCTCGTGCAGACAAGTATCAATACACTCCGCGCGAGATGGCTGCGCTGGCGCTGCAGTGCTCCGAGCGCGAGCGCCGCGCCGACGAGGCCGAGCGCGAGGTCGACGAGCGCTACCGCGCCGCGTGGATGGAAAAGCACGTCGGTGGGCAGTTCGATGGCGTGATCAGCGGGGTGACCAGTTTCGGTCTGTTTGTCGAGCTGGATGAGTCCAAGGTCAACGGCCTGGTGCACGTGACCCAGCTGCCGCAGGACTATTACCACTTCGACCCGATCCGCAAGACGCTGTCGGGCGAGCGCCGTGGCCTGTCGTACCGATTGGGCGACCGGGTGCGGGTGCGGGTGCTCAAGGCCAGCATGGAAGATCGCAAGATCGATTTCCGGCTGGAGACCCAGGCGGGTGAATCCGATGCACCGCCGCCGCCGCCGCCGCGCGGCCAGCCGGCCAAGCGCAAGAAGAAGTCGTACTGAGGGCGTAGTTAATCGAGGAGGTGGGCGATGGCGCAGTACAGCGGCGGTTGCCAGTGCGGTGCGGTGCGCTTTCACGTCGAAGGCGAGCTGACCGCCTCGATCTGCCATTGCCGGATGTGCCAGAAGGCTTTTGGCGGGTACATCGCGCCGCTGGTGTCGGTGCGCGGCGCGCGGTTTGGCTGGACGCGCGGCGAGCCGGCGCGCTTTGCCTCCTCTAACCTGGTGCGGCGTGGTTTCTGCGCCGCCTGCGGGACGCCCCTGACCTATGAGGCGCCGGACGGGATGGCCGTGGCGCATGGTGCTTTCGACGATCCGGCCGCCATCGTGCCGGACCGGCAGTACGGGCTGGAGGCGCGGATGCCGTTCTTTGGCGCCTTGGACGGCCTGCCCGGCACGCGCACCGACCAGGAGGTGAACCTGACCCCGTTCCTGGCGGATCTGGTGTCTTACCAGCATCCCGACCGGGATACGGTGCGCTGGCCGCCGACGCCGCCCGCGGGTGGCTGAGCGGTCGATCGTGCCAGCGCCGGCGAATACCCCTACCATTACGGCCCCCCTCCGGCCCCGAAGCCCCAGCCCCGCATGAGCAAGCAGAACCAGTGGATCGTCGGCGTCAACGCGGTCGCCTCGTCGATCGAGAACGATGCCGAAAACGTGCGCGAAGTGCTGGTCGAGGCCAGCAGCAAGAACCCGCGCCTGACCGAGATCGAGGAAAACGCCCGTCGCAAGGGCATCGATGTGCGTCGAGTCACCACCCAGGCGCTGGACGGCGTGGGCGGCTCGGTGCGCCACCAGGGCGTGGCCGCGCGCTATGCCGCCGCGCGTACCTGGAGCGAGTCGGAGCTGCCCGGTTTGATCGAGGCGGCCGAAGGGCGCGCCCTGTTGCTGGTGCTCGATGGCGTGCAGGACCCGCACAACCTGGGCGCTTGCCTGCGCAGTGCTGCCGCCGCCGGTGCAACGGCGGTGGTGATTCCCAAGGACAAGTCCGCGCCAGTCAACGCGACCGTGCGCAAGACCTCGGCCGGTGCCGCCGACCGGCTGCCGGTGGTGGCGGTGACCAACCTGTCGCGCTGCCTGCGCGAGCTGCAGAAGTTGGGTGTGTGGATCTATGGCCTGGCGGGCGAGGCCGAAGCCTCGTTGTACTCGCTGGACCTGCGCGGCAACGTGGCCCTGGTGCTGGGTGGCGAGGCCGACGGCTTGCGCCGGCTGACTCGCGAACACTGCGACGGGCTGGTGCGCATCCCCATGCCGGGCGAGATCGAGAGCCTGAACGTGTCGGTGGCTGCTGGCGTAACGCTGTTCGAAGCCGCGCGCCAGCGACAGGCCTGATCGCCGCGCGCCGGATTGCCGGCGCGGGGTTTGGTCCAATTCTTGCCTGTGGGCAGCAAGCCTTTTGCGTCACGCCTGTTCATGCCCTCGCGCGCTCCAGACCTGTCGTCGTCCTGTTTGCCTGACTGTTGCGGTGCTTCGCCGCTGCCGTTCGGGCTGGCGTGGCTGCTGGCACTGTGGCTGGCGCTGATGGTGCCCGGCGTGGCTGCGGCCGAGCCGGGGACGGAGTTCGCGCCGACGCTGCGCGACTACATGATCGATACCTGGACCTCGCGCGACGGTCTGCCGCACAACTCGATCCGCGCCATTGCCCAAACCCCCGAAGGCCACCTGTGGTTCGCCACCTGGGAGGGCCTGGTCCGCTACAACGGCCTGGAATTCACGGTGTTCGACCGCGGCACGCAACCGGGCCTGCTCGACAACGGCGTGGGTGCATTGTTCGTGGACCCCAAGGGCTCGTTGTGGATGAGCGATTCGCGCGGCGATGTGGGCCGGCTGGAGCCGCAAAGCGGCGGCTGGCGCTGGTGGCCGCGTCAGGCGTCCACACCGCAGGTGATCATCCAATCGATGCAAATGGATACGCAGGGCCGCCTGTGGCTGCTGTTCGAAGGCAATGGCGTGGGCTACCTGGGGCCCGACGGCCACGTGGTGTATGCACCTCCGCCGGCGGACCTGCCGTTGTCGTTGAGCTATATGCGCCTGGCGGTGGATGCGCGCGATCAGGTGTGGGTTGGCACCTTCGATGGGCTGGTGTTTCGCGACACCGACGGTCAGATGCATCGCGCTCCGGAGAAGTTCGGCTTGCCGGGCGGGCTGGTGTGGCCCTACGTGGCGCCCGACGGCGCACTGTGGATCGTTGCCGATGATCGCCTGTATCGCGTGGAGGATGGCCAGGCCGTGCTCAAGCATCGCGTGCCGGGGCAGGGCCACCTGACGGCCTTGCTGCAGGATCGCCGCGGCGATCTTTGGGTCGGCACCGACAACAACGGATTGCTGCGCATCGGGCGTCGTGGGATCGAACGCCTGCCCGGCGGCACGGTGATCCCGGGCGGACGCATCAGCGCTCTGTTCGAAGACGCCGAAGGCAGCATTTGGGGTGGCGCCAATGGGGGTCTGTTCCGACTGCGCGAGACGCTTGTCAGCAACGTGACCCGGCGCCAGGGTTTGAGCGGCGATTACACGCGCTCGGTGCTGGAAGATCGGCGCGGCCGGCTGTGGGTCGGCAGCGCGACCGGACTGGACCTGATGGAGGCCGACGGACGGGTCAGCCATTACCCGTTGCCGGAGACCAATGGACGCGCGCCGGCCGTGCTCAGCCTGGCCGAGGACCACGACGGCAACCTGTGGGCAGGCACGTACGGCGATGGCGTGTTCCGCATCAATCCGCAGGGCGCCCTGCGGCACTACGGGTTTGACGAGCATCTGCCGGCAGGCAATGTCCGCGCGATCACCGTCGATGCCGAGGGCACGGTGTGGCTGGGCACGCAGCGCGGGGTAGTGGCGGTCGGCCCCCAGGGGCCGCGCGCGCCACAGACCCAGGGGCTGCCGCGTGGCTTGATCACCAGTCTGGCCGGCGGTCGCGACGTGTTGTGGATGGGCACCATTGAAGGGGCGTACGTCCTGCGGGGCGATCAGGTCGAACGGCTCGACCTGGGCCCGATAGGCGGGGCCCGCACGGTGTTCGGGTTCACCCGCCTCGGCACCGACATGTGGCTCACCACCGATCGCGGCTTGTACCGCTATCGCAATGGCCGCCTGGCGCGGGTCGGGCTGGAGCAGGGGTTGCCGGTCGATGCGGTCTTCCAGATGGCCGGCGACGGCGAGAACAACGTGTGGATCAGCAGCAACCGCGGGTTGTTGCGTACCGATATCAAAGCCCTCAATGACGTGGCCGATGGACGCCAGGCAAAGATCGTCGTCGAGCGCTTCAACGAAATGGACGGCATGGCCAACTCGCAGGGCAATGGCAGCTCAACGCCGAACCTGCTGGTACGCCGCGATGGCAGTGTGTGGGTGGCCACGGCTGGCGGCCTGTCTCGGCTGGACCCATCGCGGCTGGCGGAATTCCGTGACCGGGTCGCGCCGCCGCCGGTGGTGGAAAGCGTGTTGGTCGATGGCAACGCCGTGGATTGGCAGACGGCGGCTCCGGTGGCTGTGCCCGGACGCAGTCGCGTGTCGGTGTCGTACGTGGGCTTGAGCTACCTGTTGTCGGACCGCATCGAATACCGCACCCGCGTGGACGGGCTGGACGCGGACTGGATCGAACGCGGCCGCCAACGCAGTGTCGAGTTCATCAGCCTGCCGCCGGGCGATTACACCTTGCGCGTGTCGGCTCGCCACCCCGGTGGACGGTGGAGCGAGCGTGAAGCGGTGTTGCGCTTTCGGGTTGCGCCGCTGTGGTGGCAGCGTGGCGATGTGCAGGGCCTGTTGGGCGCGTTGCTGGCCTTGTCGTTGTTTGGCGTGTATCGGCTACGCATCCACCGTTACGAGCAGCGCAACGAGCGCCTGGCCGGGCTGGTGCGCGAGCGCACGCAGGACCTGCAGCAGCAGGCGCAACGCCTTTTGCAGGCCAACCAGGAGAAGAGCGAGCTGCTGACGCGTTTGCGGCTGCGCTCGGATACCTTCGAGCGGCAGGCGCACGAGGATGCGCTGACCGGATTGCCGAACCGTCGCCAGTTCGACGAGTCGCTGGCGCGGGACCTGAGCCGCGCCCGCCGCAGTGGTCGGCCATTGTCGCTGGTGATTCTGGATATCGACCATTTCAAGCGGATCAACGATGAGCACTCACATGCGGCCGGCGATGCGGTGCTGCATGAAGTGGGCGCGTTGTTGACGGTGGCCTGCCGCGCGTCGGATTTGCCCGCACGCCTGGGCGGCGAGGAGTTTGCGTTGTTGCTGGCCGATACACCGTTGGCCGAGGCGTTGTTGGTGTGCGAGCGGGTTCGCGAGTTGTTCCGTGCTCACGGGGAGTGGGCGGGGTTGGACGGCCTGGCGGTGAGTTTCAGTGCGGGCGTGGCGGAGCTGGGGGAGGACGAGTCGGGGTCGTCGTTGATGCAGCGGGCGGATTTGGCTTTGTATCGG
Source organism: Stenotrophomonas sp. (assembly GCA_036403795.1). Classification (GTDB taxonomy): domain Bacteria; phylum Pseudomonadota; class Gammaproteobacteria; order Xanthomonadales; family Xanthomonadaceae; genus Stenotrophomonas_A. The sequence continues at coordinate 9,908 of DASWQJ010000062.1, forward strand.
GCTAAGAGTGAGGGGCGGGATCGGGTTTGTTGGGGGTGATGTTTTTTTTAGTCAAGGGCTTCCACGCCCTGCGGGCGCGGGTCACTTTTCTTTGCTTGTGCAAAGAAAAGTAACCAAAAGAAACACACTCCACAGCGCGAGCCGAAGCGGTGAAGCTGCTTCGGTTCCCTGTGCTCCTCGACGGTTAGGGGCACGGCGCGCGAACTCGCTTCGCTCAAACAACGTCAAGGGCTTCCACGCCCTGCGGGCGCGGGTCACTTTTCTTTGCTTGTGCAAAGAAAAGTAACCAAAAGAAACACACTCCACAG
>DASWQJ010000063.1:0-19987 GCA_036403795.1 Stenotrophomonas sp.
CCTTGCGCCGTCCTGTCGGGGTGGTGGGTCAGTGGGCCATGGATGGCCCACGTGCGGTGAGTGCGGCCATGGATGGCCGCTCGAACCGCGACCCACCATCCCGGCAGGACGGGGCCCACACCGTAAGCCAACACAACCAACCGCCCAAACCCACCGCGCCCTCAACAAAAAACCCAACTCGCAAGCCGCGACCCAAAAGCGCCCAGCAAAAGGGAGAAGACCGACAAAAACGAGCCGCCCAAACCGCAACCCAAGCACCCGGCAAGGCCGCGCACAGCCCCCCCAAATGGGAGAAGAACCAAAAGCAAGGAACCCGCCCACCTATACTGCCGCCCTTCGCCAGCCAGCCCGCCTTCCCGCATGACCACAGCCACTGCCATCCCGCCCCGCACCGACGATTTCCTGGGCCATCCCAAGGGCGTGTACGTGTGCTTCTTCACCGAAATGTGGGAGCGCTTTTCCTTCTACGGCATGAAGGCGCTCCTGCTGCTCTACCTGACCAAGTACCACCTGTTCGGCGACAGGGCCGGCCTGGACCTGCTCGGGGCCTATGGCGGCTTGGTCTATTGCATGCCCGTGTTCGGCGGCATGCTGGCCGATCGCTGGCTTGGCATGCGCAAAGCCGTGGTCTTCGGCAGCGTGCTGCTGGTGTTCGGTCACCTGGGCATGGCCTTCGAAGGCCACGCCGCTGCGCGCGTGGCGGGCAATGTCGTGCGCGACGAAAGCGCGCTGTGGGGCACCTATGTGTCGCTGGCATTGATCATCTGCGGCGTCGGCTTCATGAAGCCGAACATCTCCACCATCGTGGGCCGGCTGTATCCAGACAACGATCCGCGTCGCGACTCCGGCTTTTCGCTGTTCTACGCCGGCATCAACCTGGGCGCACTGTTCGCCTCGCTGGTGTGCGGATTTCTGGGCGAAGTCTATGGTTGGAGATACGGGTTCGGCGCCGCCGGCATTGGCATGCTGGTCGGCCTGGCGATGTTCCTGTGGGGCCAGAAATACCTGCACGGCCATGCCGAGCCGCCGGCCCCGGCCACGCTGCGCGAGCGCGTGCTCGGTTTGCCACGCGAATGGTTGATCTACGTGGCCAGCATCGCAGCGGTGCTGCCGGTGGCCGCCTTGATGTGGGCCGCGGCCAACGGCGCCGCCTCGCTGGGCGGTGAAGTCAGCCTTGCGCTGATGCTGATGCTGGTCGTGCTGGGCGGCGTGCTGCTGTGGTTCGGCTGGTTCACCGGCACGCGCTGCACGCCGATACAACGCCAGCAGATGTGGGCATTGCTGTCGCTGATCTTCATGGCGCTGGTGTTCTTCACCCTTTACGAGCAGACCTACGGATCGTGGGTGACTTTCACCGATCGGCTGCTCACCAAGGACGTATTTCCTTCACTGGTGATCCGCGACGGCACGCCGCTACCGTGGTCGATCGCCTCGCTGCTGTTGGCACCCGCCGGCTTTGTCGTTGCCGCCTCGATGTCCGACCGCCACGCCGAATCGCGCGCACCCAAGGTGATCTTCATCGCCGTGACCGCCTTGATGCTGGTGTTCCTGGTACGCGACTGCGTGGTATTGCCGCAGACCGCCGGCTCGCTGACGTACCTGGGCGCGTTGTTTCTCGTATTGCTGGCGCCGCTATTCGCCACGCTGTGGGGCTGGCTGGACCGTCGTGGCGCCGATCCCAGCAAACCCGTCAAGTCCGCCTTGGGTCTGGTCTTTGCCGGCCTGTCCTTCGTTCCCCTGGCACTGGCCGCGCAACAGGTGGGCGTCAGCGGCGCCATCGCCAGCGTGTGGTGGCTGGTGCTCGCCTATCTGATCCTGGAAATCGGCGAGATGTGTCTCTCGCCCGTCGGCCTGTCCGCCGTCACGCAGCTGGCCGTGCCGCGCGTGGTCAGCCTGATGATGGGCACCTGGTTCCTGGCCACCGCGTTTTCAGAAGCGCTGGCCGCGCTGTTCGGCAAACTCGCGGCGATCGAAGTACCCGAAGGCCAGCAGATGGATCTGGTCCAGGCCTCGGGCACCTACGCGCACCTGTTCTGGCTGATGATGTGGATTGGTATCGCCTGCGGCGTATTGGCGATGATCGTTGCGCCGTTGCTGCGGCGCCTGATGCACGGCGTGCGGTGAACGAGCGCTCGACGCTGGCCGCCGGGGTGACCGGCAGACCGCACGGCAACGCCGCCTGAAGGCGCCGCTGCCGTGCTAAAGCGCCGCTGCCGTGCCGAACGTCAGTGCTGCGCAGCTGACGCCGGCTGCCCGCCCAATGACTTGGCCAGGAACGCCAGCAACTGCGTGTAGTACTCGCGCTGATGCTCCACCGTGTAGAACCCGTGCCCCTCGGTCGGGTAGTACAGCGTCTGTACCGGCACCCCGGCCTTGCGCAGCGCCGCTTCCATTTTGCGGGTGTGCTCGATCGGCGCGCGCTCGTCCTCGCCACCGGCCGCCAGGAACACCGGCACCTTGATGTTGGCCGCCAGGTTGACGGGTGATTTCGCAGCCAGCTCGGCCGGATTGCCGATCCAATCCTTCAGGTAGCTTTCGCCGCGCAAGGTCTCCTGGATGTCGCCGCCCGAGAACATCATCGGCAGGTCGTAGACACCCACGTAACCTGCCGCGCACTTGTACAACGACGGCTCCCTGGCCGCGCCCATCAAGGCCGCATAACCGCCATAGCTGGCGCCGTAGATGCAGACGCGATTGCCATCGGCGTAACCCTGCTGGATCGCCCAGCGCGTGGCATCGGTCACGTCGTCCTGCATCGAGCCACCCCATTGCTGGGCGCCCGCTTGCTGGAAGGCGCGTCCGTAATTGCCGGAGCCGCGGTAGTTCACCTGCAACACGGCATAACCGGCGTTGGCCAACATCTGCGCCGCACCGTCGAACCGCCATCCATCGTGTTCGCCAAACGGACCGCCATGCGGCATCACCACCATCGGCAAGGCCTTGCCCTTCGTACCCGCCGGACGGGTGAAGTAGCCGTACAACGGCTGGCCATCACGTGCCTTCAGGCTGATCGCCTCGACCTGTGCCGTCTTGGCCGGGTCGAACCAGCTGCGCCGGCTGACCACGTGGCTGGCCTTCTTGGCCGCGTTGTCGAAGAGGTAGAAATCGCCCGGGTTGCCGTCGGTCCAGCTCTCCACCAACAACAAGTTGCCGGTCTTGTCGGTCGAAGTAATCAGCACCGCACCCCCGAACGCCGCCTCCAGGCTGTGATACAGGCGCGCATCCGCGCCTTCGGGCTCGAAGAACACCGAACGGGTCTTGCCAGCCGTCACCAGCGCGCCCACCGGCACCTGGCTGTTGGGCCGATACAGGATGACGCCCGGATCGGCAACCGGGTCCTGCAGCACGACCTTGCGGGCGTTGGCGGCGATGTCCCAGGCGATGATGGCGTCGGGTCCTCGACGGTTCTCCGCCCGCAGGTAGGCAATGCGATTGTCAGCCGAGAAACCGATGGGGACCTCGGTCGTGCCCGCGTCAGCCTCGCTATGGACCATGCGCCACTGGGCGGCATCGCCATCGCGGTAATACAGCATGTTGTTGTTGCTCGCATCCGAGCCCCACGCAAAGCGCACCACGCCGGCGTTGTCGGTGGCGAATTCACTGTTGCGCACCGGTGATTTGACGATCGGCATCCGGCGCCCGGTGGTGATGTCGAGCTTTTCCGCACTGGTATAACGAGCCTCGCCAATGCCCCACACATTGATGACGATGTTGCGATCGTCGCCGGGCAGCAGATCCACGATGTTGGCGCCCACGAGCTCAGCCTTGCGCGTCTGGATCTTGGTGCCCAGGCCGCTGCCCGCCGCGCGGTATCCGATCAGGATCTCGGGGCTGTTGCCATCCGCATCGATCGCATACAGCTCCCCCGTCGACTGCGGCGTGTCGAGCAACCCCTCCTTCTGGCCAACGGCGATCACCACGCGCTTGTCGTTGGCCCAGTGGAACTCCTGGACATGGGTGTTCTCCCCCAAGCCGAACTTGGCGGTCACCGCATTGTCCGAGCGGCGCAGGATCGCCAGCATCGTGCGGTCTTCCAGCGGCACGGTGCCGGCGTAGTACTCACCGGTTGGCGAAAGCTGGATATCGGTGAACTGGTCCTTCTTGATATACGCGTCCACGTCCACCTGCGCGCTGGCAGCGCCAGCCACGGCGAGCAGCAGCGCTGCGCCGAGAGTCCACTTTTTCATGCTGATCCCCTTGCTACCCCGATCCCCGTACCGGCATTGCCGGTACCCTCCCGCGCCAGGCGCGGCCTTGGGCAAGCTAGCAAGATCGGCGCACCTCGCCAAGCGGCACCGCAAGGCCGGACAAGGACGTGCGGCTGCCGGGCACCTCATCGACGCAGTCCCCCGCGGTGCCGCGCCGTGGGGCGGCGCGCGCCCTTCACGCCCGGACCAGCCGGCCGTAGGCCCGAAACCCGTGAAGCCCCGAACCCGCAGCCCGTGAAGATCGCCAGCCCTCCCCATGAACGTTTCACCCGCGCCGGGACGCGCTATGGTTGGGGTAGCTGAATTCGATTAATCTGAAACGTGTTTGTCCCGCCGCGTGCCTGTCGCGCGGTAGCGGCGCCCCTCTACCCCTTCCCTCCCCACAGGATCTCCATCATGGCGGCACTGCAGCAGCGCACCACCGACCTCATTCGTGCCCACGAGGCCCAGATCCTCGCAAGCTGGACGGAGAACCTGGCCAAGGCTGGATTGGACAACCGCATCTCCGCACGCGACCTGGAGTCCCAGGTGCGCGAATTCTGGCGGCTGTTTGCCACCGCGCTGAGCGCCGCCGATACCAGCAACCTGAAGGGCAGCGAGTGGCAGGAAATTCGCCGCTTCCTGGAAGACCTCTCGCGCGATCGCGTGCTCAAGGGCTTCAACTCCTCCGACACCGCGCTTTTCATCTTCTCGCTCAAGCGTCCGTTGTTCGAATTGGTGCAGCAGGGCTTCATCAATTCGCCGCAGGAGCTGGGCGACCAGCTGTGGGCGATTTCCGAGCTGCTGGATCTGCTGGGCCTGCACACCGTGCACGCTTTCCAGAAGACGCGCGAAGACGTGATCCAGCGCCAGCAGGAAGAAATGCTCGAGCTCTCGACCCCCGTCGTGAAGCTGTGGGATGGCGTGCTGGCGCTGCCGATGATCGGCACGCTGGATTCGCAACGTACCCAGGTGGTGATGGAGTCGCTGCTGCAGCGCATCGTCGATACCGGTTCCGAGATCGCGATCATCGACATCACCGGTGTGCCGACCGTCGACACCCTGGTGGCGCAACACCTGCTCAAGACCGTCACCGCGATCCGCCTGATGGGCGCCGATGCGATCATCAGTGGCGTGCGTCCGCAAATCGCGCAGACCATCGTGCACCTGGGCCTGGACCTGCAAGGCATCGTCACCAAGGCCAACCTGGCCGACGCACTGGCGCTGGCGCTCAAGCGCACCGGCCAGACCGTGACGAAGGCGCCCTGAAATGGAGCGCATCCCGATCCTGAGGATGGGTAATCTTTTGCTGGTGACCATCCAGGTCGACATGCATGACCAGCTCGCCCTGGCACTGCAGGACGATCTGACCGAGAAGATCCAGGCCACTTCCGCGCGCGGCGTGTTGATCGACATCTCCGCGCTGGACATCGTCGATTCGTTCATCGGCCGCATGATCGCCACCATTTCCGGGCTCGCCCGGATCATGGACGCGACCACCGTGGTGGTCGGCATGCAGCCGGCCGTCGCCATCACCCTGGTCGAACTGGGGCTCAACCTCACCGGCGTGAAGACCGCCTTGAATGTCGAGCGCGGCATGCACCTGCTGCGCCAGGTCGACCCCTGACCATGGCCGCCAGCAGTGGATCCCTGCCGATACGCACCGAGCAGGATGTGGTGCTTGCGCGCCAGGAAGTTCGCAAACTGTCAGTGGCGTGCGGGCTGCGCCTGGTCGACCAGACCAAACTGGTCACCGCGGCCAGTGAGCTTGCCCGCAACGCCGTGATCTACGGCGGCGGCGGCGAGATGCATTGGGAAGTCCTGCAGCAGGGACTGCGCAAGGGCGTACGCGTCGCATTCGCCGACCAGGGCCCCGGCATTGCCGACATCGACCAGGCACTGACCGACGGCTGGACCTCCGGCAACGGCATGGGCCTGGGGCTGTCCGGTTCGCGCCGCCTGGTAGATGAATTCGAGCTGGAAAGCGCGCCCGGTCGCGGTACCCGCGTCACCATCACCAAATGGACCTGAACTTCTCCGGCCACGTGACCCGCGTCGTGGCCATCGAGGAGACCACCCAGGTAGGCCAGGCACGTCGTGAAGCCCTGGCGCTTGCCGAACTGTGTCTTTTCGACGAAAGCGATGCCGGCCGCGTCGCATTGACCGCGACCGAGCTGGCGACCAACATCCTCAAGCACGGGCAAGGCGGGCGAATGCACTTGTCGCTGGTTCAGGGCCGCAAGGGACTTGGCGTAGAGCTGGGCGCAATCGACCGAGGTCCGGGCTTCACCCTCTCGCAATGCCTGCCCGATGGCTATTCCACCGCCGGCACGCAGGGCTCGGGCCTGGGCGCCATCCGGCGTCAGGCGGCTTTGCTGGAAGCCTGGTCGGACGCGAAGGGCTCGATCGTGGTGGCGCGCGTGTACGCGGAAAAGGCGGCCAACGACAGCGACCTGCCCTTTGCAGCGCTGCGCTTGCCGATGCGCCATGAAACCAGCTGCGGCGATGCCTGGCACCTGAGCAGCGATGACAATCGAGTCGCGCTGACGCTGATTGATGGACTCGGCCACGGCTTGCCGGCCTCCGATGCGGCCGAGGCCGGGACAAGAGCCGCGGCACAGGCCGGCATGCCCGCCCCGGTGGACCTCATCGCCCGCCTGCATGCCGGCATGTCCGGCACCCGCGGCGGTGCGGCGGCGGTGGCCTGCATGGACCTGCACAGCGGCCACCTGCAGTTCACCGGCATCGGCAATATCTCTGCCACTTTGCTGGACGGGCAGGCCTCGCGCGGGCTGGCCTCGCATCCAGGCATCGTGGGCGTGCAGTACCGCAAAGCCCAAGCATTCGATTTTCACACCAACCCGGGCAATCTTCTGATCATGCACAGCGATGGCCTGCAGGCGCGCTGGAACCTGCGGGACTATCCCGGCCTGTTCCAGCACCACCCCGCCGTGGTCGTGGCGATGCTGCAGCGGGATTTCGACCGCGGCAGGGACGATGTGGGAATCGTGGCGCTGCGCCCGGGAGGCTTTCTGTGATCGATGAAGTAACCAACGCCGCCGCGCCCACCGAGCAGGAGCTGACGCAGCTTCGCGCCGAAGCGTCCGCGCTGCGCGCGGAGCTGGAAGAGACCAACCAGGGCGTGCTTGCCCTGTATGCCGAAATCGACCAGCAGGCCGAAGAGCTGCGCCAGGTGTCCGAGCTCAAAAGCCGGTTCCTGTCGTACATGAGCCACGAGTTCCGCACCCCGCTCGGCTCGATCCTGAGCATGACGCGCTTGCTGGAAGATGGCATGGACGGGCCGCTCAACGAGGAACAGCGCAAGCAGGTGCGCTTCGTCAACACCGCGGCGCTGGAACTGCGGGAGATGGTCGACGATCTGCTCGACCTGGCCAAGATCGAGGCAGGCCGGATCACCATTTCGCCGGGTTGGTTCGACCTGATGGACCTGTTTTCGGCCCTGCGCGGCATGTTCCGCCCGCTGGTGGAAGAGAGCCATCTCGACCTGGTGTTCGAACATCCACCCACACTGCCCATGCTGTACACCGATGACAAAAAGCTGGCGCAAATCCTGCGCAACTTCATCTCCAACGCGCTGAAGTTCACCCCGCAGGGCCACGTGCGGGTGTCGGCCCGCCTGGAGGGCGACAGCGAGGTGCGCTTCAGCGTCCGCGACACCGGCATCGGCATCCCGCAGGAACTGCAAGGGGCACTGTTCGAAGACTTCGTGCAGGTCGACTCGCCGATGCAGAAGCGTTTTCGCGGCACCGGCCTGGGCCTGTCATTGTGCAAGCGGTTCGCCGAGTTGCTGGGCGGCAGCGTAGGCGTGACCAGCCATGTCGGCCAAGGCTCGGAATTCTTCGTGGTGTTGCCCATCAAGCTCGCCCAGGAGGTGGTCGATGCCCAATAGCAACCGCATCCTGGTGGTAGACGACAATGCGGCCACGCGCTATTCGGTGCGCCGCGTGCTCGAGCACCACCGCTACCGCGTCGAAGAAGCCGGCACGGGCGGGGAAGGCCTGGCGAGGCTCATCAACGACGAATTCGCCGCCGTGGTGCTGGACGTCAACCTGCCGGACATGAGCGGGTTCGATGTCGTGCGCAGCCTGCGCCAAGAAGCCCGCACCCGACTGCTTCCAGTGGTGCATGTATCGGCCGCTTCCATTGCCACCGGTGACCTGATCACCGGCCTGGACAACGGCGCCGATGCCTACCTGATCCATCCCGTGGATCCGGATGTGCTGCTGGCCACGTTGCGCAGCTTGTTGCGTGCGCGCCGTGCCGAAGACGCCTTGCGAGTGAGCGAGGCGCGATTCCGCGAGATCTTCGAAAACATCAGTGCGCCCATCGCGGTGGTCGATGCCAGCCTGCGCGCGCACGATGCCAACGATGCCTTCGTGCGATTGCTTGGCGATGCCAGCGAACCGGGCAAGCTGGAAGCACGCCTGGCCGATCAGCCTGCCGTTGCGCAGGCCCTGCGCAGCGCGCTGCTCGGCCGTGAGCGTTGGCGGGGCGTGCTGACGGTCAACAATGGCGGCCTGCCCCGCGTCACCGAGTGGCGTGTGGCGCCCTACCGCGATCCAGACCTCGGCCTGCTGTTCATCGAGGACATCACCGAGCATCACGAGCGCGAGCGCGAACATCGCCAGGAACTCAGCAGCGCCAACAGCGAACTGGCCCATCAGATCGCCGAACGCGAGCGCACCGAAGGCGAGTTGATGCAGGCGCAGAAGATGGACGCACTGGGCAAACTCACCGGCGGCATCGCACACGACTTCAACAACCTGCTCACCAGCATCATCTCCGGCCTGGACATGATCCAGGCCGCGGTCAACAGCGGCAAGACCGACAAGATCCCGCGCTATGCCGAAATCGCCACGGGCTCGGCCAATCGCGCCGCCGCACTGACCCAGCGCATGCTGGCCTTCGCCCGCAAGCAGTCGCTGGATGCGCAAGCATTCGATCTCGGCCTGCGGGTGCGCTCGCTGGAAGACCTGCTGCAGCGCTCCATCGGCGAAAACATCGAGCTGGAGTTCGAGCTGGGCGAAACGCCACTGGTGGCGGTGGCCGACGCCAACCAATTCGAAAACGTCATCCTCAATCTGGTCATCAATGCCCGCGATGCGCTCGGCGGTCAGGGCGTGATCCGGATTCGCGGCGAAGCCCTCCACTGCGAGCGCGAGCGCGAACTGGCCGACGGCGAATACATCAGCCTCAAGGTCGTCGACAACGGCAGCGGCATCCCGGCCGACGTGCTCACTAAGGTCTTCGAGCCGTTCTTCACTACCAAGCCACAGGGCGAAGGCACTGGCCTGGGCTTGTCGATGACCTACGGTTTTGCCCGCCAATCCGGCGGCAGCGTGCGCATCACCAGCGAACGGGGCCAAGGTACCGAGGTGGAACTGCTGCTGCCACGCGGCGATGCCACGGCCACCCCGCGCGAGGAGTTGCCCGCAGGCCCCGCGCGTGGCGGCTCCGAGCGGATCCTGTTGGTGGACGACACCGACGTGGTGCGCATGATGGTGCGCGAAGTGCTGCTCGAGGCCGGCTACCAGGTGGTCGATGTGCCCAACGCGACCGATGCGCTGTACGAATTGGGCTCCGAACGCGTGGTGGACCTGCTGCTGTCCGACGTGGGCCTGCCGGGCATGAACGGCCGCGAATTAGCCGATGCGGCCCGCCTGCTGCGGCCGAACCTGCCGGTGCTGTTCGTGACCGGCTACACGGAAGGCGCCGCCACGCGCCAGGAATTCCTGGATCGCGACATGTCCTTGCTGCTCAAGCCTTTCAGCCTGCAGGACCTGCTACGCAACGTGCGACAGATGCTGCACTGACTCGGTGTCCGACGGCCCGTCGCGTCACCGAACCGGCTGGCGCGATGACCCGATGGGATCATCAGGCCAGATCGCTCGCCCGAGCAGCGGACTGGATCAACCGCCCTGGGCCGCCAAACCGCACACCGGGGACTCGCCGACTTCCAGACTGAGCGCCGTCGAGGCCACCACGCCGGCCTCGCGCGGCCAGAAGTAGGCGCGCGGCAGCGCCTCAGCGGCGGCCACCGGGCTGCGGTATTCGGCCTGCACACGATAGTTGCCCGGCCCGGGAACCAGCTCGGCAACCGTGGCGTGGCGTACCACCTGCAGGGCGCGCTGCGGCAGCAACATCAAATAGTTGCCGGCATCGCCGGCCTTCGCGGCATCGATGGCCACCTCGCCCGAAGCGGGCACCGCGTACGCCGTGCCATCGAACCCATCCACTCGCAGGCCCAGGCCGCCCCCCTCGCCCCAACCCATCTGCCGGTACAGCACCAGCGGCGTGCTACCCGCGTTGCGCAAGGTCATGGTGAGGGCGATCTCATCGCCCACCCCTACGCGTCGACAGTCCGCCTGCAGCGTGGCAATGAGGCCAGCCGGCGTGGTGGACGCATCGGCCTGGCCGTAGAGCGGCAACAAGGCGAAAAGCCCGGCAGCAAGAAGATCAAATCGCATGGATTCCCCCCGAGTGCCGCAGCTTAGCCCGTCTGGTTGGCGCGATTAACGCCGACGTGGCGGGCGCCCGGGCATTGAGTGACGCGGGTCACGCAACATCCCGCCGGTACGGCGAGAACCACACCCGCCGCCCGGCCGCGCAAGCCCGCCGCCCGGCCAAAACACATCGCCTATACTCCGGACACGCGACCGGGGGGTTGCCGATACCGACACCGCGTCGGAGCCGGCAACGGGTTCGCGAGGTTCAGGGGGGCCCGATCCGAAGCACGCCGCGACTGCTCGATGGCAGTGACGTGCCCGGCTGTCCCGACCTGATGCATGACATTCGGGAGGGGACCGTGGTGGAATCGATCCAGATCGTGCGCAAGTCGGACGGCGTTGCTTCGACCGTCAAATCCGGAAACGTGGTGCTGGACCAGCCCGCGAGCGTCAAGCTCGGCATGGACCCCCAGGCGGTCGAACGCTTCGAGCGCGTGGGCAACGACCTGCATCTGGTGCTCAAGGACGGGACCTCGATCAACATCGATGGGTTCTTTGCCGCCGACACCACTGGTCAGTCCAGTGAGCTGTTGATGCAGGACGCTGCCGGCACCGTGTGGCACGGCGAGCCCACCCAGCCGTGGACAGGCTTCCACTTCACCGAGATTCCCGCCGAAGCAACGACCGCGCCCGCCGCCGCCGCGGCCTCTGGTGGCATGCCCACCTGGGCGATGACGGTGCTTGGCATTGCAGGCGCCGGTGGCCTGGCGGCCGCAGCGGGTGGCGGAGGCGGAGGTGACTCGCCTGCGCCGGCTTCACCGCCACCGCCATCGCCACCACCGCCGCCACCGGCGCCGACGATTGCAGTGACCGGCATTGAGCACGCCCGCGTGCCGGCCGAAGGCGATCAGGCCACCGTGGTGCTGCATGGCACCAGCAACGGTCAGTTCGTGATCGTGCGCTGGGAGGGCTTGGACGGTTCGACTTCCACCAGCAACGTCGTCCAGGTTGCCAATGGCGCCTGGTCCCTGGAAATTCCGCGCGACCATTTGCACGAGGGCCACGCGGCGTTCATCGCCACGATCACCGACGCTGCCGGCCATCCGGTGCTGACCAATGGCGCCGAAGTATCGGCCACCGCGGATGCCGTCATCGAATACCCCAATAACGCACCCACGATCGACCTGGTCTTGGTCACCTCGGAAGATTCCCCGCTACAGGGACTACTGAGCGGCTACGACGCAGACGGGCACCCACTTACCTACACCGTGATTGCAGCACCCTCACATGGCACGGTGGTCGTCGACTCGGTGGCGACGAACTACCGATATACGCCCGATCCCGACTTCAACGGCAAAGACAGCTTCATCCTGTTGGTCGAGGATGGCCATGGCGGCTCTGTGCAATACATCGTACCGATCACCGTCAATCCGGTGAATGACGCACCCGTCGCAGCCGAGCAGTTCCTGACCACCGATGAGGACACGACGCTCGCCGGTCAGATCATCGCCCACGACATCGACGGCGACACGTCAAAGTTCAGCATCTTCTTTACTCCGGGAGGCGGCTCTGTCGCCCTGGATCCGAACACCGGTGCTTTCGTCTATACGCCGGGCACCCATTTCAACGGCGAGGACAACTTCGTCGTGACGGTAGCGGACCAGGCCGGCGGGGTGGCGTACACGACCATTCAAGTCCACGTCGAGCCGGTCAATGATCTTCCAGAAGCGGACGATCTGTATCTCAGCGTGCAAGAAGACTTGTCCATCGACCATCGCTTCCTTCGCGCCACCGACGTCGACAGCGCGACCTTCAGCTACGCGATTGCCAGCGCACCCGCGCATGGCACGGTCACCCTGGATCCGGCGACCGGCATCTTCGGTTACGTTCCCGTCGCGAACTTCAGTGGTACCGATCAGTTCTTGCTGGAAATCAATGACGGCGATGGCGGCGTGATCACCCGCACGGTCCATATCGAGGTGGTGCCGGTCAACGATGTGGCGCCAGACAGCGCTCAGCACCTCACCACCGACGAAGACACCCCCCTATCGGGCACGGTACAAACCACCGACCTTGATGGCGACACACTGACCTATACGCTTTCGACGGCAGTTGGCAGCCCGTGGGCCGGCACGGTGACGCTGGACGCCCAAACTGGTGCTTTCGTGTACGTCCCGCATTCCAACGCCGTGGGCCAGGACGTCTTCGTCGTGATGATCGACGATGGCCACGGTGGCCAGACACAGGCCAATGTCTTCATCCTGATCAACCCGATCAACGATGCGCCGATTGCCGCCAACCTGCAGCTGACCACCTCGATCGACGCTCCCGTGTCTGGTGCCATTGCGGCGACGGACGTCGAGTACGGCGCGCTGAGCTACGCGCTCGACTCGATTCCCGCCCATGGCGTGGTAACGCTCAATCCAGCCACCGGCGCGTTCGTCTATACACCCGGCGGTGGTTACAGCGGCAGCGACGCCTTCGTGGTGTTGGTCAGCGATGGTGACGGGGGCAAGACGAGGGCGACTGTCGACATCGGCGTGCTCGATAACCACCTGCCGGTGGCCTCCACCGATTCGATCTCCGTCGCCGAAGGCGGCATCGCCACCACCCTGATCGGTGGCGCTACTAGCGTGCTCACCAACGACAGTGACGCGGAAAATGATCCGCTCGTGGCCGTCCTCGTCAGTGGGCCGACGCACGGCTCGCTGACCCTCAGTCCCAACGGCACTTTCAGCTACGTCCACGATGGCAGCGAGTCCAGTACCGACGGCTTCACCTATCGGGCCCACGATGGCACGGCGGCGGGGAACCTTGTCACTGTCAGCATTGCCGTGGCCCCGGTGAACGATGCCCCGGCGGCTGCCGATGACAGCTACCTGGTCGAAAGCAATGGGAGCCTGACGGCGATTGGCACCGGCCTGCTCGCCAACGACTCCGATGCGGAGGCCAACACGCTCGCGGCAATCCTTGTCAGTGGTCCGTCCCACGGCACTTTGACTCTCAACAGCAATGGCAGCTTCAGCTATCAACACGATGGCAGTGCCACCAGCACCGACAGTTTCACCTACGTCGCCAACGATGGCACCGCCAACAGCAATGTGGCCACGGTGCATCTGTCCATCCCTCCTTTCAACGACTGGCCCGTGGCCATGCCCGACTACGTCACCACCACCGAGGGTACGCCGGTGGTCATTCCCATCCTGGCAAACGATTACGACCCCGATGGCGACCGCTTGTCGTTGACTGCGCTTACGGCCATGTCCGGTGGCTCGTTGAGCCTTGACGTCTTTACCTATGAAGTCACCTTTACGCCGAACGAGGGCTTCGTTGGCCAAGGTCTTTTCAGTTACACCATCAGCGACGACCACGGCCACTCCACGGGCGCGTTCGTGGAGGTGACGGTCACGGCAGCGCCCGGCTTCACCAGCGCGGCCTCGGTCGATGCCTCTCCATTCGCGTTCGACTCCCAGACGTTGTTTGACCGTAGCGTAGAGAGTGATCAACGCGATACGGCATCCACCGCTCTATTGCCGGGCCTGCAGGACGTGCTGTCCACCGACACGAGATCGGCAAGCACAGATACGTTCGCCGCCTGGTTGGATGGCAATGCATCCGCCGTCGGTGGCACACCTGCATCAAAGCTGGCCAGCGCCACAGCCGACGTGCATTGGGTCGCTCCGTCTCAACCGCTCGACGATCTCCATTCGGCGCACTCACTCCTACAGGCTTGATCCGTGCACAACGCAGTAACCGCTGTCGGGACCTCGCGCCCGGCGGCCGATCCAAATTTCGCAACCTCTCCTGTCCGCACCTTGCAGCGAGGCAGGCTTTGCTTGCTGGCAGGTCTGCTCGTGCTGGCCACACCTGCCGTGGCGCAGCCAACCGCCTCTCAGGCCACGGTTGCTCCATCGGCGCCGAGTGAGTCACCGGCGCTGGACCTGCGCTCGTCCGTCGAAGCCGCATTGGCATGGCATCCCGGCATCCGCGGCGCGCTCTCGGCCTTCGAGCAGAGCAACGACTATGTGGACGTTGCACGCGCGGGTTATTACCCGCAGGTCAGTGCCGGCCTCGGTTCGGAGTTCGGCCGCCGGGACATTGCCGGCTACGACAGCCGGCGGCTGCATCGCTTCACCGTCACGGTGTCGCAGATGCTCTACGACTTCGGCAAGGTATCCAGCGCGGTGGAGTCTGCCCAGGCACAACGACTCGCCGAGCAGGGCCGCATCCTGCTGGCGATCGACGATGTGGCGCGCGACACGGCGCTGGCCTGGATCGAGGTCGGGCGCGCACAGGCGCTGCTGACGATCGCCCATGAACAGGCCGCCGGGGTGCAATCGATCGCCGGACGGGTGCGCGAGCGCCACCGGCTGGGGGCCAGTCCGTTGTCGGACGAAGCCCAGGCACGTGCGCGCGAGGAAGCCGCGCAGGCGTTCGAGTTGGACACCGATGCCCAATTGCAGCGCTGGCGCAATCAGCTGCAACTGTTGACCGGCCTGTCGCCCCTCTCAGGATCCAACGACACAGCGGTAGCAGCGCTCGACCAAGCCTGTCGCGCGCCCGGTCCCGCGCAACGCCCCCCGGTCGTCCTGGTCGCCCAGGCCGAGCAGCGCGCCGCCGAGGCCGATGCACGCCACGCGCGCGCCCAGGCATTGCCGACGCTTTCGATCGATGGTTCGGCCAGTCGCGGGTTGGACTCGCCTTCGCGCGAGTACGGCCCCTACGACGCCACCGTGATGTTCAATGTCTCCGCCCCGCTATACCAGGGGGGCGGCCTGCAGGCGCGCCGGCGGGCCGCCTTGCATGCGAGCGACGCAGCCGTCGCCGCGGTGGAGCAGGCGCGACTGACGACAGCGCAGTCCTGGCAGGACGCGCGTCAACGCGCCGATGGCCAAGTGGCTCGCACGCGGCTGCTCGACGCGCGTGTGCAGAGCATCGAACAAACCCGCGACTTGTATCGCCAGCAGTACTTCGATCTGGGCACCCGCTCGCTGCTGGACCTGCTCAATGCCGAGCAGGAGTTCCACCTGGCGCGCCAGGACCAGACCAACAACCACTACGAACTCGAACGCGCACAAGTGGAGTGCCTGCACGCCAACGGTCGCCTGCACGAGGTGTTCGCGGCCGATGCTGCCCTGGCGGCTGCCCCTGGAGTTGCACCATGAACGCTGCACCGCTCCCCACATCGCCTGCATTGCCGGTTTCAGCACTACCCGCCTGGGTCGACGCCATTCTGTTGGTTGGCGCGCATTACCGGATCGACTGCTCCCGCGAAACGCTGCGGGTGGCTGCCATCTGGCGTACGGCCAAGGCCGCAGGCGGCGACCTCGACGAAGCCATCGAAGCACTCGCCCGCCAGGGCGGCTTGGCGCTGCGCTGGCTGCCGGCCGATGCAGGGTTGATCACTGCCTCGCGCCTGCCGCTGGTGGTGCAATTGCACGATGGCCAGATAGCCGTGGTGACCACGGCGACCGCCGCCGGTTTCAGCCTTGCCTATAGCGGCGATGGCGGCCTGCTGACGCCAATGGCCCAAGACGCACTCCGCAACGCGGTGGCGCGGATGGCGGTGTTGCGTCCCTTGCACTCGGCACCCGACACGCGTGTCGACGAATACATTCGCCCGTTCGAACGCGGCTGGCTCAAGGCCCTGGTGCTGAACGATCTGCGCCCCTACGGGCCGATCGTGCTGGCCTCGCTCGTCGCCAACGCGATGGCGTTGGCCGGCACGCTTTTTTCGATGCAGGTCTATGACCGGGTGATACCGGCGCAATCGTTTCCCACGC
The DNA here is from genome assembly GCA_036403795.1 of Stenotrophomonas sp. Lineage (GTDB taxonomy): Bacteria > Pseudomonadota > Gammaproteobacteria > Xanthomonadales > Xanthomonadaceae > Stenotrophomonas_A. Next base: position 16,438 of record DASWQJ010000063.1, read on the forward strand.
TGTACGTGCTGTTTGGCGGCGTGCTGCTGGCCACCGCATTCGGCTATGCGATGCGGCAGGCGCGTACTCGCATCATCGATGTACTGGGCAAGCGTGCCGACCTGCGCATCTCGGACAAAGTATTCGGCCATGCGCTACGCGTTACCCAGGCGGCGCGCCCCAAGGCCACCGGTACTTTCGTCTCCCAGCTACGGGAACTCGAACAGGTCCGCGAGATGATGACCTCCACCACGGTGGCGATCGTGGCGGACCTGCCCTTCTTCGTGCTGTTCTGTGCGGTATTCGCCTGGATCGCCGGCAGCCTGGTGTGGATCCCGCTGGCGGCCGCGGTGGCCCTGGTCCTGCCGGGACTGTTGCTGCAACGCCGCCTGCGCGCGCTGGCACAGGAGGGCATGCGCGAGTCCGCGTTGCGCAACGCCATGCTGGTGGAAGCGGTCCAGGGCATCGAAGACATCAAGCTGCTGCAGGCCGAACCGCGTTTCCAGAACCACTGGAACCACTACAACCAAGTGGGTGCCGACAATGGCATGCGTTTGCGCGACCTGGTCAACTCGCTCAACAACTGGAACCAGACGGTACAGGCCACGGTGTTTGCGCTGGTGATCGTGTTTGGCGCGCCGATGGTGATGTCCACCGCGATGACCACCGGCGTGCTGGTGGCGGCCTCGATCCTTTCTTCGCGCATGATCGCGCCGTTGGCCGGGGTCGCCCAACTGCTGAATCGTTGGCAGCAGGCCAAGTTGGCCAAAGAGAGCCTGGACCAGCTGCTCAAGTTGCCCGTGGATGATCCCGAGACCGGCAAGCGGCTGCATCGCGCGTTGCTGCACGGCCACTACCGGCTGCAGGACGCCACCTTCAGCCACGATGGCAGCAGCCTGGCGTTGACCGTTGCCGAATTGTCGATCGCGGCCGGAGAACGCATCGCGGTGCTGGGCCGCAACGGCGCGGGCAAATCCACGCTGCTGCGGGCCCTGGCCGGCCTGCTGGCGCCTGCCTCTGGCCAAGTGCAGCTCGACGGCGCCACGCTTTCCCACCTGGATCCGGCAGACGTGCGGCGCGACGTCGGCCTGCTCACCCAGGAGGCACGACTCTTCCACGGCACGCTGCGTGAAAACCTCATGCTGGGCGCACCGACGGCCACCGACCAGGAGCTGGTCTGTGCCTTGCAAGCCGCCCAGGCCTGGCACTTTGTGGGCCAGTCGCCCGCCGGCCTGGACCATCTGGTGCAGGAGGGCGGACTGGGCCTGTCCGGCGGCCAGCGCCAGGCTTTGCTGCTGGCGCGAACGCTGTTGCGTCAACCGCGGGTGCTGCTGCTGGACGAACCCACCGCCGCACTGGACGAAACGGCGGAGCAGCAGTTCCTCAATGCGCTGGCCGATCTGTCGCCCAGCACGACGCTGATCATCGCCACCCATCGACGGCCGGTGTTGCGGCTAGCGCAGCGCCTGCTGGTGCTCGATGGGGGGCGGATCGTGGCCGATGGCCCTCGCGACGAGATCCTCGAACGGCTTGCCCGCGCATCGGCGCCACTGGGAGTGCAGCGTCCATGAACTTGCGTATGCGAAGCAATCGTTTGCAGCACGCGGCCGATCCTGACGACCTGCGCGCCAGTGGTGCGGCACGGGTGGTGTGGTGGTGCGCGGCTTTCCTGGCGATGTTCCTGGTGTGGGCCTGGTGTTTCCAGATCGACGAAGTTTCCAGTGGCGGCGGACAGGTCGTGCCCATTTCGCGCGAGCAGAAGATCCAGTCGCTGGAGGGCGGCATCCTGGCGCGGCTGGAAGTAGCGGAAGGCGACTTGGTGGAAAAAGGACAGGTGCTGGGCCAGCTCGATCCCACCCGCGGCGAATCGAGTGTCGGCGAAACCGCCGCCAAATACCGCGCGGCGTTGGCGGCTTCGGTACGCCTGCAAGCCGAAGTGGAGGAGCGCCAGACACTGACTTTCCCCGAAGCGCTGAGTGGCCATCCCGACCTGGTCGCCGCGGAAACCGCATTGTTCCGATCGCGGCGCGCGAGCTTGTCCGAATCCATTTCAGGGCTTCAGCGCTCGCTGTCGCTGGTGCAGCGCGAACTACAGATCACCGAGTCGTTATTGCAGACCGGCGCGGCCAGCAATGTCGAACTGCTGCGCCTGCAACGACAACGCTCGGAGCTGGCACTGAAGATGGGCGAGGTGCGCTCGGACTATCTGGTTCGCAGTCGCGAAGAGCTGTCCAAGGCCAATGCCGACGTGGAATCGCTGTCTTCCGTTGTCCGTGGTCGGACCGATTCGCTCGATCGCCTCACCCTGCGCTCGCCCATGCGCGGGGTGGTAAAGGACATCGGCGTGACCACGATCGGGGGCGTGATTCCGCCCAACGGCAACCTCATGACGATCGTGCCGCTCGGCGACCAGTTGATGGTGGAGGCGCGGGTCTCCCCGCGCGACATCGCGTTCATCCATCCCGGCCAGGAGGCGCTGGTCAAGATCACGGCCTACGACTATGCGATCTACGGTGGGCTGCCGGGCAAGGTGGTGACCGTCTCTCCGGATACCATCCGCGACGAGGTCAAGCCGGAAATCGTCTATTACCGGGTGTTCGTTCGTACCACCCGCGATGCGTTGCGCAACAAGGCAGGACGGAATTTCCCGATCGTACCGGGCATGGTTACGACTACCGATATCCGTACCGGCAGCAAGACCGTCTGGCAGTACCTGGTCAAACCGATGAACCGAGCCCGCGAAGCGCTTCGGGAACGCTGACGCAGCGAACCGGTGTCCGGCGCCTTGCTTCTGGTAGCGGCGCGCTCGTCGGCTGAACCCAGCCGCGGCAAGCCCGACCCTGCGTCGTGGTGGGCGGTGCATGTGGCGGTTGGTTGATTCGACTTCTGGTGCGGGTGCCGTGGCGTTGGGAGGGTGTTGTCGCGGTTCGGGCGGCCCTTTTTGTCGGTCTTCTCCCTTTCGGTGGCGCTTTTTTGATCGCGGCTTGCGAGTTGGGTTTTTTGTTGAGGGCGCGGAAGGTTTGGGCGGTTGGTGGCGTTGGCTTGCGGTGCGGGCCCCGCCCTGTCGAGATGGTGGGTCGCGGTTCGAGCGGCCATCCATGGCCGCACTCACCGCACGTGGGCCATCCATGGCCCACTGACCCACCACCCCGACAGGACGGCGCAAGGCGCGTGGTTGATACGGCTTCGATCAGTACGCGCCGGAGAGGGGGGAGGGAAGAGCGGCGTCCCGACCGCTGAGGCGATCTGTGAGTGATGCACTTCGATCAAGTCATCGAAGCCGTGAGGCCCCAGGAAGCGCGGAGTCGACCGTTGCGGCGATCTGTCAGGCATGCGCTTCGCTCAACTCATCGAAGCCCTGAGGCGCCAGGTCGCGATAGCAATCGTGAGTTCGGCTCTGCTCTTCCCCTCCCCCCTCCGGCGCGTCTATATCGAAGTGGGAAACTCAAAGCGCCATGCGCCGAGCTGGCGGGGTGGTGGGTCAGTGGGCCATGGATGGCCCACGGCGGTGAGTGCGGCCATGGATGGCCGCTCGAACCGCGACCCACCATCCCGGCAGGTCGGGGCCCGC
>DASWQJ010000064.1:0-7325 GCA_036403795.1 Stenotrophomonas sp.
AGCTGCGGCGCAGCGTTTCCCCGTCGCCGTCGCGGAAATGCACGTGGATGTACTGGCCGGGGACGAAATCCAGCGGCAGGCCGTCGTCGCGGACGAACGCGTAGTGACCGACAGCCGGCGCCAGCATGCGGCGCTCGACCAGCTTGAGCGGAAAAGAGGATGGCAAGGAAAAAATGGAACGGTCTGTGGACGGGCCGCAGCCCACGAGCCACCTATAATAGCCGCCGCATCCATTCCTGCGCTTTCCCCAAGGCGCGAAGGCGTTTCGTGACCCCTATTTCCACCGACGCGGCTCCCGCGCTGCGCGTGCGCGATCTGCGCAAGACCTACGACAACGGCGTGCAGGCGCTCAAGGGCGTCTCGCTGGATGTGGCGCCCGGCGATTTCTTCGCCCTGCTCGGCCCCAACGGCGCCGGCAAGTCCACCCTGATCGGCATCGTCAGCTCGCTGGTCAACCTGAGCGAAGGCGAAGTGAGCATCTTCGGCACCGACCTAGTGGCGCACCGCAGTGACGCCATGCGGCTGATCGGGCTGGTTCCGCAGGAAATCAACTTCAACCTGTTCGAGAAGCCCTTCGACATCCTGGTCAACTACGCCGGCTTTTACGGCATCGCCCGCGCCGAAGCCGCGCAACGCGCCGAGGAGGAGCTCAAGCGCGCACACCTGTGGGGCAAGGCGCAGTCGATGAGCCGCACCCTGTCGGGCGGCATGAAGCGCCGGCTGATGATCGCCCGCGCGATGATGACCCGGCCGCGCCTGCTGATCCTGGACGAGCCCACCGCCGGCGTGGACATCGAGATCCGCCGCGACATGTGGCGCGTGCTGCGCGAGATCAACACCGCCGGCACCACGATCATCTTGACCACGCATTACCTGGAAGAAGCCGAGAACCTGTGTCGGCACCTGGCCATCATCAACCACGGCCGCATCGTCGAGCAGGGGCCGATGCGCGCGCTGCTGGCCAAGCTGGACGTGGAGGGCTTCCTGTTTGATATCGATGGCGAGCTTCCGGCGCAGCTGCCGGTGATCGAGGGCACCACCCTCACCGTTATCGACGCCCACACGCTGGACCTGGACATGCCGCGCGCAATGGACCTCAACCGCGTGTTCGCCGCGTTGCAGGCGTCCGGCATCCGGGTGCGTTCGATGCGTACCAAATCCAATCGCCTGGAGGAGTTGTTCGTGCGCCTGACCGGCAACCTGGAGAACGCGGCATGAGCGCGCCACTGCCCGTCGCCCCGAGCGACACCCAGCGCAACTTCACCGCACTGCTGACGATCGTGCGCCGCGAAGTGCGGCGCATCCTGCGCATCTGGGGCCAGACACTGGTGCCGCCGGCGATCACGATGACGCTGTACTTCCTGATCTTCGGCGGCCTGATCGGCTCGAAGGTCGGCAAGATGGGCGGCTACGACTACATGGCCTTCATCGTCCCCGGCCTGGTGATGATGAGCGTTATCCAGAACAGCTACGGCAACATCTCTTCCTCGTTCTTTGGCGCCAAGTTCGGCCGCCACGTCGAGGAACTGCTGGTCAGCCCGATGCCGAACTGGGTGATCCTGGTCGGCTACGTTTCCGGCGCGGTGCTGCGCGGCCTGATGGTCGGCGTGATCGTGTTGATCATCGCGATGTTCTTCACCCCGGTGCGCATCCCGCACCCACTGGTGACGCTTGCCACGGTGCTGCTGGGCGCGACGATCTTTTCGCTGGCCGGCTTCGTCAACGCCGTGTACGCCAAGAAGTTCGACGACGTGGCGATCGTGCCGACGTTCATCCTCACCCCGCTGACCTACCTGGGCGGCGTGTTCTATTCGGTCAAGCTGTTGCCGCCCTGGGCCGAAGCAGCCACCCACGCCAACCCCATCTTCTACATGGTCAACGCGTTCCGCTATGGCTTGCTGGGCAGCAGCGATGTGCCGCTGTGGGTGGCGTTTACGCTGATGCTGGGCTTCGTCGCCGTGCTGGGTTCGCTGGCACTGTGGTTGTTGAAGCGCGGCGTGGGTTTGCGGAGCTGAGGAGGCCGTCATGCGCATCCTGATCCTGGGCGCCGGCGGAACCGGCGGTTACTTCGGCGGACGCCTGGCCCAGGCCGGGCTGGACGTGACTTTCCTGGTGCGCGAGCCCCGTGGCCATCGGCTCGATCGCGATGGCTTGCGGATACGCAGCCCGTTGGGCGATGCGGACCTGCGCGTGTCGCACGTCACCGAGGCCTCGTTGGGTGCCGCGTCGGCGCTGCAGCCGTTCGACCTGGTGATCCTCAGCTGCAAGGCCTACGACCTGGGCAGCGCGATCGATGCGATCTCGCCAGCGGTGGGGCCGGACACTACCGTGCTGCCGATCCTCAACGGGTTGGCGCATTACGACGAACTCGATGCCGCGTTCGGCCATGAGCGCGTGCTGGGCGGGTTGTGTTTCATCAGCGCGGCCATCGGCCCGGAAGGCGAGATCCTGCACTTGGGCAAGCCGGCATCGATCACCTTTGGCGAGCGCCAGAGCGCGCACCTCACCCCGCGCGTGCGCGACTTTGCCGAGGCCTGCGCGCAGGCCGGCATCGATCACCTCGCCTCGCCGGCCATCGCGCAGGAGCAATGGATCAAGTTCACGTTCCTGTGCGCGCTGGCGGCAGCCACGTGCATGGCCCGTGCACCGATTGGCCGCATCGTCGACACCGAAGACGGCCGCGCGCTCATCAACGGCCTGTACAACGAATGCCTGATCGCTGCCCAGGCCGATGGCCAGCAGATTCCGTCGGCCGCTCGCGAGAAGGCGCTGGCCAGCCTGCTGCAGCCGGGTTCCGACTTGAAGGCCTCGATGCTGCGCGACCTGGAAGCCGGCCGCCAGGTCGAAGCCCGCCAGATCATCGGCGACATGCTGGCCCGCGTGCGCCAGACCGGCGTCAACGCCCCCTGGCTGATGGCTGCATTCGTGCACCTGCAGGCGTATCAGCTGGAGCGCATGGCCAAGGGCTGAGCTGTCGAAGCGCTGTGTGGGCCGTCGTGCCCAAGCGCAGGATCGGATGCTATCGAGGCCTTGCCGCGATAGCGCCCATCACTCAAGCGACGTCGGAAGTGTCGAGGGATTTTGGAAGCGGCGCTACCGCCGTGGGCTTGCCGTCCGGCCCCAGCGCAATCATCACGAAATGCCCGCGCGTGCACAGCTTGCGCTCACCGCTGGCCAGATCCTCGGCGATCAACTCGACCTCCACCCGCATCGAACTGCGCCCTACCTCCACGATGCGACCGATGGTCTCGACCATCTGGCCCTGTCGGATCGGCAATTTGAAATCGACCTGGTCCGAGCGCGCGGTCACCACCGTATGACGCGAATAACGCGCCGCCGCCAGGAACGCCGCCTTGTCCATCCACGCCAGCGCCTGGCCGCCAAACAGGGTGCCCATGTGGTTGGTGTGGTTGGGAAAGACGATCTCGGCCATCCGCACCTCGGTAGGTGCAAGCGCCGCCGTATCGACATCAGCAGCCGCAATCGGCACAACGTCGGCAGCATGTGGCTCGGACATGGGGAAACCTCCGTGGCAAGGCCCCATTGTGCACCGCCGGCATCAAGACCAGGTACACGCCAGCCGGGCCATCGGCCCGAAGCCGTCTCGCGACGGGGCCGCGATGCCACCTTCGGCCAGCAGGCGCTGCACGCCACGCAAGACGTTATTCACCGCCCGCATGATCCCCCTGGAGCGAAGCCCCCCTTGGTAAGGGGGGCGCGCCGACAGGCGCGGGGGATTGGAGGCAACGAAGCTAGGGGCCCAAGGTTTGCGCAGCAAATCTTGGGGGCGCAGCCGCGAAGCGGATCGCCTCCCCCTAGAACGCGTGATCAAACCCCACTTCACCCTGCACGCCCACCTGGTACGCCGACACGCGGCGCTCGAAGAAGTTGGTCAGTTCCTGCACGTCCTGCAGCTCCATGAAGGGCAGCGGGTTGCGCACGTTGTACTTCTTCTCCATGCCCAGCTTCACGAAGTGCTGGTCGGCGCAATGCTCCAGGTACTGGCGCATGTCGCGGGTGGAGATGCCGGCCACGCCGCCGGAGAGCACGTCCTCGGCGAACTGCAGCTCGCACTCGATCGCCTCTTCCAGCATCTGGTAGACCTGCTGCTTGAGCGCCTCGTCGAACAGCTCCGGCTCTTCTTCGCGCACGGTGCGCACCGATTCAAACGCGAACTCCATGTGCGCGCTCTCGTCGCGGAACACCCAGTTGGTACCCGAGGCCAGGCCCGGCAACAGGCCGCGCGAACGGAAGTAGTACACGTAGGCGAAGGCAGCGAAGAAGAACAGGCCCTCGATGCAGGCGGCAAAGCAGATCTGGTTGAGCAGGAACTGGCGGCGCTGCTCACGCGTTTCGATGCGACGCAGGCCCTGGATCGAGTCGATCCACTTGAAGCAGAACTCGGCCTTCTTCTTGATCGAATCGATGTTCTCCACCGCCGCGAACGCCTTCACGCGCTCGGCCGGATCCGGCAGGTAGTTGTCGAGCAGGGTCAGGTAGAACTGCACGTGCAGCGCTTCTTCGTAAAGCTGGCGCGACAGGTACATGCGCGCTTCCGGCGCATTGAGATGCTGGTACAGGTTCAGCACCAGGTTGTTGGACACGATCGAATCGCCGGTGGCGAAGAACGCGACCAGGCGGTGGATCAGGTGGCGATCGGCCGGTGACATCTTCGTATGCAGGTCGGAGATGTCGATCTGGAAGTTGATCTCCTCCACCGTCCAGCTGTTCTTGATCGCGTTGCGATACATATCGTAGAACTGCGGATAGCGCATCGGGCGCAGGGTCAGTTCGAAGCCCGGATCGAGCAGCATCTGGCGGGGTTGTGCGGACATGTGTCGTTGCCTTGTGTAGCTCCGCCCGAGGGCGGAGGTATTGCGGAAGTATTCGGGATCTTGCTGCGGTCAGTGCCGCTCGTAATCGTCGTGCGCCTGCTGGCTGATGTAGGCACTCAAGCCTTCACCCGCCTCGGCGAGCTGCTTCATCCGCGCGACCTTCTTGGGGCCGGCGCGGCCGATGCTGCTGTATTCGTATTTCTCGTTGTTGCGGAACTTCACCCAGATCGAGGTCGCGGTGAGCTCGTAGGCCACCACACCCGAATCGCCGGAACGGTTGGCATAGCGTTTCATCGCGACCTCGATGGATTCAATCCATTACTGGCAAGCCTCGCAGGCTTCCGGGTTTTCCAGCGAACAAGCCACCGCCTCGACCGGCGTATAGGTGCTCACCGTGGTCTTGGCGATCTTGGTGGCCGGACGCGAACGCAGGTAATACGTGGTCTTGAGGCCCTGCTTCCAGGCGTACATGTACATGGAAGACATCGCGCCGATGTTCGGGCTTTCCATGAACAGGTTGAGCGAGGCGGACTGGTCGATGTAGGCGCCGCGCGCGGCAGCCATGTCGATCAGCGAACGCATCGGCAGTTCCCAGGCGGTGCGGTAGATGTGCCGCAGGGTCTCGGGGATCTGCACGATCCCCTGGATCGAGCCTTCGGCCAGCTTGATCGCATCGCGGGTTTCCGCCGTCCACAGGCCCAGCCGCTTGAGCTCTTCGACCAGGTAGCGGTTGATCTGCAGGAAGTCGCCGGACAGGGTCTCGCGCTTGAACAGGTTGGACACCTGCGGCTCGACGCACTCGTAGCAGCCGGCGATCGAGGCGATGGTGGCGGTCGGGGCGATCGCGATCAGCAGCGAGTTGCGCAGGCCATGTTCCTGGATGCGGGCGCGCAGGGCTTCCCAGCGCTCGGCATTGTCAGGCACCACGTTCCAGGCGTCGAACTGCAGCTCGCCGTTGACCGCACGCGTGTCGCCGAAGGACGGATGCTTGCCGCGCTCGGCGGCAAGCTCGCAGGAGGTCTCCAACGCGTGGAAGTAGATGGTCTCGGCGATCTTGGTTGACAACGCGCGTGCCTCGGCCGAATCGAACGCCAGGCGCTTGCGGAAGAACACGTCCTGCAGGCCCATGCAGCCCAGGCCCACCGGGCGCCAGCGCAGGTTGCCGCGACGCGCGGTTTCGATCGGGTAGAAGTTCAGGTCGATCACGCGGTCGAGCTGGCGCACGGCCAGGCGCACGGTCTCGGCCAGCTTGTCGTAGTCGAACTCGCCGTACGCGTCGAAATGGCGCGCCAGGTTGATCGAACCGAGGTTGCACACCGCGGTCTCGTCGTTGGAGGTGATCTCCAGGATCTCGGTGCACAGGTTCGACAGATGGATGACGTTGTTCGGGCGCAGCGTCTGGTTGCTGGCGCGATTGCACTTGTCCTTGAAGGTCATCCAGCCGTTGCCGGTTTCGGCCAACGTACGCATCATCCGCGCGTACAACTTGCGGGCGGAGATGGTGCGTGCGGCCTTGCCCTGCGTTTCGGCCTGCAGGTAAGCGGCTTCGAAGGCTTCGCCGTACAGATCGGTCAGCTGCGGGACCACGCGCGGGTCGAACAGCGACCATTCCTGGTCGGCCTCCACGCGCTGCATGAACAGGTCCGGCACCCAGTTGGCCAGGTTGAGGTTGTGGGTGCGGCGGGCGTCATCGCCGGCGTTGTCGCGCAGCTCCAGGAAGTCCTCAATGTCGGCGTGCCAGGTTTCCAGGTACACGCAGGCCGCGCCCTTGCGCTTGCCACCCTGGTTCACCGCCGCGACGGAGGAATCGAGCGTCTTCAGCCAAGGGACAATTCCGTTGGAATGGCCATTGGTCGACTTGATCAGCGAGCCGCGCGAACGCACACGGGTGTAGCTGACGCCAATGCCGCCGCTGAACTTGGACAGCTGGGCGATGTCGCCGTACTTGCTATAGATCGATTCGAGCGAATCCTGCGGCGAATCCAGCAGGAAGCACGAAGACAGCTGCTCGTGGGTGGTGCCGGAATTGAACAGCGTCGGCGAGGACGGCAGGTAGTCCAGGTTGCCCATGCGCTTGTACAGCGCCAGCGTTTCCGGCACGTCTTCGCTCAATGCGCTGGCGATGCGCAGGAAGAACTGCTGCGGGGTCTCGATCACCTTGCGGGTATGCGGATGGCGCAGCAGGTAGCGGTCGTACAGGGTGCGCAGGCCGAAATAATCGAAGTGCAGGTCGAGCATCGGTTCGATCGCGTCGTTGAGCTTGCGCGCGTTGGTCTGCACGAAGTTCAACAGGCGGTCGTTGATCAGGCCGACTTCGTGGCCGCGGGCGACCGACTGCGAGAAGGCGTGGATCTCCTGGTTGGAGACTTCCTTGGCAATGTAGTTGGCGAGCAGGCGCGCGGCCAGGCGACCGTATTCCGGCTCCTCGCCGATCAGCAGGGCGGCGGTGCGGATGGACAGTTCGTCCAGCTCGCGGGTGCTGGCGCCGTT
>DASWQJ010000065.1:0-29045 GCA_036403795.1 Stenotrophomonas sp.
CAAAGAAAGTAACCAAAGAAACACACTCCCACAGCGCGAGCCGAAGCGGTGGAGCTGCTTCGGTTCCCTTGCGCTCCTCGGGGATTAGGGGCACGGCGCGCGAACTCGCTGCGCTCAGACAACGCGCACCTCTTCGGCCCCTAATCCCCTGCGGTGCTCGGCTCGGCTGACGGGAGGGGGGTAGGTCAAAGGCCAGAGCGAAGCCAGAGCAAAGTCAAAAGCGGGACGCCAAGCGCGATGCGCTTTGGCACAGTACACGGGACCGGCGTCCGTAACACCATAGCCTTAGCCGCGACTTGGGCTCTCGCGCTGACTTCGGTCCTGGCTTCGGTTTCAGCATTGCCTTGGCCTTGGCCTTGGCCTTGGCCTTGGCCTTGGCCTTGGCCTTGGCCTTGGCTTTGGCCTTGGCTTTGGCCCTTGACTCACCCCCTCCGTAAGCCGAGCCGAGCACCGCAGGCGGTTAGGGGCCGAAGAGGCGCGCGCTGTCTGAGCGAAGCGAGTTCGCGCGCCGTGCCCCTAACCGCCGAGGAGCGCAAGGGAACCGAAGCGGCTTCATCGCTTCGGCTCGCGCTGTGGAGTGTGTTTCTTTTGGTTACTTTTCTTTGCACAAGCAAAGAAAAGTGACCCGCGCCCGCAGGGCGTGGAAGCCCTAAAAACAAAACCATCGCCAAAGCCAAACCAACCACCAACTACCAACCACCACCTAGCTAGAATCCAAAAAAAACCACCGGCCAACCCCATGCCCCTCCCCCCCACCGACCTCCTCGACATCCACTCCTCGCTCACCGAAGAAGAGCGCGCCATCCAAACCGCCGTAGCCCGCTTCACCGACGAACGCATCCTCCCCATCATCGGCGAAGCCTTCGAACACGGCCGCTTCCCGCGCGAACTGATCCCCGAGATCGCCGGACTCGGCCTGCTCGGCGCCACCTTCCCGGTGGAATATGGCGGCAGCGGACTGGGCGCGGTGTCCTATGGCCTCATCTGCCAAGAGCTCGAGCGCGGCGATAGCGCCCTGCGCAGCTTCGTCAGCGTCCAGTCCTCGCTGTGCATGTATCCCATCCACGCCTACGGCAGCGATGCCCAACGGCAACGTTGGCTCCCGGACATGGCGGCGGGACGCCTGATCGGGTGTTTTGGCTTGACCGAGGCCGAAGGGGGCTCGGATCCGGCCGCCATGCGAACGCGCGCACGGCGCTCGGGAGGCGACTGGATCCTGGACGGCGCCAAGCTGTGGATCACCAATGGCAGCATCGCCGACCTGGCCATCGTGTGGGCGCAGACCGACGAAGGCGTGCAGGGTTTCGTGGTGGAGCGCGGTACGCGGGGCTTCAGTGCGGTGGACATCGGTCGGAAGATGAGCCTGCGCGCGTCGGTCACTTCTGCGCTCTACCTGGACGGCGTGCGCGTGCCGGAGGCCAACCGGTTGGCCGGTGCGCAAGGCTTGAAAGGGCCGTTGGGCTGCCTCAACCAGGCGCGTTTCGGCATTGCCTGGGGACCGATCGGCGCGGCGAGCGCCTGCCTGCGCGAGGCGCTGGACTACGCAGGCGAGCGGATCCTGTTTGGCCGTCCCCTGGCCGCCAACCAGGCCGTCCAGGTCCGGCTGGCGGACATGGCACGGCGGATCAGCACGGGCCAATTGCTGGCGCTGCAGGTGGGCCGATTGAAGGAGGCCGGGCGGTTGCAACCCACGCAGGTGTCGCTGGCCAAGTGGAACAACTGCCGGATGGCCATCGACATCGCCCGCGATTGCCGGGACCTGTTGGGGGCTGCGGGGATCAGCCTGGACCACGCCGCCATTCGGCATGCCTTGAATCTGGAGTCGGTGATCACGTATGAAGGGACGCAGACCGTGCATCAGTTGGTGGTCGGCCGGGAGCTGACGGGCCACAACGCGTTCTAGCCGCAGCGCAAGGGTTGCCTCAGGGGGAAACGTGGGCAGGACGGTCAAAGTGTGGCAGTGGCTGGCGCCGGTGTTGGCGTGGGTGGGGGGACTGTGGGCGGCCTGCCCGGCATGGGCCGGCGACGCGCCGGCGATGGCGGCCGCGCCCTCGTGGGTGCGCGAGGAGGCGGTGCCCAGCACGGGACCGGGCAGTGGCGGGCTGCGCTATGAGCTGGTGTCCGACCAGCTGGACCTGACCGGGACACAGCCGCTGTGGTATCGCCGGGTCAGCTATACCGTGCAGCGCGATGGTGCGCTGGCCGATGCGGGGCAGGTCGCGATCGACTACCAGCCTGATTTCCAGCGCATGCTGCTCAACCACCTGGAGGTATGGCGCGACGGTCGTCGGCTGGATTTGCGCCACGACGCGCACTATGCCCAGCTGCGCCGCGAGAGCGAACTGGAAGAGGGGCTGCTGGACGGGGCGCTGACCGTCAACATCAGCTTGCCGGACCTGCGCGTTGGCGATCGGATCGACTATGGCTACACCGTGGCCGGCGACAATCCGGTGTTCGGCCAAGGCTATTACGACCGCTACACCGCGCGATATGGAGTGCCGGTCGCGGCCCGTCGCTTGCGTGTGCGTTATCCGGCGGCGCTGCCGTTGCACTGGCGGATCAGCGTGCCCGGTTTCAGCGAGCGGCAGGAGCGATTCGGCGAGGTGCGTGAGTTGCGGCTGGAGGCCGATGCACTGCCGTCGGTGAGCGCGGAGAAAGGGGCGCCGGAAGGCTACGACGCGTTCGGTCGAATCGAGTTGTCCACCGCCGCCGACTGGCACGCCGTGGCCGATTGGGCGCTGTCGCTGTATCCGCAGGGTTTCAGCGATCCGGCCGTGGCGCACCAAGTGGCCTCGCAACTGCAGCTCTCTCGTGATGACCCGCAGGGTTCGTTGCAGCGGGCGATTGCCTTCGTGCAGGGCGAGGTGCGCTATCTCGGCCTGGAAATGGGCGCGAATTCGCACGCGCCGCACGCGCCCGAGGAGACCTTGCGGCTTCGCTACGGCGACTGCAAGGACAAGGCGACCCTGCTGGTCGCCCTGCTGGCGCTGGCCGGCATCCCCGCCGAGCCGGTGCTGGTGAATTCTGCGCCGGGGGTGGACCTGGCGACTTACCTGCCGAGCCCGCTGGCCTTCGATCACGTGGTGGTGCGCGCGCGTCCGCCGGGTGGGCGGCCGGTATGGGTCGATGCCACCCGCGATCGCGAGATGGGCGACCTGCAGGCACGCGTCCCACTGCCTTTCGGCCAGGGCCTGCCCGTCGCCGCCGGGTCTTCGCGGCTGGTGGACATCCCTTATCCGCGCGCGATCGAGCCGGACGTCGAGGTCCGGCAGGACGTGGCGTTGCAGATGCGATCCAGGCGACGCGGCGCGGACTTCATGGTGTCCACCGAATATCGCCGCAATCTGGGCGACGAGGCGCGCGACCAGTTCGAGCGAGATGGTGCCGACGCGGTGGGCGAGCACTACCTCGACTACATGCGCAATTTCTACGATGCCCTGCAGCAGGTGCGCCCCCCGCAGGTGGACGACAGCGACCCGGCCAGCGTGCGCATCGATGAGCGCTACCGACTGGAATGGCCGGCCAGCGAGGGCGACGTGATCGGTTTTCCGCTGTTCCAGTTGCGCGACTGGATGAAGGAACTGCCGCACGGCGAACGCCGCACCCCCTTGGCGTTGGGCGGTCCTCGCCTGGCCACCCAGACCGTGCATCTGCACAGCGACGTGGCGTTGGGCGTGAAACCGCAGCGCGAGGAAGTGGTGGCCAATCCCTGGTTCCGGTTTTCGCGCCGCGTCGAGGTGGACGGACGCGAGGTCTCGATCACCGGGCGTTGGGAACGATTGGCACTACAGATCCCGCCACAGGGCCTGCGTCGCGCTGCGCGCGACATGAAGCGTGCCCGCGAGATGGCCTACTTCGAGCACGACTTCAAGCCTGATCCGTGGCGGGAAATCGGCCTGCGGCCGTGGTTGCAGGCGATGGCGGCCTTCGCCGTCACCGCGATGGGGCTGGTCGTGGCGCTGGTGAGCTGGGCGCGCGGCGGGATCGGCGGGATGCTGTATGCGCCGCAGGCCACCGCGGGGCGATTGGCCACCTCGCCGGGCTTGCGCTGGCAGGCCTGGTTTGTGTTCGTGGTGGGATGGTTGACGAGTGCGATCGTGGTCGGCCATGCCGGGGCCGCTGCGGTCGCGGGCTCGATCGGGGCGGGCTTGGGCATCTTGGTGCTGACCCTCGCGCTGCTGTGGGGCGCGTTGCGCGTGTGTGGGGTGAACGTCGACCCACGGCGCCTGCTGCAAGCCACGATCGCCGGCCAGGCGCCGCAGTTGCCGTTCCTGGCCGGCATGGCCACGGCGTTGGCGGGTGGGGCGGGGTGGCTGTCCGGCGCGGCGCCGCAGCCGCGCGAGATCCCTGGTCTGGTAATGGCGGCAATGTTGGCGAGCGCCGCCATGTGCTGGTACGCCGTGTCGATGTGGCTGGGCGTGAGCGGCGCCACCGGCGCTTCGCGACAGCGCGTGCTCGCGGCCTGGGCCTGCACCTTGGCGATCGGCGCGATGTTGGCCATCGGCGCCGCGGTGGCGTCGTACCTGCTGCGGCACTAGCATCGGCACGATGGAACGCACCGCACCGATACTGGAAACCGAGCGCCTGTGGCTGCGTCCGCCGCGACGCGAAGACTTCGATGGTTTCGCCGCCTTTCTGGGCGACGAAGTGGCCACCGCGCACCTGGGGGGCGCCATGCCGCCAGCGGCGGCTTGGCGCAGCCTGGCCACGATAGTGGGCAGTTGGGAGTTGCAAGGTTTTGCGATGTTCTCGGTGATCGAGAAGGCCAGTGGAGAGTGGGTCGGCCGCGTCGGCCCCTGGCAGCCTTATCAGTGGCCGGGCCCGGAAGTTGGCTGGAGCATCCGGCGCGACCGATGGGGGCGGGGGTACGCGCCCGAAGCGGCGACGGCCGCCATTGACTGGGCATTCGAGGTGCTGGGTTGGGACGAGGTGATCCACATCATCGCCACCGACAACCTCAGTTCGAAGGCCGTGGCGGCCAAGCTCGGCTCGCGCTTCCTGCGGATGGACGAGCTGCCTGCGCCGCATGCGGGCAAGGCGGTGGAAGTGTGGGGGCAAATGCGCGCCCAGTGGCGCCAACGGGAAGGACACCGGCCGGTGGGTGGGTAGGGCATCCTCCGCCGGCGCTGGGTCGTAGCCCAGGCTCGGCGCCCGCTTCACCGGGCCTGCGCACCGACACCGCTAGATTGCGGGGCGTCGTTCACCACCCGGAGCGCGTCATGACCCAATTCCAGATCGCCGTGTTCGTCGGCAGCCTGCGCAAGCACTCTTTCAACCGCCAGCTGGCCAAGGCATTGGAAGGACTGGTCGGCGGCAAGGCCAGGTTCCATTACGTGGAGATCGGCGACCTGCCGCTGTACACCCAGGATTTCGATCACGAGTATCCGGCGCAGGGCAAGCGTTTGAAGGAAGAGGTGCGGAGCGCCGACGCGGTGCTGTTCGTGACCCCCGAGTACAACCGATCCATCCCCGGCGTGCTCAAGAACGCCATCGACATTGGTTCCCGGCCCTACGGCGACAGCTGCTTTGCCGGCAAGCCCGCGGCGGTGGTGGGGATTTCCGTTGGCACCATCGGCACGGCGCTGGCCCAGCAGCACCTGCGCAACGTGCTGGCCTACCTGGACATGCGCGTGCTCGGCCAACCGGAAGTGTTCCTGCAGCACAAAGAGGGGCTCTTCGACGATGCCGGGGGCATCGGCAACGAAGGGACGGCCAAGTTCCTGCATGGATTTGCAGAAAAATTCCTGGCGTTCATCGGTGCGGCCAAGGGCTGAGCAAAGTCGCAAAAGATGAGACGGGGCGGGGCGAAGATGCCATTCGCATGGCCGGTCACGCACCGGCTATGCACGGCTTATCCACAGACTTGTTCCTAGCGCGGATGGCCCGGCGTGCCTATCCTTCCTGCCCTCGTCCCCGCGTCAGAGTTCCGACCGCATGTCCGCCCGATCCGGCTTCCGCTCCAACCGTGACCGCGATCGCGACCGCGATGATCGTCCTGAGCCGCGCATCGACCAGCTGCGCATCCCGCCGCATTCGGTCGAAGCGGAACAGGCAGTGCTCGGTGGCCTGATGCTGGCGCCGGACGCCTACGACCGGGTCAACGACCAGCTCACCGAGAACGACTTCTATCGCCGCGACCATCGGCTGATCTATCGCGCCATTCGCGAGTTGGCCGAAAAGAATCGTCCGTACGACGCGGTGACGCTGGGCGAATGGTTCGAATCCCAAGGCAAGCTGGAGCAGGTCGGCGACGGCGCCTACCTGGTCGAGCTGGCCAGCACGACGCCGTCGGCGGCCAATATCGGTGCCTATGCCGAGATCGTGCGCGACAAGGCCGTGCTGCGGCAGCTGATCGAGGTGGGTACCGAGATCGTCAACGACGGCTTCCAGCCCGAGGGCCGCGAAAGTTCCGAACTGCTGGCCAGCGCCGAGAAGGCGGTCTTCCAGATCGCCGAGGCAGGCGCGCGCGGGCGCAGCGATTTCGTCGCAATGCCCGGCGCGCTGAAAGATGCCTTCGAAGAGCTGCGCAGCCGGTTCGAGAGCGGCGGCAGCATCACCGGCCTGCCGACCGGCTACAACGACTTCGACGCGATGACCGCCGGCCTGCAACCGACCGATCTGATCATCCTGGCGGCGCGCCCGGCGATGGGCAAGACCACCTTTGCGCTGAACATCGCCGAGTTCGCGGCGATCAAGTCGAAGAAAGCGGTGGCGGTGTTTTCCATGGAAATGTCGGCCCCGCAGTTGGCGATGCGCCTGATTTCCTCCAATGGCCGCATCAATGCCACGCGCTTGCGCACCGGCCAGCTGGAAGACGAAGACTGGGCGCGCGTCACCGGCGCGATCAAGATGCTCAAGGAAACCAAGATCTTCATCGACGACACGCCCGGCCTGTCGCCGGAGGTGCTGCGTTCCAAGGCCCGGCGCCTCAAGCGCGAGCACGACCTGGGCCTGATCGTGATCGATTACCTGCAGCTGATGTCGGTGCCGGGCAACAGTGAAAACCGCGCGACCGAGATCTCGGAGATCTCGCGTTCGCTCAAAGGCCTGGCCAAGGAGCTCAACGTGCCGGTGATCGCGTTGTCCCAGCTCAACCGATCGCTGGAAACGCGTACCGACAAGCGCCCGGTGATGGCCGACCTTCGCGAATCCGGCGCTATCGAGCAGGATGCGGACATGATCGTGTTCATCTACCGCGACGATTACTACAACAAGGAAAACTCGCCGGACAAGGGGTTGGCCGAGATCATCATCGGCAAGCACCGAGGCGGTCCCACCGGCTCGTGCAAGTTGAAGTTCTTCGGCGAATACACCCGCTTCGACAACCTGGCGCACGATTCGATCGGCAGTTTCGAATAGCAGGCGCCGCGGGTCTCGCGGTGGTAACGGCGGGGCCGGGCAGGGCAGGGCGAACCGGGGCGTGGCCACGCACGCGCACCGGTATGGCTCGCTCGTTACACTGGGCGCCCTTTTGACGGAAGTACCCATGACCGATCCGGTCCGCCTTGCCCAACGCGTCGCCCAGTTGTTTGGCTGTTCGCGCGCCGAAGCCGAGCAGTACATCCGCAACGGCTGGGTGAGCGTGGATGGCAGCGTGGTCGAGGCGCCGCAGCACCGCGTGGCCGACGAACGCGTTGAATTGGACCCGCAAGCGCGCCTGGAGGCAGTGGAGCCGGCAACCATCCTGCTGCACAAGCCGACCGGCTTCGATGCCATCGAGGGCGCTCGACCGGCCAGCGCGCTTGTGATCCCGGCCACGCGCTGGGACGAAGACGCTTCCGATATCCGTCCGTTGCAGCGTCACTTCCAGCGGTTGACCCCGCTGGTGTCGATGGATCCGGAAGCCAGCGGATTGTTGGTGCTCAGCCAGGACGGTCGCGTGTTGCGTCGCCTTTCCGACGATGCCGACACCATCGAGCACGAGTACATCGTGGAGATCAGCGGGGAGCTGGCCCCTTATGGGTTGTATCGGCTCAGCGAAGGGTTGAGCTTCCAGGGCCGCGTCCTGCCGCCTTGCAAGGTGAGCTGGCAGAACGAAACGCGGCTGCGGTTTGCGATCAAGGCGGTACGGGATGGGCAGCTGCGCGACATGTGCGCGCAGGTGGGCTTGACCGTGGTGTCGATTCGCCGCCTGCGCATTGGCCAGGTCGCCTTGGGCAAGGGGCCCAGTGGGGCGATGCCGCCAGGCGCCTGGCGCTATCTGCCGGCGGGCGAGCGATTCTGACCCGCGGTGCCGCGCGCAACGCCGGCACGCAATATCGGGGCGGGTGACGGGACGCTGAGTGGCTCAGCGTCCACTGGCGTGGCTCAGTTGTCTTCTTCGTCCGCGGCTTCGCGACCCTGCTGGCGAATCAGTGCCTCTTCGCGCGCATCGTTGATGGCGTGACGCACGCTGTCCAGGTCGATGGTGCTCTCGTCATGTACGAACTTGCCGGTGAGCTCGCTATCGGGCAGCAACTCGCCGGCCTCGAACAGCGCCCACATTTCCTCGCCGTACCAAGTGTCCAGCAACTCCGGCGCCCAACGGCCCAGATTGGCGGTGAGGTTGTTGACGTCGCGCAGCAGCATGGTGCGCGCGGCATTGTTGCCGGCCGCATCGACCACCTGCGGAAAATCGATCACGACCGGGCCATCGGGCCCGACCAGCACGTTGTAGGGGGACAGATCGCCGTGGATCAAGCCGCAGCACAGCATCAGTACGACCTGGCGCACCAGCACGCGATGGTAGTCGCGCGCCTGTTCGGCGCTGAGTTCGACCTCGCCCAGGCGCGGCGCAGAGAAGCCGTTGGCGTCGGTGACCAGCTCCATCACCAGTACGCCGTGGAAATAGCCATACGGCTCGGGCACGCGCATGCCGGCTTCGCGCAGGCGATAGAGCGCTTCGACCTCGGTATTTTTCCAGGCTGTTTCTTGTTGCTTGCGGCCGTACTTGCTGGCCTTGCCAACGGCGCGTGCCTCGCGGCTGCCACGTACCTTGCGCCCCTCCTGGTACTGCACGCGTTGCTGGAAGCTGCGTTGCGCCATGTCCTTGTAGACCTTGGCGCAGCGCACGTCATCGCCACTCCTGACCACGTAAACCGCGGCTTCCTTACCGCTCTTGAGCGGGCGCAGCACTTCATCGATGGCGCCGTCGTCGATCAGCGCCTGCAGGCCTAAAGGGGTCTTCACAATGTCTCTGGGGGATGGCGGGCAGGACAGGACCTGCCCTGAGCGGGGTGGATTTTCGCATTTTCGGGCCGGCAGGGCCATCTGGACAGCGATGAAGCATTCATCGTCATCGCGCGGCGGGGCGGCACCTGTGCCTGCGGGGCGCCCGCCAGGCAAGGCGATTGCCGAGCGGCCCGGCATCGGCAAGGATCGCAGGGCTGAACGCGGCGACCCAGGAGGATGGCAATGGCAAGGCTTTCGAGGCGGGGGGCAATCCTGGCGGGCGGCGCGGTGGGCGGTGCGCTGGACCTGGCGTTCGCGCTGGGGCTGGCCGCCAGCCACGGCGTGGCACCGGAGCGCGTGTTGCGCACCATCGCCAGTGGGTTGCTGGGGCAGGCCGCGTTCGAGGGGTCCCCGGCGGTCGCGTGGCTCGGCGTGGCCTGCCACTTCGCACTGTCGCTGGGTTGGGCCGGGTTGTTTTGCGCCATGGCACTGCGCTGGCCGGTGCTGCTGCGGCGCCCTTGGGTGAGCGGGCCGTTGTTCGGCGTGCTGGTGTTCCTGGGGATGCGGCTGGTGGTGCTGCCCCTGTCGGCGTTTCCCCGGCCGGTGAGTTTTCCGCCGTTGAGCAGCGCGTTGGACCTGCTGTCGCACATGTTCCTGTTCGGTCTTCCCATTGCGGTGCTGGCGATGCGCGCGCGGCGGCGCTGAGCGCGCTGAGCGGCGGGCTGAGCGGTTCGCGCCGCAGCGCAGCGTGGCAGGTCACGGTGGGACCGCTATATTCGCCGGATGATAGCGCTACCATCGATGTTGCGGGTGCGGTTCCTCACGGCGGACAGGGCAGGGAGGCTTGTCCTGTGGGCATTGCTGGGCTGTGGCTTGCCCGGCATCGGCCGCGCCGAGGACTGCGTGGAGCCGCTCTCCGTGTGCCAGGTGGCGGCACCCGGCGCGCTGGCCCTGGTCTCGGCGGGCCAGCCGGCGGCCGTGCTGGTGGAGGCGCAAGCCGATTCGGCGGTGCGCATGGCTGCGGACGGCTTTGCCGAGGACCTGCGGCGCGTCAGCGGCCAGGCACCGCGACGCCTGGGCGAGGCAAGCCAGGCCAAAGGCCCGCTGGTGGTGGTCGGCGTGCTGGGCAACAGCCCGCTGATCGACGATCTGGTGCGACGGCATCGCATCGATGTGGCGGGGCTGAGCGGGCGCTGGGAGGCCTTTCGGCAGATCGTGGTCGAGCAACCTTTCGACGGCGTTGCCCGGGCACTGGTAGTGGTGGGGTCTGATCGGCGTGGCGCGGTCTATGGCCTGTACGACCTGTCCGAGAAGATCGGCGTGTCGCCGTGGTACTGGTTCGCCGATGTGCCGGTGCCACTTCAATCCCAGGTGTTCCTGGCCGCCGGCACCCGCCAGGACCAACCCAAGGTCAAATATCGCGGCTTCTTCATCAACGACGAGGACCCTTCCTTTGGCACCTGGGCGCGCCTGCATTTCGGCGGATTCAACGCAGACATGTACGCGCATGTGTTTGAACTGCTGCTGCGGCTGAAGGGCAATTACCTGTGGCCGGCCATGTGGCCCCCGAAGGCATTCAACGACGACGACCCGCAGAACCAAGTCCTGGCCGATGCGATGGGCGTGGTCATGGGGACCTCGCACCACGAGCCGATGACCCGCGCGCATGACGAGTGGCATCGCCATACCGAGGGCGGCGTCACCGGCGGCGCCTGGAACTACGCAACCAACGCGCAAAACCTGCGCACGTTCTGGCGCGGCGGCATCGAGCGGATGTACTCCAAGCAGGGCGGCGCCTACGAGAGCGTGGTCACCATCGGCATGCGAGGCGATGGCGACGAGGCGATGGGCGAGGGCACGGCGGTACCGTTGCTGCAAGCGGTCGTTGCCGACCAGCGCCGCATCATCGAAGACGTCAGCGGCAAGCCTGCGGCGCAGACGCCGCAGGTGTGGGCGCTCTACAAGGAGGTGCAGGACTACTACGACCACGGCATGCGCGTGCCCGACGACGTCACCTTGCTGTTTGCCGACGACAACTGGGGACAGTTACGGCGCTTGCCGACGGCCCAGCGTGATCGTGCCGGTGGCTACGGCATCTATTACCACTTCGATTACGTCGGTGGGCCGCGCAACTACAAGTGGTTGAACACGGTACAGATCGAAAAGACCTGGCAGCAGATGGACCTGGCTTGGGCCTATGGCGCAGACCGCTTGTGGATCGTCAACGTGGGCGACATCAAGCCGATGGAGTTCCCGTTGAGTTTCTTCATGAAACAGGCCTGGGATCCGCCGGCGATGACCGTGCCGGCGCTGGCGCGCTACCCCGCCGAGTGGGCGCGGGCCACTTTTGGCGCCGACCAGGCGCAAGCCATTGGTGACCTGCTGACCCGCTACAGCCAGCTGGCGGCGCGGCGCAAGCCCGAGCTGATCGACGCCGACAGCTTCGCGTTGGGCGCGGCGGTGGCCGAACGACTGGACGGTGGTGAATTTGGCGCCATGGTTGCCGAGTGGGATGCGCTGGAAGCGCAGATGGATGCGGTCGGCAACACCCTGCCTGCCGCGCAACAGTCGACGTACGTGCAGTTGGTTGCGCATCCGATCCGGGCGCTCGCCAATCTCTATCGGCTCTACTACGCGGTGGCCTGGAATCGACGCCTGGCCGCACGCAATGATCCGCGCGCGAACGCGTTCGCCGATCGCGCCGAACAGGCATTCCGGCGCGATGGCGAGCTTACCGACGCCTATCACCAGCTGGATGGCGGTCGCTGGAACGGGATGATGGCGCAGACCCATATCGGTTACACGAACTGGCAACAGCCGGATCGCCAGGTCATGCCAAACGTGCAGCGGATCGCCTCGACGCCGGGCGCGGTGCCGATCGTTTTCGCTCAAGCCGGCGACCGCGTGGAGCCTGCCGATCGGCCTGCTTCGCCATACATCGCCATCGAGGCGCCGCACTACACACGGGCCATGGGCGGCGCGGGTGTGGATTGGCAGGTCATTGCGCACCTGGGGCGCACGCTCGGCGCGGTCACGGCGTTGCCGCAGGGGCGCCCAGCCACCACGAAGGCCGATGGCGTTCGACTCGAGTACGACCTCGTGCTGCCGACGGCCGGCGATTGGCCGGTGCACATCCTGCTGGTGCCCACGTTGGACGTCACGGGCCAGGGTCGTCTTCGCTTGGGGGTGTCGTTGGACGATGGCCCAATGCGCACGTTGGTGGATGAACTCGAGCCGGCGCCGAACGAGGCATCCAGTCAGGCGAAAAAAGACTGGAACCAGGCCGTCGAGGACAACGCACGCGTACTGCGGACCGTTTTCGCGGGTGTCGATGCCGGGCCGCACGTGCTGAAGATCTGGCGGCTGGACGACAACGTCGTGCTGCAGAAGCTGGTGCTCGGCACGCCCCCCACGGCTTCGTATCTGGGGCCGCCGGAATGGCCGGGGCACCTGGCCAAGGACGAGGGCAAGGAGTGACGCCGGTGCCGAAGGGATGGGCCGGCGCCATCCGCCAACACAGGGGGAAGGCCACTGGCGGGGATGGGTGAGGGCCACTAAGCTCGCGGCAACTCAGGGGAGCGACGACATGGAAGTGGCAGGAGCTGCAGGGAAGGTGGCGCGGGTGCTGGCTGGACTCGTATTTGGGTTGGTGCTGCTGCTGGTCGGCGCTTACGGCGTCGTGCTTTTCGTCAATCGCCACGACGAGGCGCCATCGGCCGATGCGCGGCGGCTGGAGGCTTTGATCGATGCGCGGCCGGCGGTTGCGGCCGCCGACAATGCCTACGTGTATCTACTGGGCATGACCGCGATCGACGGCGAGGATCCGCTCGCGCTCGGCCGCCAGCGGCAGGCCTATGTGGAGGACTATCCCGCGCCTGGCCACCGGGCCGAGGTGGCTCCCTGGCCGGGACGTGATCGCGCTCCGCTGCAGGCCCCTGCCGGTCCGCAAGACGCCATGACGTGCAGGCAGGATGGCGCGGCGTGTCTGGCGCTGCTGGGGCGCGATCCTGCCGCAGTGGACGCCCGGCTTTCTGCGGCGCCCGTGGAGCTGGAACGCTACGATGCACTGATCGGGCGCAGCGGCTGGCGCGAGTCGATTCCGTCCGGGACGATGGCGCCATTGCCGAGCTGGAAGCCCGCGATGGATGGGCAACGCCTGTGGCTGCTGTCGGCGTGGCAACATGCACGCGCAGGCGACACGGGTGTCGCGATCTCGAAGTTGCAGCGCGACTTGCTGTTCTGGCGCAAGGTACTTCGCGAATCAGACCTGCTGCTGACCAAGATGATCGCGGCGGCGGCGATCCGAACACACTTTTTGATGGGCAACCTGGTACTGCGCGAGTTGCAGCACGCCGGCGTCGCGGCGCCTGTGCCACCTGCGTGGTTGGAACCCATCAGCCTGGAAGAGCGCTCGTTGTTGCGGGCAGTCGCCGGCGAGTGGCGCTTTAGCCGTGCCGCCCTCGCGGAGTACAAGGAATACCTGGCAAACGAGGCTGAAAATCCTGCCAAGCAGGCGTCAAGCTTCGAGGAAGTCATGACGCGACTGAACCGGCCCTTGTTGCAATCGCAGGCCAGCCTCAATGGCAGCGCAGCGTTGCTGGTCCGGATTGCCGATAGCTCGCAGGCGCCGTATCCGCAGCTGCGAACCGCCGTCGAAACCGCCAGCCGGCCGACTTCCGTGCCTTGGCATGCGCAGCTCTACAACCCGACGGGACGAGTGCTGCTTTCGATCGCGGGACCTGCGTACATGAACTATGCCGTGCGTATCGCCGACCTGGAAGGTCTGCGTCGACTCGCGCTGCTGGCCGCGCAGTTGCGCGACCGGCCGCCCGGGACACTCACGCCGGCGCAGACGGCCGGCGAGGTGGCGAGCGCCCCGCTGCGTGATCCCCTGAGCGAACAAGCCTTCGTCTGGAACTCGACGGACCAGGTGCTGGAATACATGCCAAGCGGACGCAGCGCGAGCGAACCCCCCTATCGGATGCCGCTCTAGGGCGGCCTCCGCAGGGAGGTCATTGCCCGTGGCGGGCGGGTTGGCTGCGTCAAGGTGACGGCCACACGATCGTGGTGAGACTACGCGCCGGCAGCACGTGTACGACCTTGTCGCCGAAGCCCGCGACTTCAATGCGTCGGGGTTGCGCATTGGAGTTCACCGCGATCAATACCTGCGAGCCGTCCACGTTGCGGAAGGCGACGTTGTCCACGCCGTCGCCGCCCGTGTCGGTGGAGTCGAGGCGACGTGCATCGCGCTGCACGAACCGGCTGGCGTGGCCCAGCACGTAGTACTCGTCGTTGCGGCTGACCTTGCCATCGCGCGTATCGATGGTCACCACGCCCGAGCAGGTTGCGCAGCCACCGGCATGCGGGCCGCGGTTTTCGTCCAGCGCCAGGTTCCACAGCAGGATGCCGCGTGCCGAGTGCCGCAGCGGCTGCACCAGCATGCGCTTGGCAATCAGCGGCATGCCGCCGCTGCGCAGCGGCTCCCAGGTGCCGCCGGAGCACTCGGTCAGGTAGGCATCCTTGTCCGGAAAGGCCTCATGCACCGGTGTTTGCGCCGAGGGCTCGCCTTCGTAGCAGTGCCAGGCGATGGCATCGACATAGCGCCCCGCGGCCGGGTCGCGCAGCACGCCCAGCGGCTCCTGCGGCTTGTCCCAGTTGTGGTCCCAATCGAACAACAGTGGCTTGCCGCCGCGCGCGGCCAGCATCGGGCCCAGATGGTCGCCGATCAGTCGGGCGCGCGCCGGGGCGTTGAGCCGCATGCCGGGATAGTCCTTGGGCTCGAAGTCCGGCTCGTTCTGAACCGTGAGCGCCCAGATCGGGATGCCCTCGGCCTGGTAGGCATCGACGTAGCGCAGCAGGTAGCGCGCGAAGGCGTCGTAATACTGCGGCCGCAGTTTGCCGGTGACCAGGCTGTCGCTGGTCTTCATCCACCCCGGTGCGCTCCAGGGCGAGGCCATGATCTTCAGCTCGGGATTGACTTGCAGTGCGGCGCGCGCGACCGGGATGACGTCCTCGCGGTTGGGGGCGATGGAGAAGTGCGCCAGTTGCGGGTCGGGCTTGCCGTCGGGGCTGTCGTCCAGGCTGTAGTGGTGGCGCGAGAAGTCCGACGCACCGATGGTCAGCCGGGTGAAGTCCAGGCCCAGCCCGGCGTCCTGGCGGCCGAACAGTTCGCGCAACAGGGCCTGGCGGGCCGATGCGGTCAGCTCGTGCTGGATGAGCCAGGCCGAGGCGTCGGTCAGCGATGCCCCGAAGCCCACGATCGACTGTCGGGCCAGCGTGGGCTGCACCACGATCCGCAAGGTGGTGGTGCTGGCCGCACCCGGATCGAGCGTGCCCGCGGTGAGTTGCTGGGCCCCGTCGGCCGTGGTCGTCCACAGCCGGGGTGCGGCGATCGCCGAGCAGGGCATCGCCAAGGAAAGGGCCAGCCAGACGGGCGCCCACCGAGCGGCTCGGCGCGGCGACGCCCAGCGGGACAACCGGGTGGACAGGCGACGGACAGCGGGCATGGTCATGAGGTTTTCCAAATTTGCATCGGTCCAAAAGTAAAGCCAAATCGCGCATCGGCCATGCTGCGCCGCCACAACCGGTTAGCGGCAGGACAGGCGTTGTCCTTGCCGGACAAGACCGCCGGCAGCGACCTCGAAGGGTTCATAACGAAAAGTTGACAATTTATTCCTTGGTGCGTAGACAGCGCTGTCAACGAGGCACGTCTGAGAAGAACCGCATGAATATTGAAAACCACATCGCACGTCCGCGCACCGCGTTCCGTCGTCACCAGTTGGCCCTTGCCTGCGGGCTGGCGCTGGGCGTCACCGCTCTCGGGGCCCAGGCGCAGCAGGCCACTCAGGATCCGGCCACGCTCGACGCCGTCCAGGTCACCGGCATCCGCGCGGCCATCGAATCGGCCGTGGTGACCAAGAGCGAGTCGACCTCGATCGTCGAGGCCATCTCGGCCGAAGACATCGGCAAGCTGCCCGACGTCAGCATCGCCGACTCGATCTCGCGCCTGCCCGGCATCGCGACCCAGCGCGTGGACGGCCGTTCGCAGGTCGTGCAGATCCGGGGCATGTCCGAGCAGTTCGTCGGCACCACGCTCAACGGCCGCGAGCAGGTCAGCACTGGCGAAAGCCGCGGCGTGGAGTTCGACCAATACCCGGCCGAGCTGATCAATGGCGTCACCGTGTACAAGACCGCCGATGCGGCGGTGATCGGGCAGGGCCTGTCGGGCACCGTCGATCTGCAGACCATCCGCCCGTTGGCGTTCGGCGAGCGCCGCATCGTGGTCACCGGCAACGGTGAACTCAACTCGATGGACAAGCTGAGCAGCGACGGCCAGGACCGCGGCTACCGCGCCAGCGCCTCGTACGTGGACCAGTTCGCCGACGACACCATTGGCGTGGCGCTGGGCGTGGCGCGCCTGGATTCGCCGTTCCAGGAAAAGCATTACAAGCAGTGGTGGTGGGCCAATACCGACGTGTGGGGTGCATCGCAGCCCGGCAAGCCGGCCGATGCCATCGCCCTGCAGGGCCAGGAAGCGTGGGTCAAGTCGCGCGAGCTGGTCCGCGATGGCGTGATGGGCGCCTTCGAATTCAAGCCCAACGAGCACTACCACAGCAT
Organism: Stenotrophomonas sp.; assembly: GCA_036403795.1. Taxonomy (GTDB): domain Bacteria; phylum Pseudomonadota; class Gammaproteobacteria; order Xanthomonadales; family Xanthomonadaceae; genus Stenotrophomonas_A. Next base: position 16,768 of record DASWQJ010000065.1, read on the forward strand.
CCTGGATCTGTACTGGTCCAAGTTCGACCAGGATGAAGTGATGCACGGCGCGATGTGGACCAACGATGCCTACTGGACGGGCATGAACGGCCAGCAGGCCGGCTACCAGGACATCGGCCTCACCGACCGCAACGGCTATCCGATCATCACCAGCGGCACCCAGACCGGCGTGCAGCCGCTGGTGCGCAACGACAACAACACCCGCGAGGACAAGCTGTTCTCGGCCGGATGGAGCAATACCTTCAGCTGGGATCCGTGGACCTTGAACGTGGATCTGAACTACTCGCGCGCCGAGCGCGAGCAGTCGCAGCTGGAGACCTACGCCGGCATGCTGGATCCACAGGACGTGGGCTTCCAGATTCCGATCAGCGCCGGCTGGGGCCACTACTCGATGGCCGACTATGCCGATCCGGGCAACGTGTACCTGTGGGACGTGCAGAACTACGGGCATGACGGCCGCCTGGAAAACTCCTGGCAGAAAGACGAGATCAAGGCCGGCCGCCTGCAGCTGACCTATGACGTGGACACCGCGATCGTGCGCAGCTTCGACATCGGCGCCAACATCAACCGCCGCAGCAAGGACAAGCGTTCGGACGTGTACTTCGCCACGTTGCGCGACGGCCCGACGCTGGTCGATCCTTCGATGCTGATGTCGCCGACCTCGCTGGGTTTTGTCGGCATGGGCAACATCATCAGCTTCAACCCGCGCACGCTGCTTCCGCAGTACTACGACGTGGCGATTTCCGAGAGCAACGACGATCTGCGCAAGGACTACGTGGTCGACGAAGACGTCAACACGTACTACCTGCGTGCCAACATCGACATGGACCTGACCGACCGCGTCCGCGTGCGCGGCAACGCGGGCATGCAGTACATCACCACCGACCAGTCTTCGACCGGCTTCAACGCCACCGGTGGCGCGATCGTGGGCAGCCAGACGCTGGGCAAGCGCTACAACGATGCCTTGCCGAGCTTGAACCTGGTGTTCGACTTCGGTGGCGGCTGGATGACCCGCTTCGGTGCGGCCAAGCAGATGATGCGCGCGCCGATCAACTACCTCAGCGCCGATTCCAGCGCCTCGGTCAGCCAGACCACCAATCTGTGGGAAGGCAGCGGCGGCAATCCGACGCTGGAGCCGTACCGCGCCAACTCGGTCGATCTGTCGCTCGAGAAGTACTTCGGCTCGGCCAGCTACGCCAGCGTGGCGCTGTTCTACAAGGACCTGGAGACCTACATCTACCGCCAGAACATTCCGTGGGACTTCACCGGCTACAACCCGGACGGGCAGACGCCGATCTCCAACATCGGCAACTTCTCGACCTGGGCCAACGGCACCGGCGGTTACATGCGCGGCGTGGAAGCGGCGGTCACGGTTACCGGTGACGTGTTCACCGATGCGCTGGACGGCTTTGGCCTGCAGGTCAATGGCTCGTACACCGAGTCCTCGATCGATCCGGATCCGAGCGACACCACCCCGGGCAGCGACACCATCCCGGGCCTGTCGAAGATCGTCGCCAACGCCACGCTGTTCTATGAAAAGTATGGTTTTGGCGCGCGCATCAGCCAGCGGTACCGCGATCCCTATCGCGGTGAGTACTCCTCGTTGTTCGGCCAGCGCCAGTACCGCAACACGCTGAGCGAGCGCACCGTGGACATGCAGCTGAGCTATGAGTTCCCGGAAGCAAGCAAGCTCAAGGGCCTGTCGTTGATGTTCCAGATCAACAACCTGACCAACGAGCCCTTCCGCACCGAAGTCAGCGAGGCCACCAACAGCACCGGCCTGTTCCTGCCCGAGGAATACACCGAGTACGGCCGCCAGTACCTGCTGGGCTTCAGCTACCGGATGTAAGGCCGGCGAGGGCGTCCGTCGCCCACGCAAGCCGCAGGCAAGCACGACGGCCGGGATTTCCCGGCCGTCGTCGCATGGGGATCGCGCTGGCGCCGCTATCATCGCGATCCTTCCCGTTTGGGCCTCCCGTTCCATGACGACAGCAGTGGTATGGCTGCGGCGCGACTTGCGCCTGGACGATCAACCTGCCTTGCGCGCTGCACTGGATGCGGGCCACGTGCCCGTGCCGCTCTACATCCATGCACCCGGGGAAGAGGGTGGCTGGAGGCCGGGCGCGGCCTCGAATGCCTGGCTGCATCATTCGCTGCAGGCCTTGCGCAACGACCTGCGCTCGCGCGGTTCGGACCTGGTGCTGCGTCGCGGTGAAAGCGCCAGCGTGTTGGGCGAAGTGATAGCCGAGTGCGGCGCCGAAGCGGTGTACTGGACTCGCAAGTACGAGCCCGCCACGCAGCCGCGCGATGCGCGCATCAAGCGCGAACTTCGCGAGCAGGGCCTGGAATGCGAAAGCTTCAATGGCTCGCTGCTGTTCGAGCCTTGGGACCTGGCAACGCAGCAGGGCACCCCGTACAAGGTATTCACCCCGTTCTGGCGCAGCGCGTTGGCACAGTGGCCAAGGTTCGAAAACTGGGATGCCCCGGTTGTCCTGCCGCCCATCCCCCCGCTGCGCAGCGACACGATCCCATCGCTTGGCTTGTTGCCATCACCCAGCTGGGATCAGGAATTCTGGAAGCACTGGCAGCCTGGGGAGGCCGGCGCACGCGAGATGCTGCAGGCTTTCGTGGACGGCGCGATGCACGGCTATCGCGAGCAGCGCGACCTGCCGGACCGGATCGGCACTTCGCGGCTTTCGCCGCATCTGCATTTTGGCGAGATCGCGCCGTGGCGGGCCTGCAACGAGCTGTCGCGCCATCATCGTGCCGGCACCGCGGTTGATGTGGATGCCTACGTGCGGCAGCTGGGCTGGCGCGAGTTCGCCTATCACCTGATGCATCACTTTCCGCACAGCCCGGATCACAATCTGGATGCACGGTTCGATCGATTTCCCTGGGCCACGTTGTCCAGTGACGACTTGCAGGCTTGGCAACGCGGCCACACCGGCATCCCGATCGTGGATGCCGGCATGCGCGAACTGTGGTCCACCGGGTATCTGCACAATCGGGTGCGCTTGATCGTGGCCAGCTTGCTGGTCAAGCATCTCCGTGGCCATTGGTCGCAAGGTGCGCGCTGGTTCTGGGACACCCTGGTCGATGCAGACCTGGCCAACAACACGCTGGGTTGGCAGTGGGTAGCCGGCAGTGGGGCGGATGCGGCGCCGTACTTCCGCGTGTTCAATCCGGTGACGCAGGCGCAGCGGTTCGATCCGCAGGCGCGCTACATCACGCGTTGGGTGCCAGAGCTGGCCGCGTTGCCGGTCAAGCAACGATTCGCACCATGGGAACATGCGGTCCAGGTGCCGGGCTATCCGTCTCGTCCGATCATCGAACTGGCGCAGGGCCGCGAACAAGCGTTGCTCGCCTACTCGCGAATGCGCAGCGCCTGACCGCCTGAGCGTTGGCGCCGGGAGGCAACACGCGTGGTTGCCATCAAACTGAATGCGGGCCTGACGACAGATCGGGTAACCGTTGTCCATCATGCCTGCCTCGCGTTCGGCTGTTTATGCTCGGGGCCGATTCCGCCGCGGGCGGCAACCAGGAGCAAACGATGATCCGAGCAGCAAGCAAGAGCATGTGCGTGGCAGTGGCGGCGGCAATGGCCCTGTCGGCCTGTGCCACCGGCGGGTCTTACACCCAGCAGGATCCTTACGGCAATCCGACCCAGCAGCAGAACAAGACCGGCCGCAATGCGCTGATTGGCGCGGCGATCGGCGTGGCGGGCGGTCTGCTCACCGGCAACAGCGCCACCGAGCGCCGACAGCACGCGATGGTCGGTGCCGGCATCGGTGCGCTGGGCGGTGCGGCGGTGGGGCAGTACCAGGATCGCCAGGAACGCGCGTTGCGCGAGCGCACCGCCAACACCGGCATCGAGGTATCCCGCCAAGGCGACAACATCACCCTCAATCTGCCGGACGGGGTCACTTTCGATTTCAACAAGTCCACGCTGAAGCCGGAGTTCTACGGCGCCCTCAATGGCGTGGCGGCCACGCTGAAGGAATACAACCAGACGATGGTGGAAGTGGTCGGCCATACCGACAGCATCGGCAGTGACGAGGTCAATCAGCGTTTGAGCGAGCAGCGCGCCAATTCGGTCTCGCAGTATCTGACCGCGCAGGGCGTGCAGCGCGAGCGGCTGGAAGTGCTCGGCATGGGCAAGCGGATGCCGATCGCCGACAACGGCACCGATGCCGGCCGCGCGAAGAACCGCCGCGTGGAGATCCGCCTCATTCCGTTGAAGGAAGGCGCTGCGGGTACGACTGGCATGAACTGAGCGCGGTGCCCGAGGGCCTGCGTGCGTGCGCGTCGTTTCAACTGCAATAAGCAAGGGCCGCTGATGCGGCCCTTGCTTTTCAACCCGCGCACTCAAGCCCGCGCGTGGTAAACGCGTACTGCTTTCAGCGCGCCACTTTCTCCAACAACGCTTCAACCTGCTCTTCGGCATCGACCTCGGCACTTTCCTCGGCCTGCAGTTCGGCCTGGCGCGCCTGCGCATACGCCAGTTTGGCGGCCGGGCACTGCGCCATCATGTAGTTGGCGTCGAAGTTGAGCTTGTCGACCAGGAAATCGACGAACGCGCGCACCTTCGGTGAGATCAGCCTGCCACCGGCAAACACGGCGTTGAAATCCACTTCCGGGCCGGTCCAGCCGGCCAGTACGCGGCGCACCATGCCCGACTCGACGAAGGGCTTGGCCATCACGTCACCGGTCAACATCAGGCCTTCACCGCACAGCAATGCCCCGTTGAGCGCGGAAGGATCGTTGGCGACCATCAGCGGATTGACGGCGAAATCATGCAGGTCCGAACCATCGGTCAATGACCAGTAAAAGCGGTTGTTGTTGACCGTGTTGGTGCGGCTCTTGCGCATCGCCAGCGTGCGGTGGAACTGCAGTTCGTCCGGATGTAGCGGCTCGCCATAGCGCTCGATGTAGGCGGGGCTGGCGAACACCTGCGTGCGCAGGCTGCCCAGCTTTCGCGCCACCAGGTTGGAATCGGGCAGCGAGCCTACGCGCAAGGCCAGGTCTGCTTCGCCGGCGATCAGGTCCAGCTTCTCGTTGCCCAGGTGCATATCAAGCTGGATTTCCGGATATTGCGCATGGAACTCGCCCAGCAACGGCGCGATCCACGTGATGCCGATGGAGTAGGGCACGGTGAAGCGCAGCCAGCCGCGCGGACCGGACTGCAACTGGCCCACGGCGCTTTCGGCTTCGTCCAGCTCGCGTGCGATGCGCTGGCAATGTTCGTGGTAGACCGAACCGGCCTCGGTCAGGCCGAGCCGTCGCGTGGTCCGGTGCAGCAGGCGTGCGCCCAGGCGCTGTTCGAGCTCCTGCACTTTGCGGCTGACGGTGGTCTTGGGCAGGCCCAGCGCATTGGCTGCGGCAATGAAACTGCCCTGCTCGACGACCTTGACGAAGATCAGGGTGTCGTTGAGATCGTGGGTCATGGGGGGCTTCTCCTGGCAGTGGAACAACCGGGGCGGGGGATTGGCCCGTTTCCGGGATGATTATTCCCCTAAATCCGGACTAATCAAGTGCGGGTTCGAAGCGTAACTTGCGCTCCATTCCCTGATACCCCCGAGGTGCGCCATGTGGCTGCGTCGTCTGTTCGGCTTGTCGCCGTCCCCCAAGGAAGCGCTGGAACATGCCTTCGACCCAAGCTCTTTCAACGTAAATTCGCTTGAGCCGACGGCTTTTCGCGAATTCACCCCACCCCCCAAACGACAGGGCGGCGGTAGCTTCCAACTGGCCGCTCGTCGGCCGAGCCGCCCGGGCGCGATCCGCATTGTCCCGTTTCTGGGAGTAAAAGTCCCATGAGCGGGATGCTCCAGCCCGAGGTGCTGGTGCTCGGCGGAACCGGCACGGTAGGTAGCGGCGTGGTCGCCGCCCTGCTGGAAGCCGAGAGCCGGGTGCTGGTGGTCGGGCGTGATGCCCGACGCCTTCGCGCGTTGGAGCAGCGCTTTGGCGATGCTGCCGGGCTGGAGACGATGCTGGGCTCGGTGGCCGATGACGCCAGTGCCGATGCCTTGGCCACCGCGATCGCCGAGCGCGACCGTCCGCTGGCGGCAGTGGTCGCCAGCCTGGGCAGTCCGCTGGCCAGTGGGCGGTTGATTGATCGCCCGGCCTCGGCGCTGCTGCGCCGGTTGCAGCGCGACCTGCTGCCGCATCTTGCCGCGGCCCGCCATCTGCTGCCGCTGCTGGCCGACCTGGGCGGACGTTATCTGCTGATTGGCAGCCCGTGTGCGTTGCGTCCGTGGGCCGGGCATGGCGACAGCTCCATTGCCGCCTCGGCCACGCGGATGCTCACCCAGGTGCTGCGCGAGGAAGCGCAACCGCTGGGCGTGCGCGTGCAGATGCTGTCGGTCGAACAACCCGTGTGCCATCCCGAACGCAAGATGCAGGCCTGCCCGGAGTGGTTCAGTCCGCTCGCCGTGGGTCGCAACGTCGTCAACCTGTTGGCCGGTCGTGGCCAGCCCGACCCGGTGATCGTCAACGCCGACAAGAAACTCGCGCTGCAGTCGGTCCAAGGACTGCTGGCGGGCGTATCGCTTCCGCTTTCCGTTTCACCCTAATCCGTCTCATCAACAAGAACCACGAGGTCCCCCCCATGACAACGAACGCCACCCCGTTCCCGTCGCTTTCCAAGCGCCCGCTGCGCAATCTGCTGGCCGCTGCCGTGTTTGCCGCGGTATTGGCCGGTTGCGGCTCGCAGGCTGCCGAGCAGTCCGCGCCGCCTCCGCCGCAAGTGGGCGCTGCCGAAGTATTGGTCAAGCAGGTTTCGCAGTGGGATGAATTCACCGGCCGTGTCGAGCCGGTGGAAAGCGTCGAACTGCGTCCGCGCGTGTCCGGCTACATCGACAAGGTCAACTACGCCGAAGGCCAGGAAGTGAAGAAGGGCGATGTGCTCTTCACCATCGACGATCGCAGCTACCAAGCCGAGCTTGCACGTGCCGAGGCCGACCTGGCTCGCGCCCGCAGCCAGGCCGAGCTCAATCGCGGCGAAGCCGCGCGTGCACGCAAACTCGCCGACCAGCAGGCGATCTCCACCGAGACCTGGGAGCAGCGCAAGTCGGCTGCCGACCAGTCCGCGGCCGATGTGATGTCCGCCCAGGCCGCCGTCGTGACCGCGCGCCTGAACCAGGAATGGACGCGCGTACGCGCTCCGATCGATGGCCGTGCCGGTCGTGCGCAGGTCACTGCCGGCAACCTGGTCAGCGCGGGCGATGCCGCCAGCGTGCTGACCACGGTGGTCTCGCAGGACAAGGTGTTCGTGTACTTCGATGCCGACGAAGGCACCTTCCTGCGCTATTCGCAGATGGCCCGCAACGGCGAGCGCCCCAGCGAGCGCGATGGCGCCTTGCCGGTGCGTATCGGCCTGGTCGGTGAGGATGGCTACCCGCACACCGGTCGCGTCGACTTCCTCGACAACCAGGTCACCCGCAGCACCGGCACCATCCGGGTGCGGGCCGTGCTCGACAATGCGCAGCGCTTGTTCACTCCGGGCCTGTACGCCCGCGTGCAACTGCTGGGCAGTGGTGAGTTCAAGGCCGTGCTGGTCGATGAAAAGGCCGTGCTGACCGACCAGGACCGCAAGTACGTGTTCGTGGTCGACAAGGAAGGCAAGGCGCAGCGTCGCGACGTCGAACTGGGCCGCACCGCCGATGGCCTGCGCATCGTGAGCAATGGCTTGGTCGCCGGCGACAAGGTCATCGTCGACGGCGTGCAGAAGATCTTCATGCCCGGCATGCCGGTGCAGGCCAAACGCGTGGCGATGGCGCCGCCGGCGGCGGCACCGGCCGCCAAGACGGCAATGAACTAAGACTCACCCGAACCACCCATTGAGTCGGCAAGCGCCGGCCTCTTCGCGAGGCCGGCGGCGGGCCTTCGTTGCCCGCTCGCGCGGTCGCAGCGACCGCCCGGCCACCCAGGTCCAACCTTCAAGGACACCCCCATGGACTTTTCCAGATTCTTCATCGACCGGCCGATCTTCGCGGCAGTGCTGTCGATCATTATTTTTGCCGGGGGCCTGATCGCCATCCCGATGCTGCCCATCGGCGAATACCCCGAAGTGGTGCCGCCATCGGTGGTGGTGCGCACGGTCTATCCGGGCGCCAACCCCAAGGTCATTGCCGAGACCGTCGCCACGCCATTGGAAGAAGCGATCAACGGCGTCGAGAACATGATGTACATCAAGTCAGTCGCCGGTTCCGACGGCGTGCTGCAGATGACCATCACCTTCCGCCCGGGCACCGACCCGGACGATGCCGCGGTCAAAGTGCAAAACCGGGTATCCCAGGCGCAGGCGCGCCTGCCCGAGGATGTGCGGCGGCAGGGCGTGACCACGCAGAAGCAGTCACCGACCTTCCTGATGGTCGTGCACCTGACCTCGCCGAAGGGCAAGTACGACACGCTGTACCTGCGCAACTACGCCCGCCTGCACGTGAAGGATTCGCTCGCGCGCATCCAGGGCGTGGGCGACGCGCAGGTGTTCGGTGGCGGCGACTACGCGATGCGTGCCTGGCTGGACCCCGAGCGCATCGCCGCGCGCGGGCTCACCGCCGGCGACGTGGTGGCGGCCATGCGCGAGCAGAACGTGCAGGTGTCCGCCGGTTCGCTGGGCGCCGAGCCCATGCCCGACAGCAAGTTCCTCACCCTGATCAATGCCCAGGGCCGGTTGCGCACCGAGAAGGAGTTCGGCGACATCGTGCTGAAGGCCGGCCAGGACGGCGAGACCGTGCGTCTGTCTGACGTGGCGCGCCTGGAGCTGGGCGCAGGCGACTACACGCTGCGCGCGCAGCTCGATGGCAAGAACGCCGTGGGCATCGGCATCTTCCAGGCACCGGGTGCCAACGCGCTGGAGATCCGCGACAAGGTCATCGCCCAGATGGACGAACTGACCCAGCGCTTCCCCGATGACGTGAAGTACGAGGCGGTCTACGACACCACGATCTTCGTGCGCGACTCCATCAGCGCCGTGGTGCATACGCTGCTGGAAGCGGTGCTGCTGGTGGTGCTGGTGGTGATCCTGTTCCTGCAGACCTGGCGTGCCTCGATCATTCCGTTGATCGCGGTGCCGGTGTCGATCGTGGGTACGTTCGGTGCGCTGTACCTGCTGGGCTTCTCGATCAATACCTTGACGCTGTTCGGCCTGGTGCTGGCAATTGGCATCGTGGTCGACGATGCGATCGTGGTGGTGGAGAACGTCGAGCGCAACATCGAAGAGGGCCTGAGCCCGATGGCCGCCGCGCACCAGGCGATGCGCGAAGTGTCCGGACCGATCATCGCGATCGCGCTGGTGCTGTGTGCGGTGTTCGTGCCGATGGCGTTCCTGTCCGGTGTGACCGGCCAGTTCTACAAACAGTTTGCGGTGACGATCGCCATTTCCACGGTGATCTCGGCAATCAATTCGCTGACCCTGTCGCCGGCATTGGCGGCCCGCTTGCTGCGGTCGCACGATGCACCGAAGGATGCGCCGTCGCGCCTGATCGATCGGTTGTTCGGCTGGCTGTTCCGCCCGTTCAACCGCTTCTTCAACAGCAGCTCCAGCCGCTACCAGAGTGCAGTGTCGAAGATCCTGGGCCGTCGTGGCGCGGTGTTCGCGGTGTACGTGGTGTTGCTGGTGGCCACCGGCCTGATGTTCAAGGTCGTGCCGGGCGGCTTCATCCCCACCCAGGACAAGATGTACCTGATCGCCGGCGTCAAGCTACCCGAAGGCGCTTCGATCGAGCGTACCGACGCGCTGCTGCGCAAGGTGACCGACATCGCGATGCACACCGACGGGGTGGCGCATGCGATTTCGTTCCCCGGGTTGAACGCATTGCAGTTCACCAACACGCCCAACACCGGCGTGGTGTTCCTGCCGCTCAAGCCGTTCTCAGAGCGTCATCGCAGCGCGCTGGAAATCAATGCCGAGATCAACCAGAAGATCGGTGCGCTCGGCGAGGGCCTGACCTTTGCCTTCATGCCACCGCCGATCCTGGGCCTGGGCAACGGCAACGGCTATCAATTGTTCATCGAAGATCGCGGCAACCTGGGTTACGGCGCGCTGCAGAACGCCGTCAATGCCATGCAGGGCGCCATCGCGCAGACGCCGGGCATGGCCTATCCGATCGGCACCTACCAGGCCAACGTGCCGCAGCTCGACGCGGAGGTCGATCGCGTCAAGGCCAAGGCGCAGGGCGTGCCGCTGACCCAGTTGTTCGATACGTTGCAGACCTACCTGGGTTCGGCGTACGTCAACGACTTCAACCAGTTCGGTCGTACCTGGCAGGTCATTGCCCAGGCCGATGCGCCGTTCCGTGACAGCGTGGAAGACATCTCGCGCCTGCGGACCCGCAACGACCGTGGCGAGATGGTGCCGATCGGCTCGATGGTCACCATCAAGCAGACCTACGGGCCGGACCCGGTGCTGCGCTACAACGGTTACCCGGCGGCCGACCTGGCCGGCGAAGCCGATGCGCGGATGTTGTCGTCCACCGAGGCCATGCACAAGGTCGAGGAACTGGCCAAGCAGGTACTGCCCAACGGCATGGCCGTCGAATGGACCGACCTGAGCTACCAGCAGGCCACCCAGGGCAATGCCGCGTTGGTCGTGTTCCCGCTGGCGGTGCTGTTGGCTTTCCTGGTGCTGGCCGCCCTGTATGAGAGCTGGACCTTGCCGCTGGCGGTCATCCTGATCGTGCCGATGTGCCTGTTGTCGGCGTTGCTGGGCGTGTGGGCGACCAATGGCGACAACAACGTGTTCGTGCAGGTGGGCCTGGTGGTGTTGATGGGCCTGGCGTGCAAGAACGCGATCCTGATCGTGGAGTTCGCACGCGAGCTTGAACTGCAGGGCAAGGGTATTGTCGAGTCGGCACTGGAAGCTTGCCGCCTGCGACTGCGCCCGATCGTGATGACCTCCATCGCCTTCATCGCCGGCACGGTGCCGCTGGTGTTTTCGCATGGCGCGGGCGCCGAAGTGCGCTCTGCCACGGGCATGACGGTGTTTGCCGGCATGTTGGGCGTGACCTTGTTCGGCCTGTTCCTCACCCCGGTGTTCTACGTCGCGTTGCGCAAGCTTGCGGGTCGTCCGTTGGTCTCGCATGGCGAGCACCCGGCCGCGCACGAAGCGCACGCGCAGCAAGCTTGATCCTTCCCCCTAGGAGCCAATGACATGACCCAATCACAGAAGATCGCGCTGGTCACCGGCGCTACCCGCGGCATCGGCCTGGAAACGGTGCGCCAACTGGCGCAGGCAGGCGTGCACACGCTGCTGGCCGGTCGCGACCGTGCGCGCACGGTCGAGGCGGCGCTCAAGCTGCAAGGCGAAGGTTTGCCGGTCGAGGCGATCGTCCTCGAGGTGACCGATAGCAAGAGCATCGCGGCGGCGGTCAAAGAGGTCGAGCAGCGCTACGACCACCTCGACATCCTGGTCAACAATGCCGGCATCCTGCTCGACGATTTCGGCAAGGCGCCCTCGGAACAATCGTTGGACGCCTGGCGCAAGACCTTCGACACCAACGTGTTCTCGCTGGTCGCCGTGACCCAGGCCTTCCTGCCGCTGCTGCGTCGTTCGCCGGCCGGGCGCATCGTCAACGTGTCCAGCATCCTGGGCTCGTTGACCCTGCACAGCGATCCGACCTCGCCGATCTACGACTTCAAGGTGCCGGCCTACAACGCCTCCAAGAGCGCGGTGAACAGCTACACCGTCAGCCTGGCCTACGAACTGCGCGACACCACGATCAAGGTCAACACCGTCCACCCCGGCTACGTGAAGACCGACATGAACGCAGGCGAAGGTGCCATCGACATTCCCGAAGGCGCCCGCACCAGCGTGACCATGGCGTTGATCGATGCCGACGGCCCCAATGGCAGCTTCACGCATCTGGGCGAGGTACTTCCATGGTGATCAGAACCCTCAGCCTGGCGGTGTCGCTCCTGGTACTGGCCGGTTGCGCCGTGGGCCCGGACTACAAGGCCACGCCGCCGGCGCCGGTCACGCTGCAGAGCGCGCAGGATCCGGCCTTCACCGCCGAGTCGCCGGTGGGGCAGTGGTGGTCGCAGTTCGATGACCCGGTGCTCGAGTCGCTGGTGCGCGACTCGCTGGTGGCCAACCATGACCTGCGCATTGCCATCGCACGGGTCAAGGAGGCGCGTTCGGTATTTGTCGAGCGTCGCCTGGACCAGGCGCCGCACGTCACCGCCGGCGGCGACTACGATCGTCGCAAGCAGCCGGACCTGGCGAGCGCCGACAGCGAGCGCGTGTTGACCGAGAGCTACAGCCTGGGCTTCGATGCGCGCTG
>DASWQJ010000066.1:0-16524 GCA_036403795.1 Stenotrophomonas sp.
CGAACGCATTGCCAGCTCAGGCACCTGGCTCAAACGCCCGCCGTATGACTACGCTCCAACCGCGTTCGACCAGTATTGGATCCCGAGCGAGTCGATCCTGGAAGAATGGGTGCGCAAGGGGTTGAAGAAAGTCGAGATTCCGATCCCCGGCACCAACAACAAGATTTCCTGCGTCGTGTCGCTGCTGCAGTTTGGCGGGGGTTGCGGTCTCACCCATCCGGACATGAACGACCAGCCCGCGCAGGCACGTCCACCACCGGATGTGCCTTTCAAGAAAGAACTGCAGGAAGACAACGGCAGCGTGCGCTGAGCCGGGCCGATGCAAAGGCCGGGCTCGGTGCCTTTCCGGCGAGCCCGCGCAAGCGCTCAGGGTCTACGGCCAGGCCTAAAACCCAAGGCCAAAGCCCATGCGCCGCGAAGGGACGCTCTACGTCCCTGCGATAACCCCCTCAACCGCGACGGCGGGCAGCCGTCGCCGGCGTCAGGATCAGTGGCTGTCCTTCAGATCCCGCAGTTGGCTGGTCCGCGATCCGAAATAGGCAGCCAGGTCGGCAATGTCCTGGTCGCTGAGATTGGCCGCTTGCGGGGTCATCAACGGATGCTGGCGATCACCGGTGCGGTAGGCCTGCAGTGCATGGGCGAGGTAGTCGCCGTACTGGCCGCCCAACTTGGGGTACGTCGCATCGATCGGGGTATTGCCATCGGGGCCATGGCAGTCCACGCAGGACTGGCCAGTGGCCTTGCCCTTGGCGTGGGCGAGCTTGTCGCCTGCCTCGATGCGGCCGGTAGGCAGGCCGGCGGAAGAACCCGATCCGTGCTCCCCGCTGGCATGGCCGGCGTCGGCGGCGGATTGTTCGTTGGATTCCACCTGGGACTGGGAGCAGGCCACCAACGAGCAGGCAGCAAGCAGGACGATGGCGAGACGCTGGGCGTTCAAGGCTTTCGACATGGTTGCGCTTACTTGAGGGTGGAAAGGAAGGCGGAGATGTCGGCGATGTCCTGGTCCGAGAAACTCTGCGCCTGCGCCTGCATCGTCGGATGCTTGCGCTTGCCCTGGCGGTATTCCACCAAGGCCTGGGTCAGGTACTGGGAGGACTGTCCGCCGATCTTGGGCACCCGAAAGCTGGGGTACGCATTCTTATAGCCCGGAATGCCGTGGCAACCCTGGCACGTGTAGGTCAGTACGTGACCGCGGGCGGGGTCGCCGGTAGGGGCCGGGGCGGCTGGCGCGACCGGGGCAGGTGCCGCGGTGGGTGCAGCGGCCGGCGGAACGGAGGGGGAATCTGACTGCGGATTGGCTTGGGCGGCCCAGAACGGCAGGAGCACGACCAGAGCGAGACAAGCGGCGAGCGGCTGCGGGCGCATTGGTTTCGTTGTCCGGAAGACTGATTTGGAGACGTTCCGGTAGGTGGGGGGCGCACGGAACGGCCCGAGTATGCCTGTGAATCGTCCCGCCGTGAACCGGGGTGAATAGGGCATGAGCTGCATCCATGACCTTTGGGCCATTGGCGTTGGGGTTTAGTGGTGATTTACTTGCCTACAACACCTGTTCACCGCATCTACCAGGACACGACGATGTCGCGATTCTCCTTTCTGCCCGGCCGCACCGGAGTCTGTGCCGCCGCGCTTTTGATGACCACCACCCTCCTGTTGCCCGGTTGCAAGAACGGGGACGCGGCCGAATCGGCCAAGGAAGGCGACAAAAAAGAGGAGAAGGCGGCCGATGCCGTTCCGGTCGAGGTCGCCAAGGCTTCGCGTCGGGCAGTGGCGGCCAGCTACACCGGTACCGCGGCGCTGGAGCCGCGCGCCGAGTCGCAGGTGGTTGCCAAGACCTCCGGCGTGGCCTTGAAGGTGCTGGTCGAAGAAGGGCAGGCGGTCACCGCCGGGCAGCCGCTGGTGCATCTGGACCCGGACCGTTCGCGACTGGCGCTGGCCCAGGCCGATGCCCAGATGCGCAAACTGGAGAACAATTACCAGCGTGCCAATCGCCTCATCGGCCAGCAGTTGGTCAGTGCGGCCGAAGTGGACCAGCTCAAGTACGACCTGGAAAATGCGCGCGCGTCGTATCGCGTCGCGGCGCTGGAAATGTCCTACACCACGGTCGTGGCGCCGATCAGTGGCGTGATCGCTTCGCGCTCCATCAAGGACGGCAACTTCGTCCAGATCAACACGCCGATCTTTCGCATCGTCGATGACTCGCGGCTGGAAGCCACGCTCAATGTGCCCGAGCGCGAGATGGCCACGCTCAAGGCCGGCCAGCCGGTCAGCATGATTGCCGATGCGCTGCCGGGCCAGCGTTTCACCGGCATCGTGGATCGCATCGCGCCGGTGGTCGATTCGGGCAGCGGTACGTTCCGGGTGATCTGCGCCTTTGGCCAGGATGCCGATGCGCTGCAGCCGGGCATGTTCGGTCGCATCCGCGTGGACTACGACCAGCGCACCGATGCGCTGGTGGTGCCGCGCCTGGCGCTGCTCGATGACGGTGACCCGGCGGTATTCGTGGTGCGCAGCGGCAAGGTTGCTCGCGTACCGGTCAAGCTGGGCTACGCGGAAGGCCCGTGGGTCGAAGTGCGCGACGGCCTGAAAGAGGGCGACCAGGTCGTCACCGCCGGCAAGGTGGCGCTGCGCGACGGTACCGCCGTGCAGGTCATCGGCCAGCCGGAGAAGGCCAAGTCCGTTCCCACCACTGCCGTGGCCCAGGCTGACGAGGGAGCACGCTCGTGAGCCACGCCCATCCAGGAGGTGGGCGGCCAGAGCACGGCGAAGACCCCGCCCCACACAGCACGCCCCCGGGCATGGGCGGCGGTCTGGTGGAGTTCGCCACCCGCCGTCGCGTGACCATCGCGATGATCACGGTGACCATGTTGCTGTTCGGCGTGATTGCGCTGGGCGGGCTCAAGGTCAACCTGTTGCCCGACCTGAGCTATCCCACGCTCACCGTGCGCACCGAATACACCGGTGCGGCACCGGCCGAGATCGAGACGCTGGTGACCGAGCCGGTGGAAGAAGCGGTCGGCGTGGTCAAGAACCTGCGCAAGCTCAAGTCGGTCTCGCGCACCGGGCAGAGCGATGTCGTGCTCGAGTTCGCCTGGGGCACGGACATGGACCAGGCCAGCCTGGAAGTGCGCGACAAGATGGAAGCGCTGACGCTGCCGCTGGAGGCCAAGTCGCCGGTGCTGCTGCGCTTCAATCCCTCGACCGAGCCGATCATGCGCCTGGTGCTCTCGCCCAAGAGCGAGCCCACCAGCGATAGCGACGCGGTCCGTCAGCTCACCGGCCTGCGCCGTTATGCCGACGAAGATCTGAAGAAAAAGCTGGAGCCGGTGACCGGCGTGGCCGCGGTCAAGGTCGGCGGCGGCCTGGAAGACGAGATCCAGGTGGATATCGACCAGCAGAAGCTGGCCCAGCTCAACCTGCCGATCGACAACATCATCACCCGCCTCAAGGAAGAGAACATCAACATCTCCGGCGGACGGCTGGAGGAGGGTTCGCAGCGTTACCTGGTGCGCACCGTCAATCAGTTCGCCAACCTGGAAGAGATCCGCAACATGCTGGTCACCACGACCAGTTCCAGCGGCGGCGCCGCAGACGCGGCGATGGCGCAGATGTTCGCCATTGCAGCGGCCAGCGGTTCGCAGGCCACGATGGCGGCAGCGGCTGAAGTGCAGAACGCCTCCGGCTCCTCCACCAGCAGCATTGCCGGTGGCATGGCGGTGCGCCTGAAGGACGTGGCCGACGTGCGCCAGGGCTTCAAGGAGCGCGAAGCGATCATCCGGCTGGGTGGCAAGGAAGCGGTCGAACTGGCGATCTACAAGGAAGGCGACGCCAATACCGTCTCCACGGCGGGCGCGTTGCGCAAGCGCCTGGAGCAGATCAAGTCGACGATCCCGTCTGACGTGCAGATCACCACCATCGAAGACCAGTCGCACTTCATCGAAGCGGCCATTACGTCCGTCGAGCACGATGCGGTGATTGGTGGCTTGCTGGCGATCCTGATCATCTTCCTGTTCCTGCGCGATGGCTGGAGCACGTTCGTGATCAGCCTGTCGTTGCCGGTGTCGATCATCACCACGTTCTTCTTCATGGGGCAGTTGGGCCTGAGCTTGAACGTCATGTCGCTCGGCGGCCTGGCGTTGGCCACGGGCCTGGTGGTGGATGACTCGATCGTGGTGCTGGAAAGCATCGCCAAGGCCCGCGAGCGTGGTCTGGGCGTGCTGGAAGCGGCGATCGTCGGTACCCGAGAAGTGAGCATGGCGGTCGTGGCCTCCACGCTGACCACCATCGCGGTGTTCTTGCCGTTGGTGTTCGTGGAGGGCATCGCCGGCCAATTGTTCCGCGACCAGGCACTGACGGTGGCCATTGCAATCGCCATCTCGCTGGTCGTGTCGATGACCCTGATCCCGATGCTGAGCTCGTTGAAGGGACGGCCGCCGCTGGCCTTCCCGGAAGAACCCGCGCATCCGGACTGGCGTCCGCAGCGCGCCTGGCAGAAGCCGGTCGCGGTGGGTCGTCGCGGGTTCGGCGCGATTTTCCGCTACGGTTTCTTTGCCGCGGCCTGGGCCGTGGTTCGGGTGTGGCGTGGCCTGGTGGCCGTGGTGGCCCCGGTGATGCGCAAGGCCAGTGACCTGGCGATGAAGCCGTACGGCGGTGCCGAGCGCGGTTACCTGCGCCTGCTGCCTGCTGCGCTGGGTCGGCCCTGGATCGTCCTGGGCATGGCGGCGGCGATCTTCGTCGCCACCTTGGCCGTGGTGCCGATGCTGGGTGTGGACTTGATCCCGCAGCTGGCGCAGGACCGCTTCGAGATGACCGTCAAGCTGCCTGCCGGCACGCCGCTGGCACAAACCGACGGCCTGGTGCGCGAACTGCAGCTCAAGCATGGCAAGGACGAAGGCATTGCGTCGTTGTATGGCGTTTCCGGCAGCGGCACTCGCCTGGACGCCAGTCCCACCGAAAGCGGCGAGAACATCGGCAAGCTGACCGTCGTCATGACGGGGGGCGGCGACGAGAAACTCGAGGCGACCGAGACCGAGAAATTGCGGGGATCGATGTCCGGCCACCCCGGCGTGCAGGTCGACTTCGCGCGGCCGGCCCTGTTCTCGTTCTCCACGCCATTGGAAGTGGAGCTGCGCGGCCAGGACTTGGGTGAATTGGAGCACGCAGGCCAGAAATTGGCGGCGATGCTGCGGGCCAATCCGCACTACGCAGACGTTAAGTCCACAGTGGAAGAGGGCTTCCCGGAGATCCAGATCCGCTTCGACCAGGAACGCGCCGGTGCGCTGGGCCTGACCACGCGGCAGATCGCCGATGTGATCGTGAAGAAGGTGCGCGGCGATGTCGCCACGCGCTACAGCTTCCGCGATCGCAAGATCGACGTGCTGGTGCGTGCGCAGCAGAGCGATCGCGCTTCGGTGGAAGACATTCGTCGACTGATCGTCAATCCCGGCAGCAGTCGCCCGGTCACGCTGTCAGCGGTGGCCGAAGTCGTGGCCACTACCGGCCCGAGCGAGATCCATCGTGCCGATCAGACCCGTGTGGCGATCGTATCGGCCAGCTTGCGCGACATCGACCTGGGCGGCGCCGTGCGCGAGCTTGGGCAGATGGTCAAGGCCGATCCTTTGGCCGCCGGCGTGGGCATGCACATCGGCGGGCAGGGCGAGGAGCTGGCCGAATCGGTGAAGGCATTGCTGTTTGCCTTTGGCCTGGCGATCTTCCTGGTCTACCTGGTGATGGCCTCGCAGTTCGAGTCGTTGCTGCACCCGTTCGTCATCCTGTTCACCATTCCGCTGGCGCTGGTCGGTGCCGTGCTGGCGCTGCTGCTCACCGGCAAGCCGGTCTCGGTGGTGGTGTTCATTGGCTTGATCCTGCTGGTAGGCCTGGTGACCAAGAACGCGATCATCCTGATCGACAAGGTCAACCAGCTGCGCGAGGAAGGCGTCGCCAAGCGAAACGCATTGATCGAGGGTGCCCGCTCGCGCCTGCGCCCGATCATCATGACCACCCTGTGCACGTTGTTCGGCTTCCTGCCGCTGGCCATCGCGATGGGCGAGGGCGCCGAAGTGCGCGCGCCGATGGCGATCACGGTGATCGGCGGGCTGTTGGTGTCCACGCTGTTGACGCTGCTGGTGATCCCGGTGGTCTATGACCTGATGGATCGTCGTGCCGATGCGTATTACCTGGAGCGTGGGCGCCGGATGCGCCTCAAGCACGGGTATCCGGCCACGCCTGCGGACGGGAACCATGGCCACGACGGCGCGGTGGAGTCTGCATGAGCATCGCGGCGTTCTCCATCCGTCGGCCCGTCACCACGATCATGTGCTTCATATCACTGGTCGTGATCGGACTCATCGCGGCCTTCCGGCTGCCGCTGGAGGCGCTGCCGGACATCTCCGCGCCGTTCCTGTTCGTGGAGTTGCCCTATACCGGCTCCACGCCGGAAGAGGTCGAGCGCAACCTGATCCGGCCGACCGAAGAAGCGTTGGCCACGATGACCGGCATCAAGCGCATGCGCTCGACGGCCACCTCGGACGGGGCCAACATCTTCATCGAGTTCAGCGACTGGGATCGCGATATCGCCATCGCCGCCTCCGATGCGCGCCAGCGCATCGACGCGATCCGTGAAGACCTGCCCGAGGACCTGCAGCGCTACTACGTGCACAAGTGGTCCAGCAGCGATGAACCGGTGCTCAAGGTGCGCCTGGCCAGCCAGAGCGATCTGACCGGTGCCTACGACATGCTCGATCGCGAGTTCAAGCGGCGCATCGAACGGATCGCAGGCGTGGCCCGCGTGGAGATCTCCGGCGCGCCGCCCAACGAGGTCGAGATCGCCATCGCGCCCGATCGCTTGAGCGCCCATGACCTCAGCCTCAACGAGCTGAGCGAGAAGCTGGCAAAACTCAACTTCTCGGTCTCTGCCGGGCAGATCGACGACAACGGCCAGCGCATCCGCGTGCAACCGGTCGGTGAGCTGCGCGACCTGCAGGAACTGCGCGACCTGGTGCTCAACAACAAGGGCCTGCGGCTGGGCGACATCGCCGAGATCCGCCTCAAGCCCACGCGCATGTCGTATGGCCGCCGCCTGGACGGGCGTCCGGCCATCGGCCTGGACATCTACAAGGAGCGTAACGCCAACCTGGTGGAAGTCTCGCGCGCGGCGCTCGCCGAGGTGGAGTCCATCCGCAAGCAGCCGTCGATGAGCGACGTGCAGATCAAGATCATCGACAACCAGGGCAAGGCGGTGACGTCTTCGTTGACCGAGCTGGCCGAGGCCGGTGCGATCGGCCTGCTGCTGTCGATCACCGTGTTGTTCTTCTTCCTGCGCCACTGGCCGTCCACGCTGATGGTGACCATGGCGATCCCGATCTGCTTCGCGATCACCCTGGGCTTCATGTACTTCGTGGGCGTGACCCTCAACATCCTGACGATGATGGGCCTGTTGCTGGCCGTCGGCATGCTGGTGGACAACGCGGTGGTGGTGGTGGAAAGCATCTACCAGGAACGCGAGCGGATGCCCGGCGATCCGGTCGGCGCCTCGCTGATCGGCACCCGCAACGTGTCCATTGCCCTGAGCGCCGGCACGCTGTGCCACTGCATCGTGTTCCTGCCGAACCTGTTTGGCGAAACCAACAACATCAGCATCTTCATGGCCCAGATCGCCATCACGATCTCGGTGTCGCTGCTGGCATCCTGGCTGGTGGCGGTGAGCCTGATCCCGATGCTGTCCGCGCGCATGCAGACGCCTACGCTGGTGGCCTCCAAGCAGGGCGTGATCTCGCGTCTGCAGACCCGTTATGCGCGCTTGCTGCGCTGGACGCTGGAGCATCGTGGCTGGAGCGTGCTCGGTATCTTCGTGGTGATCGCGCTCAGCCTGGTACCGATGAAGCTCACCAAGGTCGACATGTTCGGCGGCGACGGCGGGCGCGAAGCATTCATCGGGTATCAGTGGAAGGGCTCGTATACGCGGGAGCAATTGGGTGAAGAAATCGCCCGCGTCGAGGCCTATCTGGACAAGCACCGCGAGCGGTTCCACATCACTCAGGTCTATTCCTGGTACAGCGAACTGGAAGGCAGCAGCACGATCGTCACCTTTGATCCGGAGAAGGTGAAAGACACCGCGCCGGTCATGGAGACCATGCGCAAGGAGATGCCGCGTTCGGCAAGAGCCGACTACAGCATCGGCAATCAGGGCAATGGCAACAATGGCGGTAGCCAGGGCGTGCAGGTGCAACTGGTGGGCGATTCAACCCAGCAGCTGCAGGAAATCGGCGAGGAAGTCTTGCCTCTGTTGGCCCAGCGCAAGGAATTGCGGGACGTTCGCATCGACAACGGCGATCGCACCAGCGAATTGGCCGTGCGGGTGGATCGCGAGCGTGCCGCCGCATTCGGGTTCAGCGCCGATGAGGTCGCCCGTTTCGTCGGTCTGGCCCTGCGTGGCTCGCCGTTGCGCGAGTTCCGTCGCGGCGACAACGAAGTGCCGGTCTGGGTCCGCTTTGCCGGTGCAGAAAAGAGCCGGCCCGAAGACTTGGCCAGCTTTACCGTGCGCACCAAGGATGGTCGCTCCGTGCCGCTGCTGAGCCTGGTCGATGTGCAGATCCGGCCTTCGGCCACGCAGATCGGCCGCACCAATCGCCAGACCACGCTGACCATCAAGGCCAACCTGGGCGACAAGGTCACAGTGCCCGATGGGCGCAAGGCGATGGAGTCGGTGCTCAAGAACATGAGCTTCCCGGCGGGCTATAGCTTCACCTTCGACGGGTCCGACAACCAGGACGATGGCGAGGCAATGAAGCAGATGCTGTTCAATCTGGTATTGGCGCTGGTGATGATCTACGTGGTGATGGCGGCGGTCTTCGAGTCGCTGTTGTTCCCGGCGGCCATCATGAGCGGCGTGCTGTTCTCGATCTTCGGCGTGTTCTGGTTGTTCTGGGTCACGGGCACGACCTTCGGGATCATGTCCTTCATCGGCATCCTGGTGCTGATGGGCGTGGTGGTGAACAACGGCATCGTGATGATCGAGCACATCAACAACCTGCGCCGACGCGGCATGGATCGCACCCAGGCCTTGGTCGAAGGCTCCAGGGAGCGGCTGCGGCCGATCATGATGACCATGGGCACCGCGATCCTGGCGATGGTGCCGATCTCGCTGACCAGCACCACGATGTTCAGCGATGGCCCGCCGTATTACCCGATGGCCCGCGCCATCGCCGGTGGCCTGGCGTTCTCGACGGTGGTCAGCCTGCTGTTCCTGCCGACGATCTACGCCATCCTCGACGATCTCAGCAGCGGGGTCGCGCGGCTGGTGCGGCGCGCGCGCGGCAACCGTGCGCCGGAGTACGAAGAGAAGGTCGTCGCCTGACGGGGCAATCGCGACGGTCCGGCGCAGCCGCCGTCGATGATCCAGGCGATGACTGCAGAACGCCGCGCCGGTCCGGAAGGACCGACGCGGCGTCTTTGTCAGCAACCGGAGGCGCGTCCCACGAGCGGGTCCGTTCCTCCGGTCCGCCCGCGGATTAGGCGGCGCGCGAGATCAGGTTGCTTGCCTCGCGGTGCGAGAAGGCGAGCGTGTTGAACGTGCCGCCGTTCGACGAGGTGAAGGTGGCCAGCGTGCCGATCAGCTTTTCGGTTTCGTTGGACACGACCTTCCCGTTCACCACGACTACCTTGCTGCTGGTGCCCATCACGACCGGCTGGCCGGCTTCCAGCTTCTGGCCGTTGATCCAGATGCCCGACTTGGCGCCGGAAGACTGCAGGATGGCGTTACCGAAGGTGAAGCTGCTGATGTTGGTTTTCATGAGTTGAAGTCTCTTGTTGGGATGGGAACTGTTGTTTCAGTGATTTGAGGTGGTACCTGCATTTCGTTACTGGGCTGGATGGCTCCTTTGGTCTTCGGGGGAGGAAGAAGGTCAGCGCTCCCGCAGGCTTTCGCTCAGGCGCGACTCGAGGGGGGAGAGGAAGTAATCGATCACGCGCCGACGTCCGGTGGTGATCTCCGCGCGCACCGTCATCCCGGGCGACAGGGGCATGGGCGATAGGGCGGCGCCGGGGGCCAGCGGCGCCAGGCGAATGCGCACGCGGTAGGTGGCGCCTTCCCTCGTGTCGGGAACCACGTCACGCGAAATGGAATGGATTCGGCCGGACAACATGCCGAACCGCGTGAAGTCGTAGCTGTCCACCTTGATGCGCGCCACCTGGCCGACGCGGATGAACCCGACGTCGCGGTTCTGCACCAGCGCTTCCACCTCCATCGGCACCCCTGACGGCACGACCCGCAACACGGGCTGGGCGCTCGTGACCACCGCACCCGGCGCACTGACAGCCAGGTCCTGGACGACGCCATCCACCGGCGAAGTCAGGTGCATCAGTCCATTGCTGCGCCGGGCCTTCTTGATTTCTTCGTCGAGAAGCGCGATCCGGCGGCTGCTTTCCAGCTGCAGTTCCAGCAGCGACTGTCGGGCCTGCGCCACGACGTGCGCCCGCTGCTGGCCGGTTTCGCGCTCGGCCGCCTCGGCACGGGACAGGTTGGCGCGTTGGATCGCCAGTTCCCGCCGTTGCTGCAGCACCAGGCGCTCGCGTTCCAGCCAGGCATGCTTGGCCACGAACTTGCCTTCCAGGAGCCGGCGGTAGTCCGCGGCCTGTTCTTCGCTGATCGGAAGCGTTTCGCGCACGAGCGCGATCGAGGACCGCAACGCCGTGGCGTCGGCCTGCTGTTGGGCCAGCTTCGAGTCACTCTGCTGTAGGCGTGCGCGCAGCTCTTCGAGGCCTGCGTCCAGGCGCGCCTGGAATCCTTCGCGCTCGGCGGCCTCCATGTCGAGGGACGCCGTTGCCACGGTACGGATGTCGTTGTCGATTGCCGCCAGCATCGCTTCGGAATAGGCCTGGTCCATCCGTGCCGCGCGGCGCTGGTTGGCCAGCTTGGCAAGGTCAGCCTCGGTAAGGCTGGGGTCCAGGTCCAGCAGCCGCTGCCCGGCCCGCACCGGCGTGCCTTCAGCCACGTGGATGGTTTTCACGGTGGCAGTGATCTCGCTCTGGATGACCTTGCTGCGCCCATTGGCCAGCACGGTCCCCGGAGCGACCGAGATGACGTCCACGCGCCCAAGGAAGGCCCATAGCAGCACCAGTGCGGCGGTCAGCAGGATGAGATACAGCAATAGACGCGGCGCCGGATGCAGCGGTGTCTCGCGCAGCGCGTCCGCGGCGGGCAGGAATTCCAGTTCGTGCGCGAGCAGTCGATCTTCCCGGGCTGCCTTGCGTGCCTGGTAGTGCCGTTGCAGGAAGGCGGACATCCGCCGCCCATTGTCAGATAGGCGCATCGTCATGCCTGCTGCAGCGCGTGAAGGCGCGCGTAGTGGCCATTGGCCCGGGCCAGCGACGCGTGGTCGCCGGTTTCAACGATGGTGCCGTTGTCCATGACCACGATGCGATCCGCGCTGCGGACCGCGCTCAGGCGATGTGCGATCACCAGCACCGTGCGTCCACGGCGGATGGCCTGCATATTGTCCTGGACCACGCGTTCGGACTCGTAGTCCAGCGCACTGGTCGCTTCGTCGAAGATCAGGATGCGCGGATCGCCGAGCAGGGCGCGCGCGATGGCGATGCGCTGGCGCTGCCCGCCGGAAAGAGAACTGCCGTGTTCCTCGACCAGCGTCTCGTAGCCCTGCGGAAGCGCCGTGATGAATTCATGCGCGCCGGCCGTGCGCGCGGCCTGCACGACCGCCTCCAGCATGGCGCCGGGCTGCGCCAGCGCGATGTTCTCCCGGATGCTGCGGCGGAACAGCAGGTTTTCCTGCAGGACCACGCCGATCTGCGGTCGCAGCGAGCCCACGTCGACCTGGCTCAGGTCGATGTCATCGATCAGCACGCGTCCGCCATCGGGCAGGTACAGGCGTTGCAGCAGCCGCGTCACCGTACTCTTGCCGGACCCGGAATGACCGACGATGCCGATCATTTCGCCAGCCGCGATGCTCAGCCGGATGTCGTGCAGGACCTCCTGGCCGTCCGGGCGATAGCGGAAGCGCACGTCCTCGAACTCGATGCGCCCCTGTATCGGAGGCATTTGCTGTGACGCCTGGCTCGCACCCTCGGCGGGGGTGTTGAGGATGTCGCCGAGCCGGTCGACCGATACGCGCACCTGCTGGAAATCAGTCCAAGACTGCGCCAGGCGCATGATCGGCTGTGCCACGCGACCGGCGAGCATGTTGAACGCGATCAGCTGCCCGACGCTCAGCTTGCCGTCGATGACCAGGCGGGCACCGAGCCATAGCGTGCCGACGGTGACCAGCTTGCCGACCAGCGATACCGCTTCGCCGGCGTAATTGGCCATCGCCTGGGTACGGAAGCCGGCGCTGGCGTGCGCGGCGAGGCGGGCATCCCAGCGCCGGGAAAATTGCGATTCCACGGCCATCGACTTGACGGTGTCCACGCCGCTGACCGTTTCCACCAGCAGCGCCTGGGTTTCGGCATCGCGCTGGAAGCTCTGCTCCAGGCGACGGCGCAGGATCGGCGTGGCGATGAAGGAAATCAGGAAATACACCGGCAACGATGCCAGCACGACGAGCGTCAGCTGGCCGCTGTAGAGCAGCAGCACGGCGACGATCACCAGCGAGAACGCCAGGTCCAGCACCAAGGTGATCGCCTGTCCGGTCAGGAAGCCGCGGATGTTCTCCAGCTCGCGCATCCGCGCCACCGAGTCGCCGACGCGGCGAACGTGGAAATAGGCCAGCGGCAGCGCGATCAGGTGCCGGAACAGGCGCGTGCCAAGCTCCATGTCGATCCGTGCCGCGGTGTGCGCGAGCAGGTGGCCGCGCAGCGCCGACAGGCCGCTCTCCAGCAACAGCACGCACAGCAGCCCGACGGACACCACGTCCAGGGTGGAAAGCCCGCGGTTGACCAACACCTTGTCCATGACGACCTGGAAGAACAGCGGCGTCACCAGGGAAAACAGCTGTAGCGCACACGACGCCAATACCACTTCGCCCAGCACGCGGCGATGGCGGGCGATGGCCGGAATGAACCAGGACAGGTCGAAGCGCGACAACGCACCGCCCAGGGAAGCCTTCGCCTGCACTAGCAGCAGTTGTCCGCTCCAGTACTCTCCCAACTCGGCAGCCGGCAGGGTCCAGGTTCGCGACTCCAGCGGGTCGTGCAACAGGATGCGCGCGTCGGCCACCTTCGCCAGCACGAAGTAGCGGCCGTCCCTGTCGATGCCGATGGCGGGAAGCGGCGTGCGCTCCAGGCGCGACGTGCTCGTGGTCACCGCGCGGCATTTCAGTCCAAGTCGGCGGGCGGCCAGGACCAACTCACCGGGCGGCAGGCCGCCTTCGGCCAATTCCAGTTCCCGCGCCAGTGCCTCGAACGACGCCGCGACGCCATGCAATTGCGCCAGCATCGCCAGGCTTGCGGCGCCGGAGACCACGGCAGCGTTCGCAGCGATCGAAGGAGAAGGAGACGGGGAAGTGGGCAAGACGAACCGAACCGGCGCATGAGACGGGATCGATCCCGGTCGCGCATCCTAGTCAGTCCATCCGATGGTAAGAATTGGAAAAATCGCAGCAAGCCTGGCGATCATCATGGCCAATCACGCGCGGGAACGCATTGCGATAACCAGCAGGCGCGGGCTTATTGAAAAAAACCTGCGCTCTTTCGAACGCAGGTTTTTGCGAACTGCATCAAATCACGATGTGCCTACAGCCGCTGAATGATATGGATGCCCGCGAGCCACAGGCCGGTGCCGCTGCCGATGTTGGTCAGCATGAAAGTCAGCACCACGCGCGAGACGCGGTTGCGATACCAGCCGCGCACCGTCTGTGCGTCGTCGCGCAGGGTCAGGAAGTCGTTGTAGCCCGGCTTGCGCATGTTCACCTCGACCAGCGCGGCGAAGGCACCGGTCGGCACGCTGAGGCGAAACGGCTTGAACGGCGCGACCACGGCCGCGGTCAGGATGCTCAGCGGATGGCTGCCGGCCAGCAGTGCGCCGAGTGCCGCCAAGCCGCCCGTGTACATCGCCCATTGCAGCAGCAGGTTCACGCCCATCGCCATGCCGCCGTGCCAGAAACCGAACACGATGCCGCCGATCACCACGGCCATTACGCCCAGCGTGATCCACGGGATGCGGCGGCGCTGGGTGACCTCTTCCAGGGATTGGCGCAGCGCCGCCGGTGACTGCGTGTCCTCGGCCAGATGGCGAGCCAGGCCCGCCAGATGGCCGGCACCGACCACCGCCAGCACCGAGCGCGCGCCTGCACCGGCCTCTTCGCGCAGCCTCGCGGCCATGTACTGATCGCGCTCGGCGATGATGGCCTGGTACAGCTCGGGGCTTTCGCTGGCGAAGTCGCCGAAGCTCGCTTCGAGCATGTCGCCCTGCTTGAGCTTCTCGATTTCCTCCTCGCCGACCTCGTCGCTGGCGAACAGACCCGTCAGCAGGCCGCCGGCCAGCTTGAGTTTGCCGAGCCAGCCCAACCGCGCGGATGCGCGCTTGAAGGTCAGCCCGACTTCGCGGTCGATCAGCTGCACTGGCAGGTGATGTGCCTTGGCCAGTTGCACCGCCTGCTTGAGCTCGGCGCCGGGCTCGATCTCGAGCTGTTTGGCGAGCCGGCGCTGGTAGGCCGCCAAGGCCAGGTTGGCCGCGAACAGGGCGACGCGCCCCTTGCGGATCACCTGGACCAGGTCCAGTTGCGCGAGCGCGTCCGGGTCGGTCAATGCCTGCAGCCGTTGTGCATCCAGCTCGACGGCCACCGCATCGAATCGGCCGCTGTCGATGGCCTTTTCCACGGCCGCGACACTGGCCTGGGACACATGCGCAGTGCCGAGCAGGGTATAGCGCACGCCATCGCGTTCGACGATGCGGTGGGGTTGGCCGGACAACAGTTCATCCGTGCCGGCGAGGGTTGTTGCGTTCATCGTGTCACTCATCAAGAGGTGCCGCGGTGGTGCCGGGGCCCAACGGTCGTTGCATCTGCACGGTATCCAGCCAGCGACCGTGCTTGCGTCCCAAACCCTTGAACACACCCACCAGTTGGAAACCGAATCGCTCGTGCAGCCGGATCGAGGCCACGTTGGCGGGCTCGCCGATCACCGCCACCATCTGCCGGTAGTCGCGCCGCTCACACTCTTCGATCAGCCGTTGCATCAAGGCCGAGCCGATGCCGTGGCCTTGTGCGTCGGCCGCCACGTACACCGAATTCTCCACCGTCTGGCGATAGGCAATGCGAGCGCGGTAACTGCCTGCATAAGCATAGCCGGCCACCCGACCGTCCAGTTCGGCGACCAGGTACGGATAACCGGCGGCCAGCAGGTTGCGCATGCGCTGCGTCATTTCGGCAGCGTCCGGCACGTCGTATTCGTAGGTGTTGACGAAGTCGGTCACTTCCACCGCATAGATCGCGGTGATGGCCGGGATGTCGGCCTCGGTGGCTTCACGCAGTTGCAGGGACATGGACAGATTCCGGTGATCAGTCGATATAGCGCTTGAGCAGGTCGTCGTAGGCATCGATCCGGCGATCACGCAGGAATGGCCAGATGCGGCGCACGTGCTCACTGCGCTGGAGGTTCACTTCGCACACCAGCACCGTGGGGTCGGCGCCGGCTTCGGCCAGGAATTCGCCCTGCGGTCCCAGCACGTGGCTGTTGCCCCAGAACTGGATGCCCGAGGCTCCGACAGGTTTGTCAGATGCCAGCGGCGAAGGCTCGTGGCCCACCCGATTGCAGGACAGTACCGGCAGGCCGTTGGCGACCGCATGGCCACGATGGCTCAGGATCCAGGCATCGCGCTGGCGGTCCTTCTCGTCCTGTTGGTCGTCCGGATCCCAGCCGATGGCGGTCGGGTAGAGCAGCAGGTCGGCGCCGGCCAATGCCATCAGGCGGGCCGCTTCCGGATACCACTGGTCCCAGCACACGAGCACGCCCAGGCGGCCCACCGAGGTGTCGATCGGCTTGAAGCCAATGTCGCCCGGGGTGAAATAGAACTTCTCGTAGAAACCCGGATCATCGGGGATGTGCATCTTGCGGTACTTGCCCAGCAAGGTGCCGTCCTTCTCCAGCACCACCGCGGTGTTGTGGTACAGGCCAGCGGCGCGGCGCTCGAACAGCGAGCCGACGATGACCACGCCGTGCTTGCGCGCCAGTGCGCCCAAGCGCTCGGTGCTGGGGCCGGGGATGGACTCGGCCAGGTCGAACTCGCCCACCGACTCGTGCTGGCAGAAATACGGTCCGTTGTGCAATTCCTGCAGCAACACCAGTTGGGCGCCTTGGGCGGCCGCTTCGGCGACGCGGCTTTCGATCACCGCCAGATTGGTGGGGGCATCGCCATGGTTGCGCTCCTGGATGAGCGCGACGGTCAGGGTTTGACGGGTCATGGAAGCAGATCCGTAAGGGGGCGCACAGGGTAGCGCGCCCGGATATAACGCCGACCGCACGGCGGTCGGCCCATGGTCTTCAGCCCAGCAGGCCGGCAGGCAACTGCATGGTGAGGCAGTGCAGGCTGCCGTTCTGCCAGATCAGCGCACGGCAGGGCACCTGCACGATCTGGCGATC
>DASWQJ010000067.1:0-24648 GCA_036403795.1 Stenotrophomonas sp.
TCCCGAACTCGGAAGTGAAACGCAGCTGCGCCGATGGTAGTGTGGGCTTCCCATGCGAGAGTAGGTCATCGCCAGGGTCTTTACCCTCAAACCCCCCAGCCATGCTGGGGGGTTTGTCTTTGTGCGTCACTAAAACAACTCGCTCCGCGGCCGGCTACTTAATCGCGTGGCCGTGCCGCAGCGTGCGCTAGTTAATCCTTGCCCGGCCGCAGTTAATGCAGCGCCGTTTAATCCAGCACCAGCCACCGCCGGCGAAGTTAATTCCACCGCAGCGCCTGTCAGAACCCGCCGCTGGCCGGCTTGCCACCGCCCTGGTTAATGCGAACCCCCCGCGCCGTCGTTCCCGCCTCGCAATCAATGACGCCTGGCTTGGGTAACCTGCGAATTGCGCTGGTCAGGACTCGGCGAGACTGGTCCATGACTTGCAAGAGGGCTCGCCAAGAAAATATGCGCTCCGCGCGTGCGACAGAGATCGACGCAGATAATCCGGCGCCATGACACGGCGCTGTCGTCCTTTGTCGCGGACACAAAAAAAGGGCGGGATATCCCGCCCTCCCTTGAATGCTGCGACGGATTAGTCGCCCAGCGTCAACAGCGATGCGTTGCCGCCGGCCGCGGTGGTGTTGATCGTCACCACCTTCTCGGTCGCGAAGCGCAGCAGGTAGTGCGGTCCGCCCGCCTTGGGGCCGGTGCCGGAAAGGCCCTGGCCACCGAAAGGCTGGACGCCAACCACTGCGCCAATCTGATTGCGGTTTACATACACGTTGCCAACGTTGACCCGCGAAGCGATGCGCTCGATCGTCTCGTCGATACGCGAATGCACGCCCAGCGTCAGGCCGTAGCCGGTGGCATTGATCTGCTCGATGACGGCATCCAGCTGGTCGGCCTTCCAGCGGATCACGTGGAGAACCGGGCCGAATATCTCGCGCGGCAGTTGCTGGAGGGACTGCAGTTCGTACGCACGGGGCGGGAAGAACGTGCCGTGGACTGCTGACTCGTCGCCTGCGGCTGCGGCGATCAGGCGTGCCTCGCCGTCCATGCGACGGGCGTGCTGCTGCAGGATGTCCAGGGCATCGACGTCGATGACCGGACCGACATCGGTCGAGAGCAAGCCTGGATCGCCGACCTTCAGCTCGGCCATCGCACCAGCGAGCATGGTCATCACCTTCTCGGCGATGTCCTCCTGGACGAACAGCACTCGCGCGGCCGAGCAGCGTTGGCCGGCCGACATGAAGGCGCTGGCGATGGCGTCCTTGACGACGGCTTCGGGCAGCGACGACGAGTCGGCGATGAATGCGTTCTGGCCACCGGTTTCTGCGATGAGTACCCCGATGGCGGCGTCGCGCGCGGCCAGGGTTCGATTGATGATTCGGGCGGTGTCGGTGGATCCGGTGAATGCCACGCCGGACACACGCGGATCCTGGGTGAGTTTGGCGCCGACGGTGGCACCGTCGCCCGGCAGGTATTGGACCACTGCTTCCGGCACGCCCGCTTCCTGCAGCAGCCTGACGGCGTGATAGCCGATGAGGTTGGTTTGCTCTGCTGGCTTGGCGATGACGCTGTTGCCGGCGGCGAGTGCAGCCGCCACCTGACCCAGGAAGATCGCCAGCGGGAAGTTCCACGGGCTGATGCAGACGAAGACGCCGCGACCCTGGAGTTGCAGTTCGTTCGACTCGCCGGTCGGGCCGGGCAGGCGTTCGGGTGCTCCGAACTGCGCGCGCGCCTGGCCGGCGTAATAACGCAGGAAGTCGACCGCTTCGCGTACCTCGGCAATGGCGTCGGGCAGGGTCTTTCCTGCCTCTTTGACGCACAGGGCCATGAACTCGGGCATGCGCGATTCCAGCAGATCGGCCGCGTGCTCGAGGATGGTCGCGCGGCTGGCGGCCGGGGTCCGGTTCCATGCCGGTTGGGCAGCCACGGCGTTGGAGAGCGCCCTTTCGACGACGGCGGCATCGGCCGCCTGCCAGTGGCCCACGGTCTGGCGGCGATCAGCGGGGTTGGTGACTGCCAGCGACTCGCCGGTGGACGACACGCCCGGCACCAGTGGTGCGGCCTTCCACGGCTTGACCGCAGCGTTGAGCTGCTCGGCGAGATGGCGCAGGTCGTGGTCGTTGGCGAGGTTGGCGCCCATGGAGTTCTTCCTGTTCTGGTTCTGGCTGCGCAGCAGTTCCACTGGCAGCGGGATCTTGGGATGGGGAATGGAAGCGAACGAGGAGACGGCATCGACCGGATCGCGAATCAGGTCTTCGATGGCAACGCTCTCGTCGGTGATGCGATTGACGAAACTGGAGTTGGCGCCGTTCTCGAGCAGTCGGCGCACGAGGTAGGGAAGCAGGTCCTCGTGCGAGCCAACGGGTGCGTACACACGGCAAGGCAGGTCCAGCCGGTCTGGCGGGATCACCTCGGCGTAGAGGTCATCGCCCATGCCGTGCAGCTTCTGGTGCTCGTACGCCTTGTTGCCCGCGATCGCGCGGATCGAGGCGATCGTCTGTGCGTTGTGGGTCGCGAACATCGGGTAGAGCGCATCGAGGTGGCCAAACATGCGACGGGCGCAGGCCAGGTAGGAGACGTCGGTGCTCTGCTTGCGCGTGAATACCGGGTACCCCGGCAAGCCATCGATCTGGGCACGCTTGATCTCGGCGTCCCAATAGGCGCCTTTGACCAGGCGGACCGGGATGCGGCGACCCACGCGGCGCGCCAGGTCGGCGAGAAAGTCGATCGTGTACGGCGTGCGTTTCTGGTAGGCCTGTACGGCCAGCCCGTAGCCCTCCCAGCCGTCCAGGGACGGGTCTGAGAACGTGCGCTCAATCAGGTCCAGTGACAGTTCAAGGCGATCCGCCTCTTCGGCATCGACGGTGTAGCCGATGCCGTAGGACTTGGCCAGTTGTGCAAGCTCCAATACGCCGGGGGCCAATTCGGCCAACACCCGCTCACGCTTGGCATGCTCATAGCGGGGATACAGCGCCGAGAGCTTGATCGAGATGCTGGGTGCGGCGAAGACGTCGGTGCCCAGGAAGTTGCCGTTCGGGCCGCTTTTGCCGATGGCGTGGATCGCGTCGCGATAGGCCTGCAGGTAGCGATGGGCGTCCTTCATCGTCAGGGCGCCCTCGCCCAGCATGTCGAAGGAGTACCGGTAGTTGGCGTTGTCTCCCTTGCGGGAACGCGAGAGCGCCTCGCCGATCGTGCGGCCCATCACAAATTGGTGGCCCATGATCTTCATGGCCTGCCGAACCGCCAGACGGATCACTGGCTCGCCAACGCGACCCATCAGGCGCTTGAAGGCGCCCGGTACGTCGGCACGGGTCAGGTCGTTGATCTGCACCAGCTTGCCGGTGAGCATCAACCCCCAGGTCGAGGCGTTGACCAGCACCGAGTCGCTTTCGCCCATGTGCTTCTTCCAGTCGGCATCGCCCAGCTTGTCGCGGATCAGCTTGTCGGCGGTTTCCTGGTCGGGGATGCGCAGTAGCGCCTCGGCCACGCACATCAGCAGCACGCCTTCCTCGCTGCCCAGGTCGTACTGGCGCATGAAGGCCTCGATCGCGCCCTGGTCCTGCGCGCGCGCGCGCACCCGGCTGACCAGGTCGGCGGCCACGGCCTGGACGCGCGCCTGCTCGGCGGCTGGCAGGCGGGCCTGTTCGAGCAGCTCGCGGACATGTTCGGACTCGTCCTTGAGCCAGGCGGCGGTGATGGCCGCGCGCAAAGCGCCGCCGGCGGGCGGCAGCTCGGGCCAAAGCAGCGGGGGGAAGGAGGCGGTGGAACCGGACGGGCCGGTATCGGGCTGGGCGCTCATGAGGTGTTGGCTTGGGAAACTGCCGCCATTCTAGGTCCGCCGTGAGCCGGCGCACTTGTCGGGAAACGACGGCCCTGCCGCCTTTTTCTGCATGGGTGCCGCCGACCTCATACCCCAGCATTTCCGGCGAAATATTTGATTTGCTGGCCTTTTCTGGTTGCGGTGCAACATCGCAAACCGGGCCTGAATGCTTGTCCGTTGCGCGCACGGGGGGCTACTATCGAATCGTTTTCCGCGGCTGGGAGCGCGGGCGCGGCATGATCGAAGTGTTGTCGTTTTCTACCCCTGGTTTGGCCACGCAGCTGCGGCTGCGACCGCCACGGGCAATGACGGCGCGGCAATTCCTCATGTTGTTCGCCGCACTGGCTGGGGCGATGTGGTTGGCGGCAGGGTTGGGATGGTGGGCCGGGAATGTCTTTGCCCCTGTCTTCGCGCTGTTGCACAGTGTTCTGGTGGGTTTGGCGTTGCGGCAGTGTTGGCGCAGCGGGGAGCGCGAGGAAGCGATCCGGGTGGGGCCGGCCGCTGTTGAGGTCTTCCCGACACCCAGGTCGCCGGCCGTGTTCCAGGCGCATCCCCATTGGGTGCGGCTCCAGGTGGGGTTTGACGACAGGGTTTGGCTGGCCAGTGGCGCCCGCGCGGTTGAGGTCGGCAGTTTCCTGGGACCCGCCGAACGGCAACTGCTGGCAGAAAAATTGAAGAACTTGCTGGCGGCCGCCGATGGCCGAAACCGATGACGCCCAACGATTACGCAAGGGTCTAGGCAATGAAGCAACGCAACAGTGGGTGCGGTGATGTTCGGGGTTGGGGATGGATGATCGCGTTGGCGACGTGGCTGCTGGCGCCGGTCGCCTGGGCACAATCGGCCGATCCGAGGCCGTGGCAATTGAATATGGGGCGCGGCGTCACGCATACCGCGCGCATGGCCTATGAAGCGCACATGATGGCGCTGTGGGTGTGTGCGGTGATCGGCGTGATTGTCTTTGGTGCGATGGGCTATGCGATCTTCAAGTTCCGCAAGTCCAAGGGCGCGGTCGCGGCGCAGTTCACGCACAACACGAAGGCCGAGATCGTCTGGACGGTCATCCCGGTGTTGATCCTCATCGCGATGGCCTGGCCGGCAACGGCGAAGCTGATCGCGATGTACGACACGCGTGACTCGGAAATGACCATCAAGGTCACCGGTTACCAATGGATGTGGCGCTACGAGTACCTGGGCGAGGGCGTGTCGTTCACCAGCCGCCTGGACCGCCACTCCGACCGCGTGCGCCAGAGCGGCGAAACGCCGACGACCGCCAGCGACCCGCATTACCTGCTCGACGTCGACAATCGCCTCGTGGTGCCGGTCGATACCAAGATCCGCTTCGTGATCACCTCGGACGACGTCATCCACGCCTGGTGGGTGCCCGCGCTGGGTTGGAAGCAGGACGCGGTGCCCGGTTTCATCAACGAGGCCTGGGCCGACATCGAGCAGGCCGGTGTGTATCGCGGGCAATGCGCGGAACTGTGCGGCAAGGACCATGGGTTCATGCCGATCGTGGTCGAGGCGCTTCCCAAGGCCGAGTTCCAGCGCTGGCTGGCCGAGCGCAAGCCCAAGCCTGCACCGGCCGCTCCGGCAACGCCTGCAAGCGCACCGGAGCCCGGCGCCGCGAACGCGGTTCCGGCTGAAAATGCGCCCCCGCCGCCGGCTCCCGGCGGCTGATCCGAACCCACGTTTCGTCTTCGAAAGGTAGTCCTCCGTCATGGCGCATACCGCAGTCGATCACCACGGATACCACCAGCAGAGCTTTGTCGAGCGCTGGTTCTTCTCGACCAATCACAAGGACATCGGCACCCTGTACCTGGGGTTCTCGTTCATCATGTTCGTCATCGGGGCGGCGATGAGCGTGATCATCCGCGCCGAGCTGATGCAGCCGGGCCTGCAATTCGTCAAGCCCGAATTCTTCAACCAGATGACCACCGTGCATGCCCTGGTGATGATCTTTGGTGGCGTGATGCCGGCGTTCGTCGGCCTGGCCAACTGGATGATCCCGCTGCAGATCGGCGCGCCGGACATGGCGTTGCCACGCATGAACAACTGGTCGTTCTGGCTGCTGCCGGTGGCCTTCTCGATGCTGCTGGTGACGTTGTTCCTGCCCGGTGGCGCGCCGGCCGGCGGTTGGACGATGTACCCGCCGCTGATGCTGCAGGGTGGCTACAACGTCGCCTTCAGCGTGTTCGCGATCCACGTGGCCGGCATCAGCTCGATCATGGGCGCGATCAACATCATCGCAACCGTGCTCAACATGCGCGCCCCGGGCATCGACCTGCTGAAGATGCCGATCTTCTGTTGGGCCTGGCTGATCACTGCTTTCCTGCTGATCGCGGTGATGCCGGTGCTGGCCGGTGCGGTCACGATGCTGCTGACCGACAAGTTCTTCGGTACTTCGTTCTTCAACGCGGCCGGCGGCGGCGACCCGGTGATGTACCAGCACATCTTCTGGTTCTTCGGGCACCCGGAGGTCTACATCATGATCCTGCCGGGTTTCGGCGTGGTCAGCGAGATCATCCCGACCTTCAGCCGCAAGCCGCTGTTCGGCTACCAGGCCATGGTCTACGCGATCGCGGCGATCGCCTTCCTGAGCTTCATCGTGTGGGCGCACCACATGTTTACGGTGGGAATGCCGTTGGGGGGCGAGATTTATTTCATGTTCGCCACGATGCTGATCTCGATCCCGACCGGCGTGAAGGTCTTCAACTGGGTCAGCACGATGTGGAAGGGTTCGTTGAGCTTTGAGGCGCCGATGTTGTGGGCGGTCTCGTTCGTGATCCTGTTCACCATCGGCGGCTTTTCCGGGCTGATGCTGGCCATCGTGCCGGCGGACTTCCAGTACCACGACACTTATTTTGTCGTTGCGCACTTCCACTACGTGCTGGTCACCGGCGCGGTGTTCGCGCTGATTGCCGCGGTGTACTACTGGTGGCCCAAATGGACCGGCCGGATGTACAACGAAAAATGGGCGCAGTTCCATTTCTGGTGGACGATGGTGTTCGTCAACCTGCTGTTCTTCCCGCAACACTTCCTGGGGCTGGCCGGCATGCCGCGTCGTATCCCCGACTACAACGTGGTGTTCGCCGACTGGAACCTGATCAGCTCGATCGGCGCGTTCGGCATGTTCGTCACCCCGTTCCTGATGGCGGGCATCCTGCTGTCCTCGCTGCGCAACGGCGCCAAGGCCGGAGACCGAGCATGGGAAGGCGCCAAGGGACTGGAATGGACGGTGCCTTCGCCGGCACCTGCGCATACTTTCACCGTACCGCCAGTCATCAAGCCGGGAGACCTTGCCCATGAAGACATCAGCCACTGATTCGGATCCGGTGTCGGCCCTGCAGCGCCAGCGTGCCCGCCGTACCGCGTGGTCGGTGGCCGCGGTGGCGATCCTGATCTACGGTGCTTTCATTTTGAGTGGGGTGCTCGCGCATTGAACGCACCTTCGCCCACGCCGCGTCCCCAGGCAGGCCTGCTGAAGCTGGTCGGCGTGGTCGTGGCCGTGTTCGTGCTCACTTTCTCGCTGGTGCCGCTGTACCGCATCGCGTGCGAGAAAGTGTTCGGCATCCGCGTGGAGCGCGGACCGGGCGGACATCAACAGGCGCAGGCACCGCTGGCGGGGCCGGCGCGCAAGCGCATGGTGCGGGTAGAGTTCGATGGCAGCGTCAATTCCAAATTGCCCTGGGCCTTTCATCCAGAGCAGTTGACGATGGACGTGGTCCCCGGCGAGCTCAACGAGGCGAAGTACTTCGCGCGCAACACCAGCGACCACGCCATCGTGGGCAGCGCGGTGCCGTCGGTGGCGCCGGCGCGCGCCTCGGGTTACTTCAGCAAGACAGAGTGCTTCTGTTTCACTGCGCAGACGTTGCAAGCCGGTGAGACGCGCGACATGCCGCTGCGTTTCATCGTTGATCCCAATCTGCCGGCAGACGTGGGCACGATCACTTTGTCGTACACCTTCTACAAGAACGAAGCCTTGACCTCCGAGCTGTCCGCTGGCGCGCCCCAAGGCTCGCCGCGTGCCGCGCCCTAGAGCGATCCACCCTTAACAAGCACCCGGAAGCAACGACATGGCCGAACACAGCCCCGATGCCAATGCCTATTTCGTGCCGAGCCACAGCAAATGGCCGTTCGTCGGTTCGATTGCGATGTTGGTCACCATGGTCGGTGTGGCGTCCTGGCTCAACGACGCGGCGTGGGGGCGTT
The DNA here is from genome assembly GCA_036403795.1 of Stenotrophomonas sp. Classification (GTDB taxonomy): domain Bacteria; phylum Pseudomonadota; class Gammaproteobacteria; order Xanthomonadales; family Xanthomonadaceae; genus Stenotrophomonas_A. Next base: position 8,022 of record DASWQJ010000067.1, read on the forward strand.
GGGCCTTCTTTGCCGGGATCGCGATGTTGGTCGCCACCTTGTTCATGTGGTTCGGCGATGTGATCCGCGAGTCCAACGCCGGTCGATACAACCATCAGGTCGGGGTGTCGTTCCGGATGGGGATGGTGTGGTTCATCTTCTCGGAAGTGATGTTCTTCGGCGCATTTTTCGGCGCGCTGTTCTACACGCGCATGTTCGGGCTGTATTGGCTGGGCGGCGCCGGCGATGGTGTGAGCACCAACGAATTGCTGTGGAACGGCTACTCCAACGCCTGGCCGACGAACGGACCCGGCGGCATCGGCGGCCATTTCCAGACCATCCCCGCCTGGGGCCTGCCGCTGATCAATACGTTGATCCTGCTCAGCTCTGGCGTGACCTTGACCATCGCGCACCACGCGCTGAAGGCCGGCAACCGGCGCCAGCTGCTGATCTGGCAGGGCATCACGGTGCTGTTGGGTTGCACGTTCCTGTTCTTCCAGGCGGAGGAATACATCCACGCCTACCGCGAGCTCAACCTGACCTTGGGTTCGGGCATCTACGGGTCGACGTTCTTCATGCTGACCGGCTTCCACGGCGCGCATGTGTTGCTGGGCACGATCATGTTGCTGGTGATGTGGTTGCGGGCGGCGCGTGGCCATTTCACCCGCGACCACCACTTCGCGTTCGAGGCGGCGGCCTGGTATTGGCACTTCGTCGACGTGGTGTGGCTGGCGCTGTTCCTGTTCGTCTACGTGCTCTGACGCGACGCCGCAGCCGCCCCGTCGGCGGCTGCGGATGCTCACAGGCCGTGCGGTTTGATGACGCCGGTATAGATGCCCAGGATCACCAGCAGGATCAGTGCGACCGATAGGCCGATCCTGCGGGTCAGCGCTTTGACGGTGCGTTTGCTGTCGCCGCGGTCGGTTAGCAGGTAATACAGCCCGGCGCCGAGTTGCCAGACGATGATCAGCAGGAACGCGACAATCAGCAGAGTCTTCAGCGAATCGTTCACAGGCAGTGGGTCGGCGGGAGCGGAAGCCGCATTGCACTCTTTTTGGCGGCGCTTGTCATGATGCGGCACCACACGCGCTGGGTACTGTGCCTGCTGGCCCTGGCGGTGGCGATCGCTTTCGCACTGCTGGGCCGGTGGCAATTGGAGCGCATGCACGAAAAGCAGGCGCTGCTGCTGCAGGCGGACCAGGCGCGGACGCGAACCGTGGCGCTCGACGAAGCCCTCCGGCAATCGCCTGCGCTGCGCTGGGTGCAGGGCGAGGTGGCGTTCGAACCGGCGAGCATCCTGCTCGACAACCAGATGCATGAAGGACGGGCGGGCGTGCGCATCTACCAGCTCGCGCATAGCGGCGCCGGCGCCCGGTTGCTCATAGACCTGGGCTGGTTGCCATTGCCGCCCGATCGCCAACTGCCGAAGTTGACGCGCGTCTCCGGCCAGCATTCGGTAGCAGGGATGCTGGCCCCGCCACCCTCCAGCGGCCTGGCCCTGGGGCCGGCGCTGGGCAGCACCGGGGTACCGGACACCTGGCTGGCAACGCGGATCGATCGGACCGCCATCGAAAAGACCCTCGGGCTGCGCGACATTTCGTCGCAGGTCTTGCGCTTGGACCCGGCTTTGCCGCTGGGGTACACCCGCGACCTGGACGTGCTGCCCAACACCCTGCCGCCGGCGCGCCACCTGGCCTACGCCGTGCAGTGGTTTGGCCTGGCACTGGCGGTGCTTGCGACGGCGGCACTGCTGGGGCTGCGGGCGCGTTGGCGCGACAGGCAGGCGCGCGACGCCGCGCCGTGAGAAAATCCACCGCATGAACTCCACTACGACGGCCCCGCCGCGCCCGAACCGACGCGGACGCGCCAAGCTCATTGCGTTGTTTGCCGTGTTCTTCGGCTCGATGCTGTTGGCCGCCATCCTGCGTTTCAGCGGGTGGCAGCCGACCGTCAATCGAAACCACGGCGAGTTGCTGTCGCCCGCCGCCGACCTGCGGGCGGTGACACCCCGGCTGGCCGACGGTTCGGCCTATGAGTGGCGGCCTGCCGAGCGCACCTGGCGTATCGCGCTGGCACCGCCGGCCCACTGTGCGCCTTCCTGCATGGCCTTGGCCGCCGACTTGGACAAGGTGTGGCAACTGATGGGACACAACGCAAGCCACGTGGACGTGCTGTGGATCGGCACGCCGCCGGCGGGATTGCCCGCGATGCCTGCCCTTCGCGTGGTACAGGCCGATCCGGCGTTGCTTGCTGGCTTGCCGCGCGTGGATGACGCCCATGGCACGCCGGTGTACGTGATCGATCCGAATGGTTTTGTCGTGCTGCGCTACGCCCCGGGCTTCGATGCGGGCGGATTGCGTGCCGACCTGGCCAAGCTGTTGAAGCTGATGTGAGCCTGCGAGTGAGCGTGCTGGGATGAATGTGTTCGCGCGGCCGGTCCTGTTCCGGCATTTCCATCGCATGGCCTGGCTGGCGGCGTTGTTCACTGCCAGCACCATCATGTTCGGCTCGTTTGTGCGGCTGTCCGATGCTGGGCTGAGCTGTCCCGACTGGCCTACCTGCTATGGACGCGTCACCTGGCCACAGACCAGCGGCGAGGCAAATGCGCACGCGGCCAGCAAGATCCGTCCGTTGGAAACACACAAGGCCTGGCGTGAGCAGGTCCACCGTTTCCTGGCCGGTGCGCTCGGCATTGAGGTCCTGATCCTGGCGTTGCTGGCCGCGAGGCGCCGTCGCCTGGGCATCGCCCGGATCGCCGCCGCGGCACTGTTGGTGGCATTGTCGATACCGCTCTATATGTCGGGGCGGCACGAATGGGCGACCGGCGTGGCGATTGCAGGCGAGGCGATCCTGCTGCTTGCCGCATTGCGCTGGTCGAACATCGACCTGGCCCGCGCCGCGGTGCTGACGCTGGCGGTGGTGATCTTCCAGGCCCTGTTGGGCATGTGGACGGTGACACTGCTGCTCAAGCCTCTCGTGGTGATGGGACATCTGCTGGGCGGCATGCTGATGTTCGGCCTGCTGGTATGGATGGCCTGGCGCGCCACGCATCTGCCGATCACGTTGGCCGATGCCGGTCGCCTGAAGTGGTTCGTCCGCGCGGGCCTGGCGTTGCTGGTGCTGCAGATCGCGCTGGGTGGCTGGGTCAGCGCCAATTACGCCGCGCTGGCCTGCGGTGGCGGCAGCTGGTCGGCCGACAACTTCCCGCGGTGCGTGAGCCAGTGGTGGCCGCCGCATGACTTTGGCGAAGGGTTCACGCTGTGGCGCGGCGTTGGCGTGGACTACGAAGGCGGCGTGCTGGATGGCGCCTCTCGCATCGCCATCCAGATGGCGCATCGTTTGATGGCCGTGGTCGTCGGCGCGTATATGTTGTGGCTGTCGTGGCGTTTGTCACGCTCGCCCGGCATGCGGGGTTGGGCCGTGGCACTGGGCCTGCTGGTGGTATTGCAGGTCACGCTGGGCATTCTCAACGTGAAGCTGGCGCTGCCGCTGGCCGTCGCGGTAATGCACAACGCCGGTGCGGTGGCATTGTTGTTCCTGCTGGTCAGCCTGCTTGCGCGACTGCGGGCACCGGCATGAACCTGCTGGCGCACGCACGCGATTACTGGGACCTCACCAAACCGAAGGTGGTGGCGCTGATCGTGTTCACCGCACTGGTGGGCATGGCGCTCGCCATTCCCGGCCTGCCGACTGCGGCGCAGTGGACCTCGGGACTGCTCGGCTTCCTGGGGATCTGGCTGGCGGCCTCGGCTGCGGCCTCGATCAACCAACTGTTGGACGCGCAGATCGACGCGCAAATGGCGCGTACTTCGTGGCGCCCGCTGGTGGTGGGCAAGGTGCGCCCGGCCCAGGTGCTGGTGTTCGCCTGCGTCCTGACCGCGATCTCGATGACGATCCTGGTGTTGTGGGTGAACGTGATCACTGCGGTGATGACGTTCGCTTCGCTGATCGGCTATGCGGTGATCTACACCGTATTCCTCAAGCGTGCCACGCCCCAGAACATCGTGATCGGCGGGGTGGCCGGCGCTGCGCCGCCGCTGCTGGGCTGGGCTGCGGTGACCGGCATGCAGGGCCCGTGGGACTGGGGTTATTCGTTGCTGCTGGTGCTGATCATCTTCGTGTGGACGCCGCCGCACTTCTGGGCGCTGGCGATCTTCCGCCGCGTGGACTACGCCAAGGCCTCCATTCCCATGTTGCCGGTGACCCACGGCGTGGAGTACACGCGCAAGCAGATCCTGCTGTATTCGGTGCTGCTGGCGGTGGTGACGTTGCTGCCGGTGGTGTTCGGCATGAGCGGGGTGCTTTACCTGGTGGGTGCGATCGCCTTGAACGCGGTCTTCCTGTGGTACGCCTGGCGCATGCTCGCACCGCCGGATGAGCTGTTCTCGATGGCGATGTTCCGCTATTCGATCCTGTACCTCATGGCGCTTTTCGCTTTCCTGCTGGTCGACCACTACCTGCTGCTATGGGTGCCACCGCCGCTGGCGGTCTCCTGACGGCTCTCGCCCGCGCCGTCTTGATACCCGGAGCGTTCCGGGACGCCACCCCGGGACTGCCCGACGTCGGCCGCCCCTGGCACGCAAGCCCGCGCCGGCGCCACCCGCTACGCTGACGGCTTGCCCTGTCGCGCGTAGCGCTGGGCGATCACGGCGCAGACGATCAGCTGGATCTGGTGATAGATCATGATCGGCAGCACGATCGCGCCCAGGCTCCCGGACGCAAACATCACTTTGGCCATCGGTACGCCGGTGGCCAGGCTCTTCTTGGAGCCGCAGAACACGATGGGGATTTCGTCGTAGGGCGAAAAGCCCAGGCGACGGGCCAGCACGGTGATCAGGGTCATGGCCACGCCCAGCAAGACGATGGCGCAACCGGCCACCGCCAACAACGCCGGTGCCGGCGTCTTGCGCCACAGGCCTTCGATCACCGCGGCACTGAAGGCGGTATAGACGACCAGCAGGATGGTGCCCTGGTCGGTGTAACGCAGCACGGCCCGACGGCGTTCCACCCAGCCGCCGATCCAGGGCCGCAGCAGGTGGCCGGCCACGAAAGGCACCAGCAACTGCAACAGGATCTGCCCGATCGCCTGGGCCGGATGCGCCATCCCGCCCTGCGCGCCCGCGAGCATGCCCATCAGCAGTGGCGTGAGGAATACGCCCAGCAGACTCGATAGCGAGGCGCTGACCACGGCGGCGGGCACGTTGCCGCCGGCCATGGAAGTAAAGGCGATGGAGGACTGCACGGTGGACGGCAGTGCGCACAGGAACAGCACGCCGATGTAGAGCTCAGGCGTCAGGGCCGCGTGCGCCACCGGCCGGAACAACAACCCGAGCAAGGGATACAAGACAAAGGTGCAGGCCAGGATGGTCAGGTGCAGGCGCCAATGCAGGGCGCCGGCCCGGACCGCTTCGCGCGACAGGCGCGCGCCGTGCAGGAAGAACAATGCGGCGATCGCCAGGTCGGTGGCAACGTCCATCACGGCCGCGGCGCCACCGCGCAGGGGCAGCAGCGAGGCCAGGGTGATCGTGCCCAGCAGGGCGAGGGTGAAGGGGTCCAGGCGCGATCGCGCCAGCCAATGTTTCATCGCGATACCTTGCAGGTGGGACGCACAGGACGGAGCGTGTTCAACGGAACCCGGCACGCGCCTTGAGTAGTTCGCGCAACTCGTACTTGTCGGTCTCGTCCAGGCCTTGCGCGCGCTGCTTGGCCTGCAACTCTTCCAGCCTTTGCTGGAGCAACTGCCGCTCCAGCTGCACGGCCACGTCGTGCAATTCCTGCGCCCAGGTGGCGGCATCACCGGGCAGCGTTTGTGCGGCGAGCTTGTGCAGGGCGTCGCGCTCTTCTCGCTCGGTGAAGTGTTCCAGCAACGCGCCGGTGGAGATGTCTGGCCGTTGCTGTACCAGCTCGACCAGCTCCAACAGCAACTCCACGCCCGGCAAGCGCAACCCCGCGAAGTCGCGATGGTCCTGGATACCCAGCACCAGCGAAGGTTGCTGCAAGAGGATCGCGATGGCGCTGCGGACCAGGCTGCGTCGCTGCGCCGGCGCCACGGGCCTGATCGGCTGGCGCACTGGCGGCGACGCGCCGGCGCCGGATGTTTCGCCCACGCCGGTCATGCGCGAAAGCTGTTGACGCATCAGGTCGCCGAAGGCGCCATCGGGAATCTGGGCCAGCATCGGTCGTGCGCGCTCGGCCAACCGGGCGCGACCGTCCAGGGTGGCCAGGTTGACCTCGCGCGACATCTCGTCGAAAAAGAACTGCGACAGCGGCGTGGCCTGTTTCAGTCGCGTATCGAATGCCTCGGCGCCTTCCTTGCGCACGATCGTGTCCGGATCTTCGCCATCGGGCAGGAACAGGAAGAACGCCTGGCGCCCGTCCTTCATGCGCGGCAGCACCGACTCCAGCGCGCGCCAGCCCGCCTTGCGGCCGGCGTTGTCACCATCGAAGCAGAAATAGACATCCGGCGCGTTGCGGAACAACAGCTCGGCGTGCTCGGGCGTGGTGGCCGTGCCGAGCGTGGCGACCGCCTGGGTCACGCCAAACTGGAACAAGGACACCACGTCCATGTAGCCCTCCACCACGATCAGCCGCTCGATCTTCTGGTGGGCCTGCCGAACCTGCCACAAGCCGTACAACTCGCGACCCTTGTGGAACAGCGCCGTTTCCGGTGAGTTGAGGTACTTGGGCCCGTCGTCCTTCTCCATCACGCGGCCGCCGAAGGCGATGACGCGTCCCCGTCGGTCGAAGATCGGGAACATCACCCGATCGCGAAACTTGTCGTAGACGTGGCCTCGGTCGTTCTTGGAAAACAGCCCGGCGCGATCGAGCAGTTTCATCCGCCGCTCGTCGGTGCCCAAGGCATCCTTGAGCGCGCTGTACCCGTCGGGCGCATAGCCGATGGAGAATCGCGCCGAGGTGTCGGCATCCACGCCGCGCGACAGCAGATAGTTGCCTGCCTTTTCGTTGCCTTCGAGTTGCTTCTGGAAGAAGCGTGAAGCCGCTTCCAGGGCGACATAGAGATCGCGGCTGTCGTCTTGCTGTTGTGCGTTGCGCTGCGTGGTGTCGCGCGGCACCTCCATGCCGGCGCGCTTGGCCAATTCGTCGACCGCGTCGAGGAACTCGAGGCGGTCGTAGTTCATCAGAAAGCTGATCGCCGTGCCGTGCGCACCGCAGCCGAAGCAGTGGTAGAACTGCTTGGTCGGAGAGACGGTGAACGAGGCCGAGCGTTCATCGTGGAACGGGCATCGAGCGGAGTACTCCTTGCCTTGACGCTTGAGCGGCACGCGGCCGCTGATCACCTCGACGACGTCGGTGCGCGCGAGCAGCTCATCGATGAAAGCGTCGGGGATGCGGGCCATCCCCATAGGATGCCACGCGCGTGGGGCCTGGGCGGAGCGAGAGCTTCAGGTTTCCGGTGGCGGCCGATGCGGAATCGGCGGCGTGGCCGGGTCTACGCCGGCTTCGGCGAGGCGGTACTTGGCCCGGATCCGCTCGTCGATCACTGCGGTGATCAGCGCTCCGACAAAAAACACGACGGTCGCGTAATAGATCCACACCAGCAGTACCACCAGCGCGCCCATCGAGCCGTAGGCACTGCCCGGCGCAGCCTCGGCGATATACAGCCCGATCCCGTAGCGGCCCAGGCCAAACAGCAATGCGGTGATGACGCCGCCGAGGACCGCTTGCCGCCAGGAAACCAGGCGATCGGGCAGGTAGCGATAAAGGAAAGCGAAGGCCATTACATACACCAGCATCGTGGTGAGGTAACCCACGGCGGGCAGCAGTGAGGGCAGGCGGGCGAAGGCCACTTGCAGCGCGGTGGTCGCGATCATCGATACCAGCAGCAGGAAGCCCAGCGCCAGCACCACCCCGAAGGAGAACACGCGCTTTTTCAGCCACGCGACGATGCCGTCCAGGCGCAGGCGGTCGGTATGGAAGATCAGGTTGAGCGCGTTTTGCAGCTGCGCAAACACCGCCGTGGCCCCCAAGAACAGCAGCAAGGTGCTCCATGCGCCGGCCATCGTGCCGATCCCGGGTTGATCGGTGGCGTTGGTAATGACGGTTTGCGCCACCGACGCGGCGCTGGTGCCGGCCAGCTGCGATATCTGCGCAATCAACGCTTGCTGTGCCGGCGGATAGAGCGAGGCCGTCAACCACAACAGCAACACCAGCAAGGGCGCCAGGGAGAGCAGTGCGTAGAAGGAGAGCGAGGCGGCCTGTGTCAGCACGTCGATCTCGACGAAGCGATTGGCCAGGGCGACCGGCAGGCTGCGCTGCACGCGGTCGAGGTATTTGCGCAGGCGAGGGTCCAGATCCATTGAGGCGTTATGATTGCAGCGGGGAAAGCCCAGTGGAAAGGACAGGGGCGTGCGAGCCGGGCATGCGCTGGGGCAGTGCGCGCTCCTGGGAATCGATTAACGCAAAGGAGATGTGATTGTGAAGAGAACGATGATCGCGGCCGCGTGCCTGGGGATGTCTTTCGCGGCGCTGGCGGCGCCTTCCTGCCAAGACAATTTCAAGTCGATTGGCGATCCGAGAAACGGCCAGGTGCTGCAGTCTGCGGTGACGGTGGCTGGACTCACCCCACGCAGTGCGCTGGGCCAGGTCCGCAAGTACGCCAAGGACGAAGGGTTCGAGACCGGCGGCGAGTTGTACGACGCCAAGGGCAACGGTGATTTCTATTACGTGCAGACCACCAGTGTGCGCATCCCGATGGTGTTCCTGACGTCCGCCGATACCGGCGGGCAGGTAGGCATCATCGTGAAGCTCGCGCGCGGGCAAGTGGTCAAGGACGAGGACGCGCGCAAGGGCTTGTGCGACATCCTGGGCAAGTTGAAGGCCGGCAAGGAAGGCGACGCGATCGCCGCTGCGGCACGCGAGGCCGATGGCGTGGACCGCTATGAGGACGTCGACGCCGTAGCGCTGTCGGCCAAGCTCGAAAAAGAAGCCAAGAAGACCGCGCAAGTCGGTGCCGGCATGTTGTCGTTCAAGGACATGCTGGTCGGCGGTACCGCCAGCCGCGAATCCAGCGACCAGACCGAGCAGGCCTTGCTGCCGTTCTACGCGCGCTACATCGGCAGGAAGTACCGGGTCGATGGTCAGCTGTACACGGTGTCGCACAACGCTTACAGCGGCGCCGACGAGGTGTCTTACCTGGTCACCAAGACCCGCGGCTTGCTGGCCATCCGGGATGGGGCCGACATGAACACCATGCGGTTCCAGATCCAGTGCGACATGGCGCCGGACCAGAAGGCATTCTTCACGACGTTGAAGGGCCAGGATTGGGCCAAGCTCGAAGGCACGGTGGACAACGTCACCGGCGGAACCATCAACATGAAGGACTGCCGCCAGGCACGTTGAGGCGCGGCGTGGTGGCCGGGCGATCGCTTGATCGCCCGGCCAACCGGGATCAGCCGGCGAGTTGCTGCTTCACCAGTGCCGATACCTGGCCCATGTCGGCCTGCCCGGCCAGCTTGGGCTTGAGAACACCCATCAGCTTGCCCATGTCGGCCGGACCCTTGGCGCCGGTCTCGGCGATGGCGGCCTGGATGGCGGCCAGGATGTCGGCTTCGCCAAGCTTGGCCGGCACGTAGCGCTGGATCACCACGATCTCCTCGCGCTCGATGACGGCGAGATCCTCGCGGGCGGCGGCCTCGAACTGGCTGACCGAGTCCCTGCGCTGCTTGACCATCTTGTCGAGCACGGCCAGCACCGCGGCGTCGTCCAGCTCCACGCGCTCGTCCACTTCACGCTGCTTGATGGCGGCGTTGACCAGCCGGATCACGCCCAGGGAGTGCTTGTCGCCCGCCTTCATGGCGGTCTTCATGTCGTCGATGAGCTGCTGCTTGAGAGTCATGGGGCACCTGGAAGGATGCGCGGCGTCGTGCCGCGGGGGTGTATGGGCGAGGGGACCGGCTGCCGGGGCTGGAACACGCCCATGCAAAAAGCCGGCGACGCTTGCGCGTGCCGGCTTCTGGCCCCGCTACCGGGGGCCGCGCTATGCAAGCGCTGGCCACCGGAACAGGAACAACGTCCGATCAGTACAGACGCTGACGCTTGGTGACGTCGCGCGACGAGCGACGCAGCTGGCGCTTCACCGCGGCAGCGGCCTTGCGCTTACGTTCCTGGGTCGGCTTTTCGTAGAACTCGCGCTTGCGGGTTTCGGCCAGCACGCCGGCCTTCTCACAGGTGCGCTTGAAACGGCGGAGCGCAAACTCGAAGGGCTCGTTCTCGCGGACTTTGACGCTGGGCATGGAATCTCCGGGACACATGATGACCGGGTCACGCCCGGTGAGCCGCGCATTATAGCGGCTTGAAATGGCGGCGCAAGCCCCGGGTCTTGTGTCCGGCGCGTGCGGGTCCACAATGGAGTCATGAAAGTCCTGGGTATCGAATCGTCCTGCGATGAAACCGGCGTGGCCGTCTACGACACGGCCCTGCCGACGGGCCATGCGCTGCGGGCACATCACGTCTACAGCCAGATCGCCCTGCATGCTGAATACGGTGGCGTGGTGCCGGAGCTCGCCAGTCGCGACCATGTGCGCAAGCTGCTGCCCCTGGTTCGCCAGACCCTGGCCGATGCGGGGCTGGGCGTGCGGGACCTGGACGGCGTGGCCTACACCGCGGGACCGGGGCTGGTCGGGGCGCTATTGGTAGGTGCCGGCGTTGCCCGGTCGCTGGCCTGGGCCCTGGATGTGCCGGCCATCGGGGTCCACCACATGGAGGGCCACCTGCTGGCCCCGCTGATGGAGGACGATCCGCCCGAACCCCCATTCGTGGCTCTGCTGGTGTCCGGCGGCCATACCCAGCTGGTGGCCGTGGATGCCATCGGCAGCTATCGGTTGTTGGGCGAGACGCTGGATGATGCCGCTGGCGAGGCGTTCGACAAGACCGCCAAGCTCATGGGGTTGCCGTACCCGGGCGGTCCGCAACTGGCCAGGCTGGCCGAGCAAGGCACGCCGGGCCGGTTCCGTTTCGCCCGGCCGATGACCGATCGGCCCGGCCTGGACTTCAGCTTTTCCGGCCTGAAGACCCAGGTATTGCTGGCTTGGCGGGGCAGTGACCAGAGCGAGACCACGCGCGCGGACATCGCCCGCGGGTTCGAAGATGCGGTGGTGGAAACCCTGGCGATCAAATGTGGCCGAGCCCTGGATGCTGCGGGCTGCGAGACCCTGGTGGTCGCCGGCGGGGTAGGCGCCAATCAACGCCTGCGCGCGCGCCTGCAGGACATGGCGGTGCAACGCGGTGGGCGTGTCTGTTTTCCGCGCCCCTCGTTGTGCACCGACAATGGGGCGATGATCGCTTTTGCCGGGGCGTTGCGCCTGGAGGCGGGCCAGCAAGACGATGCCGCCGTGCACGTGACGCCGCGCTGGGACATGGCGACACTGGCGGCCGTGCCGGGCAAGACGCGAACGGCATCGGGGCCGGTCGCACCCTGACCACTGGCGCCACGCTGATCCGTCGTCCCTCGTTAGTACCGTTCCGTCGCCCTCCACACGTGCCCGACCCGTTGCCCATGGACAAAGTCTTTATTGAAGGTCTCGACATCGATGCCCTGATCGGGATCTACGACTGGGAGCGACGGATTCGCCAGACCTTGCGGTTCGATCTGGAAATGGGTTTCGACAACCGCAAGCCGGCCGCCACTGACGACATCGCCGATACCTTGAACTACAAGGCGGTCAGCAAGCGCCTGATCGAATTCGTGGGGCAGTCGGATTTCGGCCTGGTCGAGACGCTGGCCGAGCGTTGTGCGGCCATCGTGCTCGACGAGTTCGGCGTGCAGTGGCTGCGCCTGAAGCTCAGCAAGCCGGGCGCGGTGCGCGGGGCGAAGGCGGTTGGGGTCATCATCGAACGCAGCCGGGACTGAGCCGGACCGGCTCCGGGCCAGGCGGCTGTCAGTTGAGCCCACTGAAGCGGTGGCGGAAACCTGCATCGATTGCCACCCCGCTTTCGCCCCCGGACAATGCCGCCTTTCACCCCGGTGGTGGGCAGGGAAGCTAGAATGGCCGGCCATGTAAACGTTTTCTTGAAGGATTCCATGGCAGCTGATCGCATCCAATCGCTGATCGACCGCATGACGGTCGACGAAAAGGTCGGGCAGTTGGGGGTGTTCGCCGACATGGTCCGGCCGTTTGCCCCGGACGTGAACCCGGAGGCCAACGTCCACAACGCCGAAGAGGTGCTGCAGCAGGTGCGCGCCGGGCGGGTGGGCACCTTGTTCAACGGCGTAGGCGCCGAACTGGGCCGACAGATCCAGCAGGTGGCCGTCGAACAGAGCCGCCTGGGCATCCCGGTGCTGCTGGCCGCCGACGTCATCCATGGCATGCGTACCGTTTTTCCGATTCCGCTGGGCGAGGCCGCCAGCTTCGAGCCGGACCTGGCCGAGCGTACCGCCCGTGCCACCGCGGTCGAGGCGACTGCGGCTGGCCTGCATTGGACGTTCGCACCGGCCGTGGACATCGCGCGCGACCAGCGCTGGGGCCGTGGCGCCGAGGGCGCTGGCGAGGACGTGGTGCTGGGGTGCAGGTTCGCCGCCGCGCGCGTGCGCGGGTTCCAGGGCAGCGACCTCAAGGCCGCCGACGCGCTGCTGGCCACGCCCAAGCATTTCGCTGCCTATGGCGCCGTGGCGGCGGGCATGGAATACAACTACGTGGACATCTCGCCACAGACGCTGCGCGACGTGCACCTGCCACCGTTCAAGGCCGCCTTCGACGCGGGTGCCCTGGCGGTGATGTCCTCGTTCAACGACATCAATGGCGTGCCAGCCAGCGCGAACCACGAGTTGCTCACCGAGATCCTGCGCGGTGAATGGGGCTTTACCGGCGTGGTGATCTCCGACTACACCGCCGACATGGAGTTGGTCGCGCATGGCTACGCGGCCGACGACCGCGATGCCACGGCCAAGGCTTTCCGCGCGGGCCTGGACATGAGCATGCAGAGCGGCTTCTACGCCGAGCACCTGCCCGATCTGCTGGCCGCCGGCCAGGTGCCGATGACCGAGCTGGACGCGGCGGTGCGCCGCGTGCTGGAACTCAAGCAAGCCATCGGTTTGCTCGACGACCCTTATCGCTCGCTGGATCCGGCGCGCGAGGCCGATACCTCGCACCTGGACGCGCACGAAGCGCTGGCACGCGACGCGGCACGCCGTTCGATGGTGCTGCTCAAAAACGAGGGTGCGGTGCTGCCGCTGCGCCGCCACGGGCAGAAGATCGCGTTGATCGGCCCGTTCGTTCGCGATCTTGAAAACATCGAAGGCTGCTGGACGCTGTTTGGCGACAAGTCGCGATACGTCAGCCTGGAAACGGGCATCCGCGACGCAGTGTCCGATCCCTCGCAGCTGGTCATGGTGGAGGGCTGCGCGCTGGAAGCGCCGATCGACGGTGGCATCGAAGCGGCGGTCGCGGCCGCACGGCAAGCCGATGTGGTCGTACTGGCACTGGGTGAGCCGCAGCGCTACAGCGGCGAGGCGCAGTCGCGCACCGACATCGTGCTGCCGCCGCCGCAACAAGCCTTGGCCGAGGCGATCGCCGCGACCGGCACACCCCTGGTGGTGTTGTTGCGCAACGGCCGCGCGCTGGCATTGCACGGTGCCGTGCGTGATGCGCAAGCGCTGCTGGTGACTTGGTTCCTGGGCAGCCAGACCGGTCATGCGGTGGCCGATGTGCTGTTTGGCGATTACAGCCCCTCCGGACGTTTGCCGGTGAGCTTTCCACAGGCCACCGGGCAGCAGCCCTATTTCTACAACCATCCGCGATCAGGGCGTCCGGAATTGCCGACGATGTCCGAGTACAAGGCACGCTGGCGTGAGATGTCCGACGAGCCCCTGTATCCGTTTGGCCACGGCCTGGGCTATGCGACGTTCGCCTACGCCGCGCCCACGTTGGATCGGCCGCGGCTGGGTTGGGACGAAACCTTGACCATCGCCGCGCGCGTGACCAACACCGGTGAAGTGGACGCCGAGGAAGTCGTGCAACTTTACGTGCATGACCGCGTCGCCAGCCGGGTGCGTCCGGTGCGTGAGCTCAAGGATTTCCGCAAGGTCCAGGTCGCGCCGGGCCAGAGCGTGGAAGTGGTCTTTACCCTGGACCGCCACGCATTGGCCTTCAGCAACCCGAAGGGCGTGCATGGCGCCGAACCCGGCGTGTTCGATGTGTGGGTGTGCGCGAACGCACGGGCGGGCGACTCGGTGCCGTTCGAATTGCTGGCTCTCTGATTACACGCGGATACGGTGCAAGGTCAAAGCGTCGACGGCTTGACCGGATGGGCAGCGCGCTCGCCGACGACGGTGGGTTCGATCAGCTGCGCGGGGTAAGTTTCAGCAAGCGACCGTCGCCCGGCGACTTGCCATCTTCGAGCAACCAGATCGTACCGTCGGGTCCCTGTTCGACTTCGCGTATGCGGGCGCCCATGGCATACCGCTCCACCTCGCGCGCGTGCTCGCCGTCGAAGGCCACGCGCACCAGTGACTCGGACGACAACCCGCCGATCAGGCCATTGCCCCGCCACTGTGGAAACAACGCGCCGTTGTAGAGCAGCAGGCCGGCGGGGGAGATCACCGGCGTCCAGGTGATCCTGGGCGCGGCGAACTCCGGGCGCGTGTCGTGATCGGGGATAGGCTTTCCGTCGTAGTGGTCGCCGTTGGAAACCAGCGGGTAGCCATAGTTGGCGCCGCGCTGGATGAGGTTGAGTTCATCGCCGCCGGCGGGGCCCATCTCGTGTTCCCACAACCGGCCTTGCCCATCGAAGGCGATGCCCAGCGGATTGCGATGGCCCAGCGACCACACTTGCGCGGCCACGCCGCCGCGCGCAACGAACGGGTTGTCCGGTGGCGTGCTGCCGTCGTCATTGAGGCGGAGGATCTTGCCCAGGTTGCTGGCCATGTCCTGCGCGGGATCGAATTTCTGGCGTTCACCGGAAGTGATCCATAGCTTGCGGTCGGGGCCAAACGCCAGTCGATGACCGTAATGCCCCTGGCCGGCGACCTTGGGCGATTGTCGCCAGATCACCTGGAGGTCGCTGAGCTGGCCGCCACCAGCCTGGTCCACCCGCAGGCGCGCCCGTGCCACCGCCGCGCCGCGGGTGTCTGCGGGGCCTGCCTCGGCATAGCTGACATAGACCCAACCGTTGCGCGCGAAGTCCGGATGCGGCACCACATCGCCGAAGCCACCCTGGCCACCATAGGCAACCGCTGGCACACCGGTAATGTTGCCGGTACGGCCCGTGGCAGGATCGAACCGCTTCAGCGCACCGCGCTTTTCACTGACCAACAGGGTGCCGTCGGGCAGGAAGGCCATGGCCCAAGGCTCATTGAAGCGGGCGATCGGGGTGGCGATGAAGGGCCACGCAGCCTGCGTCAGCGGTGCAGGTGCAGGCGCAGGTGCAGGTGTAGGCGATTCTGCGATGGCCGGCAGTGCTGCGCAGCCCGCGGACAGTACCAGTACGACACGGGCAGCCAGGGAAACCGTCATGGAGGCGCTCCTCGGTGGATGGTCTGCATCGTGTCACACATCGTCGCGACGGCTGCCGGTGCCAGCGGCCTCGCCGAAGCACGGTGCAGGCCGGCTCACTCACCCCGCATCGCGACGCCAGTGCTCGGCGTGCTCCCACGCGCGGCGGACGGCGTGGCGCGCCTTGCTCCAGGCCAGGGTGTCGGCACCCTTGTTGGCTTCCCAACGTTGGCGCAGCTCGGCTTCGACCTGTTCGTAGGCGCGTTCGAAGTCGCGCACGCGCGCTTCGTGGCCGGCCAGGTAGGCCGGTTCGTAGTCTTCGTAATGCTCGCCTTCGGTGTAATAGGGCTCTTCGGGAAAGCGTTCGCGCCAGTAGCGCGAAACCTCGGTATGGCCCTCGTCGTCCGGCGCACGCCCGGGGATCTGGTAGGTGACGGTCATTGAGGTCTCCTTCGCAGTTTTCCCAAACCTAGCCCTTGGGGCGTTAAAGCCGGCGGCACGCCAAGTGAGCGCGCCGTTACGGCACCGTGGACGACGCGGTGTTTGCCATTACCATCCGGGCTACTCCACTCGCCGGACCCCGCATGGCCGCTGTGTCGATGGCTCCTTTCACGCCGTATCTGGCCGCGGCCGGCATCGCGTGGTTGTACTACCGCCGGCTACGTCGTTACTTCGGACGCCAGGCCTGGCAGCCAAGGCGCACGGCACTGCGCGTGGCCTTGTTGTCGCTGGTGTCGATGCTGTTGCTGTGGTCGGCGTTCGTGCTGCCGCATGTTGCCGCTGGGGTCGCACTCGGAGCGGCCGCCGGCGTGGCGTTGGGCGGGTTTGCGTTGCGGCATACGCGCGTCGAGCGTGTGGATGGCCTGCCGGGCTATACGCCTCATCCGTGGATTGGCGCAGGACTGGCCGTGCTGCTCACCGGCAGGCTGGCCTGGCGCTGGCACGACGGCGCCTTCTCGGCAGGGATGCACGCCAGCGCCGGGCAGGCCAGTCCGTTGACCTTGGGCATGGCGGCGATGCTGGTCGCGTATTCGTTGACCCAGGCTATTGGACTGATGCGGCGCATGCGCGCGCTGCAGCGTTCGCCGACCCCCTGAGCTGCCAACGGTCGCCGAACCTTCGTCGTGTGTCGTCGGTCTTCAGGTCGCTGCGGTGGCTTCTTCATACGGCAAGAGCGCCGCGCCCTTGGCGCGCACGGC
>DASWQJ010000068.1:0-7831 GCA_036403795.1 Stenotrophomonas sp.
GCGTTGCTCAACCACATCGTGGACATCGCCGGGGTGGGCAGCCGCCGCGCCGACATCAGTTCCACCTTCGTGCAGCCCTTCCTGTCGCGGGCTTTTCCCGGCGGCCGCACGCTCAGCTTCAATATCGAATCCACCTACGACTGGGAGGCGAGTCAATGGACAGTGCCGCTCAATATCGGGTATTCGAAAGTCACCAAGCTGGGCAGCCAGATGATCAGCTACCAGGGCGGCGTGCGCGCCTATCTGGACAAGCCGGACGGCGGCCCGGATTGGGGGCTGCGCTTCACGGTGACGTTGCTGTTTCCCGAGTGAGCGGTCGGTAGCGGCCGACTTGCATCGCGTCACCCCCGCCAGAGGCCGCGCGGCGCGCCTCGAAGGAATGCACATGCGAAGCGCACGTTGTGTCTACGCCCGGTTGCCGCTGGCACTGGCCCTGGGGTTGGCCTGGATGTGGGGGATGATCGGCTTGTTACGCGCGAGCTGAGCGCCAAGGATCCATGTTGCTCAAGTCGAATACCGCTGCCCTGCGCCGGGATCACCGGCGCAGGGCAGGGCAGCAACGCGAGTGGCTCAGAAACGCCAGTCGAAGCTCACCGTGTAGCTACGCGGTGCGCCGTAGTAGCCGGCGTAGCGCAGCGTATTGATGTACTTCTCATCGGTGATGTTGCGCACGTTGAAGCGCAGGCTGGCATTGGGCAGGAAGTCCCAGGCCACGAAGCCGTTGAGCACCGCATAACTGCCTTGGCGCACCGCAAACCCGCTGGTCTCCACATTGGAGATGTCGCTTTGCCAACGCCCGCCGATGCCGAATGACAGCGCCTCGTAGCCCGGCAAGCGTGCACTGAGCAGCAGGTTGGCGGTACGCCGCGGCACCCAGCGATAGGTATCGTCGCCGTCCTCACCGGTCAGCTTCAGCGCGGTGTAGCCGAACACCAGGTCGAGGTGATCGTTGAGCTTGCCGGTGACCTCGAACTCCACGCCCTTGGACTCCACGTCCACGCCTTCGTAGTAGTACTGGCCGTGCTCGTTGTAGCCGGCGCCGGTCGCGAGGCCCTGCTGCTCGGCCTTGAACACCGCCAGCGTGGTGAGCAAGCGCTTGTCGAGCCAATCGGCCTTCACGCCTACCTCGTAGTTGCTGCCCTTGGTCGGGTCGAGGTAACGATCGTTGACGTCGGTCTGGTCCTGCGGCTGGTAGATGTCCGAGTAGCTCACATAGCCCAGCACGTGCTCGTTGAAATCGAACGTCAGGCCGGCATAGGGGCTGGTCTTGCTCTCGGTCTGGTCGAAGGTGACGCCGTAGTTGGCGCCATCACGGTGATAGTTGGCGTAGTTGACGCCCACGATGGCCTTGAGCTGCTCGGTGAGCGAAATGCGCGTCGCACCGAACACGCGCTTGAGGCGCTGGTTCAACGTGCCGTAGGTCGAGAGCTCACCCCAGACCGGCTCGGGGATGGCATCACCGCCCCACGGGAAGCCCGGCATCGGCAAGTAGCCGCACACCGCATCGCCGCACATCGCCTGCGCGTACTCGCGATTGACGTTTTCGCTGCGGCCATAGCTGGCGCCGAACATCACTTCCTGCTCGCGACCGAACAGATCGAAGCGGCCATCGATCGTGGCCTCGCCCAGGTGAGCGGTGGTCTGGTCCGGGCCGCCCCACGGGTAGCCGTACAAGCCAAGATTGGTGCCCGGCTCCAGGCCCGTGCCGGCATTATCGATGGCGTAGAACAGCAGGGTGTCGTTGTCGGTGCGGCGGTAGTTGTAGGACACCTTGAGCTGCCAGTCCGCGGCCAGCTGGTGGCTGTATTCCACAAAGCCGGTCTGGGTCTTGGTGTCCCACATCGTCCAGTCTTGCGTAGTGGATGCGCTGCGCGGCCAGTCGGCCTGCGTGCCATCGCTGTACATGAAAGTCAGCGCGCCCCACATGTTGCCGTCGGTTTGGGTCTTCTGCCACGAATAGCCTGCCGTCAGCGTGCCGTTCTCGCCAATCTGGCCATCCACCACGCCGTAGAAGAAGTCGCGCTGGTCGTCCTTGTCGCGCAGCCAGGAATCGCCGTCTTCATGGGCGGCCACGACGCGGCCGGCCCAGCGGCCGTCGTCGGTGAGCGGCGTCGAATAGTCGGCCTCGACACGCTTCGTACCCCAGGTGCCGTAGCTCACGCCCACCACGCCCTGCGCGTCGTTGGTGGGGCGCTTGCGTACGTAGTTGATCGTGCCGGCGGCGTTGCCCACGCCGGTCAACAGGCCGTTCGCGCCACGGATCACTTCGAGCTTTTCATAACCGAAGGTGTCGGTCGCGCTGGTTGCCACGCCCCAGCCATTGGGCAGGCCCACGCCGTCGATCTGCGTGTTCTGGATGTCGAAGCCGCGCGCGGTGTAGGTGGTGCGGTTGGTCTCCCATTCTTCCACCTGGATGCCGGTGGCCATGCGCAGTGCCTCGTTGACGCTGGTGGCGCCAAACTGCTGCATCTGCTCGCGGGTGACTTCGCTGATCGACTGCGGGGTTTCCTTGATCGGCAAATCGAGGTTGGTCGCGCCGTTGCTCACGCGCTCGGCGCGCTGGGCGACCACGCGCACCTGGTCCAGATTGGTGGCCTGCAGATCGGCAGGCGACGCGGCGTCGTCGGCCTGGGCGTGGAGGGCGGCCAACAGGCCCAAGGCAAGCAAAGAGACGCGCGGCAGACCGAAGCGGCGGCCAGAAACAGTCGACATGTGGGGTGTCCGGATTTTGTGGGGCGCAGGACAGGGCACCAGCCCGCATCCAGCCCGGACATTCTACATGGGAATGGTTCTTATTGACTATTACCCCGAAAACGGGGTCAGGTTCACTTCCGCCGGTGCTTCCAGCCGGTCCCAGGTGGCTCACTTGCGCACCGGTCGGCGGGAAGGCGATCAACCCGAGGCCTGCGTGCTGCCATCGATCCCGCGCGGCGGATCCAAAAAATTCCGGCGTGATCCTCTAGCCTAGAAAGTGAACCTGACCCCGTTCTGACGCTCGGCAGTCCCCACCGCCTGCGCGTCATCCCGTGGCCATTACGCCGCGGCAGCGTAGTCAGTCGTCGCGTGATCGGCTACGTAAAGTCAGCCAAAGGAAACGGCCTTGGGTTACCTCCGTTTCATGGCCACGACGTGAGTACAATCCGCGGTCCAGCGCGCACCTGCCGCGGCCACATTCGAAATCCTATTGCCATGGTTCGCCTGGTTTTTTCCGACTTCGATGAGTACGTCGAGGCAATGCCGACGATCGACGGCCAGATCTGCGTGACCGCCCGCTCGCAGGGCGGCTGGTCGCTCGATACGCTGGACCTGGAGGGAATCGTCGTGATGCAGGGTGAAAGTGGCGCGCCGGGCATCTTCCAAGGAGCGAAGCAACCCACCTGTTTCTGCGTCTACGCGCCGCTTCCCGGGTTCGAAAACCGTCTCAATGGCGAAGCCATCGGCCACCGGAAATTTGGCTGGCTGACCCCGGGTTCGGATGTGCAAGTACGCGCGCCCGCTCCCAGCAGTTTCATCGGGCTGGACATTGCTGAGTCGGCCTGGAGGCGCCATCTCGAAAGCGAAGGCAGTGCCCTGGCCATGTCGAGTTCGGCCAAGGTCGGTGGCGTGCCGACGGCGGACGGCCTCATCGCCACCGCAGCGCGCGCCCTGGCCCGGCAGGCCGAAGACCCGACCGCCTTTTCCACAGCGACTGCCCGCGACCATCTGCGGACACAGTTGCTGCACGCGGTGATGGCCTCGCACGAGTCCAGTACGGCGAACGACGCGCGTGGAACGAGCCGGCCGGCATCGCGCAGGCGGGTGGTGCGTCGGGCGATCGAGCACATCGAGCACTGCCTGCAGACGGGCGAGCCACTAGCGGGATTACCGCGGGAAACCGGCGTTTCGCAGCGATCACTCAACCGCGCCTTCAACGAGACGTTTGGCATGAGCGCGCAGTTGTATGCCGGGCTTGCTCGCCTCCACGCCATCCGCAAGCAGCTTCGATCGGCCCGGGCAGGCGAAACAGTGACCAGCGCTTGCACGCGCTACGGCGTCTGGGACGTGGGCCGCATGGCCGGGAAGTACCAGCGAACCTTCGGCGTGGCGCCATCCGAAGAGTTGAACCGCGCGGTGCATCGCCGGCGCTGACCGTCCGGATCGATCCGCGCTCAAGCAGGGCACCGATCGGCCGATATCCAGGCACGCACTGCCGGCGGGAAGCTTCCACCGCAGCGCGCCAGTTGCAGCCCACGCATGGAAGGTCTGTCCGGCTTTCCTTCGTGAGTCCCCAAGCTGTCTCGTGCCGCGTCGACCTTTTCGTCGACGTGGTTGACACCTTGTGGATGACGGAGGAAGACACGATGATCAACACCCTTGCACCCAGCACCGCCGAGCGCGTCGGCACGGCCCAGGCGGCAGCGACATGGCGAGCCAGGATCGGCCGCCTGTTTCCGGCGTATCGCCGGCGCACCGCCGCGGCAGCGCAAACACACCAAACGTTGAGCGAACTCAAGGCCCAGGTCCGGGCCTTGCATCGCGTCCAGGCCGTCATCGAGTTCGACCTGGACGGTACGATCCTCGACGCGAATGAAAACTTCCTGCAGGCGATGGGTTTCCGCCTGGAAGAGATACAGGGTCGCCACCATCGGATCTTTGTTGACTCGGCCTATGCCACGAGCGCCGAGTACCGCGAGTTCTGGGCCAAGCTCGGCAAAGGAGAGTTCGACGCCGGCCAGTACAAGCGACATGGCAAGGACGGTCGCGAGATCTGGATCCAGGCTTCCTACAATCCGGTGTTCGATTCTCTGGGTCGACCGTTCAAGGTGGTGAAGTTCGCCACTGACATCACCGCCCAAAAAATGCAGGCAGCGGATTTCGCCGGCCAATTGGCCGCGATCTCCAAGTCGCAAGCAGTGATCGAGTTCGACCTGGCCGGCCGCATTCTCTCGGCCAATGAAAACTTCCTCGCGGCACTGGGCTATACGCAGCAGGAATTGCAGGGCCGCCACCATTCCATGTTCACTGCGCCGGCGTATCGCGACAGTGCCGAGTACCAGGCGTTCTGGGCCAAGCTGGGCCGCGGCGAATACGATGCCGGCCAGTATCTTCGCTACGGCAAGGAGGGGCGCGAGGTCTGGATCCAGGCCTCGTACAACCCGATCCGCGACATGGATGGGAAGCCTTTCAAGGTCGTCAAGTACGCCACCGACGTCACCGCGCAGGTGCGTGAGACACAGGCGCTGCAACGGGCGGTCGCGCAGACGCGCGAAGTCGTGGCCGCCGCACAGCGGGGCGACCTCAACTGCCGCATCGAAATGCACGACAAGTCTGGCGCCATCGCCGAGCTGTGCGAGGGCATCAACTCGCTGGTGGACGGGATGTCGAGCGTCATCGGGCAGATCAAGAATGCCGCCGACACCATCGATGTGGCGGCGCGTGAGATTGCCGCAGGCAATAGCGATCTGGCGCAACGTACCGAGCAGCAGACCGCATCGCTCGAGGAAACCGCTTCGTCGATGACCGAGCTGACCAGCACCGTGCAGCAGACCGCCAGCAACGCGCGCCAGGCCAGCCAACTGGCCGTGGAGGCTTCGAGCGTGGCGTTGCGCGGCGGCCAGGTGACGCAGGAAGTGGTGAGCACGATGTCCCTGATCAGCAGCGCATCGCGGCGCATCGGCGACATCATCGGGGTCATCGATGGGATCGCCTTCCAGACCAACATCCTGGCGCTCAACGCGGCCGTCGAGGCAGCGCGGGCCGGCGACCAGGGTCGTGGCTTCGCAGTGGTGGCCAGCGAAGTGCGGACGTTGGCGCAGCGCTCGGCGCAAGCGGCGAAGGAAATCAAGCAACTGGTCGGCGATTCAGTCGAGAAAGTGGGGACAGGCACGCGGCTGGTGGAGGAGGCCGGACGCACGATGGAAGACATCGTCGGTAGCGTGAAGCGGGCGAGCGACCTCATCGCTGAAATCAGCGCCGCCGCGCAGGAACAGAGCCTGGGCATCGTGCAGGTCAATCAAGCGATTACGCAGATGGACCAGAGCACCCAACAAAACGCCGCGCTCGTCGAAGAAGCGTCCGCGGCCGCAGCGAGCATGGAAGAGCAGGCCCACCAGCTAATGGAGACCGTGGCGGCGTTTCGCTTGAAAGAGACCTTGCCGATGTCCGCCCAGGTGACGACCGCGGCGCCGCCGCCCGTGGCCGGCCGGATTCGTCCCGTCTTGCGCACGGTCAACTAGCCTCGGCAGTCCCGGCCCGCCAGAAGCGCGCGAGCCGGGCCACCGACCGAAAACGGGGTCAGGTTGAGTCGATAACGGGGTCAGGTTCACTTCCTGCCACGTGACTCGTCGCACTCCCAGTGGCGGCGAGCCTGCAGTGCCCTCGCGGGAGCGAAGGCATCCGGCGCTCTCGGTCCCGGCGATGGCCTTGGGTGCGGGGCTCACCGGCGCAATGGCTAGCCCGAAGTCCCGGAAAGTGAACCTGACCCCGTTTTCTCCAGGAAGACCCCAAGCTGCGCGGCGAAGGCGCGTTGGTAGGCGGGGCGCGCCTTGCCGCGGTCGAGATACGCGGCCAGGTTGGGGGTTTCCTGCAGCATGCCCGAGCTCTCCAGCCGCAGCAGGACCATCACCATCAGCAGGTCGCCGGCGCTGAAGGCACCGTCGAGCCAGTCAGCGGTGCCCAAATGAGCGGACAGTTGGCGCAGCCGAAGGCGAATGCGCGCCTCCATGATCGGTAGGCGTTGCTCGAACCAGGGTTCCTTGCGCTCCACCAGCACGGTCATCTCGCGCTCGACGACGAGTGGCTCGATCGTGGCGAGTGCGGCGAACATCCACGTGATCGCCCGGGCGCGCGCATGCGGCTCGGCAGGCAGAAGACCCGGATGCGTCTCCGCCAGGCGCAGCACGATCGAGCCGGACTCGAACAGGCACCGGTCGCCTTCCTCGTAGGTGGGAATCTGTCCAAACGGGTGCAAGGCCAGGTGTGCAGGCTTCTTCAGCGCGGCAAAGGAGACGAGTCGGACGTGATAAGGCTGTCCCACTTCCTCAAGCGCCCAGCGCACACGCATGTCGCGTGCGAGCCCCTTGCCGCGATCGGGCGAACTTTCAAACGCAGTAATGGTCGGAATCATCGGCTCTTGCTCCGGTTGCGTGGATGCCGCGCGTGCGGCTTTCAGAGGTTCGACGAATGACCGACCCTCCACTCGACACCGTGCGTAAAACGGGGTCAGGTTCACTTCCGAGTTGCGGATGGCCGAATGGAGGCGCATTGGCGCGCCGATGGCTCGACCCCCGTTCGCGACGCCGCGCTGCTGAAGCAAGTCGGGTCAGCGCCCGCTCCTTTGGTGACGGTTCGAAAGGCAACTTGGCGATTTGTCGACACTTTTCAAAAAGAAAGTGAACCTGACCCCGTTTCCGTGACCAGGATCGGTGAGGCGACGTCGATCCTGGTCATGATGAAAGCCAACCTGACCCCGTTTTCTGGGGCCCGCAGTGCTGCTCACGGCAGGAATGCCCGCGTCCTCGGCCCTCCGCTGACGCGGCCCACGGCTTGCGCGATCTCCGCTTGCTGGAGTGCCATCCCCGATAACGAAAAAGCCAACCGCCGACCGGCCTACAGTCGACTCAACGCACCGCGACCCCCTCAAGAAACGTCAGGTCCGCGCCCGTTCGGTCGGTCGAGCGCGTGACCGCTTCCCAGTCCAGTGCTGAGTGTTCGCGAGCCGCTTCGGCTGCACGGATGGCCGATAGCGCATCGCTGCCCAATATCAAGAGGTGCGCCAGGTACCCGCCGCGAGGGCCGCGCCGATCACCACCGGGCCGAGGAACTGGCCGAAGGGGAACCCGGTGTGGTGCTC
>DASWQJ010000069.1:0-12792 GCA_036403795.1 Stenotrophomonas sp.
ACAACCATAAAAAAGGAGGCCGGATCGTGAGATCGCAGGCCTCCTCAAAACCGGCACAAGTCCGGTGGACAGTGTTGTGGCACATTTCCGGCCGAAACCGGACGCTGGCATCGTACGCCCGGGCTGGATCTAAGGCAATACTTTAGATTCAGCCGCACAACCTATTGATTCAAAACGATAAAGCAGCGATTTCTGCCTGGATCGCCTCAGCCGCAGCGGCCGGATCCGGCGCCAACCGGATCGGGCGGCCCACGACGATCGCATCAGCTCCCTCCACGAAGGCTTCCGCCACCCCCACCGTGCGCTGTTGATCGTCGCCCACCGGGCCACCCGGCCGAATGCCTGGGCAGACAATCGAAAACCCCGCGTCGGTAGCCCGCCGGATAGGACCGGCCTCTTGTCCGGACGCGATGACCCCATCGATGCCGGCGGCCTGGGCCACCCGCGCGCGCTCGACCACCACCTCGGCCGGCTCGCGATCGATCCCCATCTCGCGCAGGTCCTGCCGCCCCATCGAGGTCAGCACCGTCACCGCCAGCAGCCGCATGTCGCTGCGATTGGCTTCCACCGCCGCCTGCAGCATCGGGGCGTGCCAACCATGCACGGTGCAATAGCTGACCGGCCACTGCGACAGGCGCTTTATCACGCCGCCGACCGTGGCCGGGATGTCGAAGAACTTCAGGTCCACGAAGATGCGCTTGTCGCGCCGCGCCAGTTCTTCCAGCACGTCGAAGTA
Source organism: Stenotrophomonas sp. (assembly GCA_036403795.1). GTDB lineage: Bacteria > Pseudomonadota > Gammaproteobacteria > Xanthomonadales > Xanthomonadaceae > Stenotrophomonas_A. The sequence goes on from DASWQJ010000069.1 coordinate 737, forward strand.
CTCGCCCGAGGCCAGCAGTTCCATGCCGATCTTGTAGAACGCCACCGAATCGCCGAGGCGGTCGATCCACTGGATCGCTTCCGCGCGGCCGGGAACATCCAGCGCGAATATCAGGCGCTCGCGCACATCCAGCGGCAGCGGCGGGCGGCTCATGGCGCCACGTCCAGGGCAGCGCGCTTGGCCTGGCGGCGTGCTTCGCGCGACTGGGTGTAGTCGTTGTTGAACTGCGCCGGCTCCCAGCCGCCATAGCTGGGGTTGGGCAGCATCCACCAACGCTCGCCGAACCAGTCGTTGTACTGCTCGAACAGCTCGCCACGGCCCTGCGGCGTGTTGGCCACCACCTGCACGAAATCCCCCAGTTGGTCACCGAACTGCATCAGCACGCGGTATTTCTGGCCGGCCAGGCGGCGGCGACAATTCTTCTCGCTGCCGTTCTGCTCGCAATCCTTCACGACGGTGCCCAACCCCAGGAACACGCTGTCGTCAGCCACCGGCAACCCCGCCTCGCGCAGGTTGGCCAGCGTGGCCTCCTGCAGGTGCACGGCGCGATTGGAGATGTACAGCAGGGTGATGCCCTTGGCCGTGGCCGCCTTGGCGAAATCAACGACGCCCGGGACCGGCTTGGCCTTCTTTTCCGCTACCCACTGCGACCAGGTCACCTCGTCGTACTCCTTGCCATCGCGCACCAGGCGCGCCTGGTAGGGCGAGTTGTCCAAGACCGTCTCGTCAACATCCATCACCACGGCAGGCTTGAGCCCCTTGGCGGAGTTGCCACGTTCTTCCGGCACCAGCGCATCCCAGTTTGCCTCCTTCAGCGCCTCGTCCAGGCGGTCGGCTGCCGCGCGATAGGTCTGTTCGGACAGCGCGCGATATTCCTCGGAACGTTGCATCCACAGCACGGCATTGAGGTTGTCGTCCGCGGCCACGGCCGGCAGCCTGGCCGCCTCGGCAGCGGGCGTGGCCGAGGGCGCCAGGGCGGGCTTGGCAACGGGGCCCTCCGGCGCCTGCATCTTGCAGGCGGACAAGGCCAGCGCGACGCCGGCCAGGATCGTGAGCGGGATGGAACGACTGCAATGCATGGGCTACCACCAGGTGAAGTGCGGCGATTTTACCGGCTCGTCGGTGACCTGAGGGTTTCAGCTTCCGGCCTCGCCTGGGCTATCCTCGCCGGCCCGTTGCACGGCTGGTGTTCCGATGTCCGAATCCACGACCGCCCCTCAGGTTCCCCTGCTGGATGCCATCCAGGCCCGCGTGCTTGGCTGCCTGGTCGAGAAGCAGGCCACCACCCCGGACGTCTATCCGCTGACGGTCAATGCCGTGCAGCTCGCCGCCAACCAGAAGACCGCCCGCGAGCCGCTGATGTCGCTGGAGTTGGGGGAAGTGCATCGCGCACTACGCCTGCTGGGCGAGCTGGGTCTGGTTCGGCAGCAGTTCTCTTCACGCTCCGAGCGCTACGAGCACCGGTTGGAGGAGGCCTTGGGCCTGCCCCGCCAGCAGACCGTGCTGATCAGCCTGCTGTTGGTGCGCGGCCCGCAGACCGTGCAGGAGTTGCTGGCGCGCAGCGAGCGGCTGCTGCGCTTCGCCGACCCCGACGAGGTCCGCCATCACCTCGACCGGTTGATCCGGCGCGAGTTGGCCATCGTGCTTCCCCGTTCCGGCGGCCAGCGCGAAGACCGCTACATGCACTTGCTGGCTGGCCCGGTCGATGTCACCCAATGGGCGACGGCTTCCGCGGCTGCCCCAAGTGAGCGTGAGACGGGATTGGAAGCGCGGGTCCAGACCCTGGAAGCGCAGATCGCGCGACTGCAGGAGCAGGTCGAGGAACTGCTCAGCGCCCGCAACGAACCCGGCGCCTCCTGAACCGCCTCGCCCGCTACAGCTTGATGGCGTAGTAGGCCAGCGGTTCGCGCTCGGCGGCGATGGTGTATTGGCCTTCACGCTGCAGACCGAGCTTTTCCAGCAGACGTACGGAAGCTGCGTTCTGCGCCGAGACGATCCCGCACAACCCACGCAACCCGAGCGCGCCGCGCGCGTGCTCCATGACCGCGCGGGCGGCTTCTTCCGCATACCCCTTGCCGCGATACGCGCCCAACAATGCATAGCCGATGTCCGGCAGGTCGAGATCGACCCGCTGGATCAAACCGGCAGTGCCGATGAATTGCCCGCCATCACGCAGGCGGATCGCGTAATGCCCGAACCCATCGCGGGCGTACTGCGCGCCATGCCAACCCCGCAGATAATCGGCAGCCTGTTCGGGCGTGCGCACGCCGCGATCGCCGATACCGGTGACGAAACCCGGATCGTTGAGCAGCGCGAGCATGGCCAGTACGTCGGCTTCCACCTGTGCATCCAGTTCGCTCAACAGCAGACGCGGGCTTTCGATCACGACCGGCATGACGTCACCTCCTGATGGGTGGCACAGCCTGACCTGCGCCGTGGATGCCGGCAAGCGATCAATCGAACAACGCTTCGATGGCGGCCAGTCCGGCGGTCGCCCGTTCCTTCTTGCGCTCGGCATCGGCCACCGGATCGGCGCCATCGCGCTGCATCTCATCCGGGGGAATTTCGTCGAAGAAGCGACTGGGCTTGAGCCGGATCTGTTCACCGAACTTGCGAGTGAGCTTGCTGTGGCTCATCCACAACTGCTCCTTGGCACGCGTGATTCCCACGTACAGCAATCGGCGTTCTTCCTGCAGGTTGCCTTCCTCCAGGCTGACTTCATGGGGCAGCACGCCATCCTCGCAGCCCACGATGAAGACGTAGCGAAACTCCAGGCCCTTGGACGCGTGCAGCGTCATCATCCGCACCTGGTTGCCGCCATCGTCCTTGTCGTTGCGCGACAGCAGCGCCAGCTGCGCCGTCAGGTCGCCAGCACTGGCACCGCGCGGCCCGCCCTCGAACCATTCTGCCAATTCTTCCAGATTGCCCTTGCGGCGCTGGAACGACGGCTCATCCTTGCTCTGGTTGCGCAGGTCGGTCAGCAGGCCGGACTTCTCCGCCAGCTTGCGAACCAGTTCACCCGCCGGCAACACCGCAGACTGTTGGCGCAGTTCGCGCAGCACATCGGTGAACGCGCTCAGTCCGTTGGCCGCACGCGGTGGCAGTTGTTGCAGCGCGCCCATCGACTCGGCCGCGCGCGACATCGGCACGTGCTTGGCCGAGGCCAGTTCGGCCAGCCGGGACAGCGAGGTCGCGCCGACCTCGCGCTTGGGCGATTGCACCGCGCGCAGGAAGGCCGCGTCATCGTCCGGATTGACGATCAATCGCAACCAGGCGAGCAGATCCTTGACCTCCTGGCGTTCCAGGAATGCAGTACCACCGCTCAGGTGATAAGGCACCTTCAACAACTGCAGCGCCTTTTCCAGCGGACGCGATTGGAAGTTGCCGCGGAACAGGATGCAGAAATCGCTCCACGGCACCTGCTTGGCATTGGCCATGAAGGAGATTTCGGCGGCGACCTTCTCTGCCTCGTGTTCGCCGTCGCGGCATTCCCAGACCCGGATGCGCTCGCCATCGGCCTGATCGCTCCACAGCGTCTTGAGGTGCTCGTGCGGGTTGTGCGCGATCAGCGCGTTGGCCGCGCGCAGCACGCGGTTGGAACAACGATAGTTCTGCTCGAGCTTGACGATCTGCAGCTTCGGGTAATCGCGGCCCATCTGCAGCAGATTGTCCGGATTGGCGCCGCGCCAGGCATAGATGCTCTGGTCGTCGTCGCCCACGCAGGTGAAGTTGCCGCGCTCGCCGGCCAGCATCTTCAGCAATCGGTACTGGGCATCATTGGTGTCCTGGCACTCATCGACCAGCAGGTAGCCGATGCGCTCGCGCCAGCCACTGACGATCTCCGGATTGGATTCCAATATCTGCACGGGCAAGCGGATCAAATCGTCGAAGTCGACCGCGTTGAACGTGGTCAGGCGTGCCTGGTAACGCTCATAGAGGCTGGCCGCTTCCTTCTCCCGGGTGCTCCGCGCCGCTTCCATCGCCTGTTGCGGCGACAGGCCGGCGTTCTTGGCACGAGACACCAGGTTCTTCGCATCTTCGATCGCATCGGGCTTGGCGCCGTACATCAAGTCCTTGATCTGTGCGGCGGCATCATCGGAATCGAAGATCGAGAAGCCGCGCTTCAAGCCGACGGCCTCGTGTTCAATCTGCAGGAATTTTAGCCCCAGCGCATGGAAGGTGCAGATCGTCAGGCCGTCGGCGGCCTCGCCACGGATGCGCTTGCCGACGCGCTCACGCATTTCCTTGGCCGACTTGTTGGTGAAGGTGATCGCGGCGATTCTGCGGGCCGGATAGCGGCCCGTGGCGATCAGGTGCGCGATTTTTTCCACGATCACGCGTGTCTTGCCGCTGCCGGCGCCGGCCAGCACCAACAGAGGGCCTTCGCAGTTCATGACTGCGGCGTGCTGGGGAGGATTGAGACCGTGCATGAGGATTCCGAGGGCGGTCCATTGTAGCCGGGAGTGTGATGGAGGCAGCAGCTTGACTGCCCCCCGACGTTGCAGTATCTGACTCCACCAATGGCGGCAACGAAGGCTCCCATGCGGTTCGGATCGCTCTGCTTGAAGTCCTGTCCGGCCGGCTCGCTGGATCGGGCACTGGCAGTGGCAGGAACAACAAATGCGCGCGCCGCGCGAGCAGATTCGCGTCGGTGCGCCCGAGGCGGTGACCCCCAGGGAGGGAATTTGATGAAGATCGTGAACCCGTGGATAGTGCTCGTCGCGTTGGCCTCGTGGCCGGCGCTGGTCCATGCCCAATCGTTCGGGTCGTCGATGCCACGCATCGACCCCAACGTCGATGGCTCGGAGAGCATGGAAAACGTCCACCCGGACCAACGCTTCCGCCGCCTCGGCTACGCATCGGCGCAGAAGGGTCGCACCGAAGATGCCCGACGCTACTACCGCACCGCCTCGCGCTATGGCGACAAGATTTCCCAGGCCGCCCTGGCTGAGCTGCTGTGGACCGGACAGGGCGGCGATACCGATCGCGCGCTCGCCTATGCCTGGATGGACCTGGCCGCCGAACGCGGCACGCCGTACCTGCTGGCCAAGCGCGAAACCTATTGGAAGGACTTGGCGCCCGAAGAGCGCGAGCGCGCCCTCAGCGAGGGGGTGGCCGTATACAGCGAATACGGCGACGTCGCCGCCAAGCCGCGACTGGAACGCATCCTGCGCAAGGAACGCACGCAGGTGACCGGGAGCCGCACCGGTTTCATGGGCACGCTGGACACTTACCTGATGGAGCCAGGCACCGCCTCGGGTTCACGGGTGATCGGGCAGCGGTACTACGCGGATAAATACTGGAAGCCGGACGAATACTGGAAGAGCCAGGACGAGCTGATCGATCGCCAGGGCAGGGTGCATGTCGGCGCGCTGGAGATTCCCGCCGAGCCGACGCCGGCGACCCGCTGACGGGCCGGGCTCCAGGCCGTGTGCCGACCGGTAGAATCGGCACATGGCCAAGCTCTATTTCTATTATTCGGCGATGAATGCCGGCAAGACCACCACGCTGCTGCAGTCGGCGCACAACTATCGCGAGCGCGGCATGCGCACCTTGATCCTGACACCGCGCCTGGATCATCGCGCCGGCAGCGGCGTGGTCGCTTCGCGCATCGGGCTGCGCGCCGACGGCCAAGCCTTTGCGCAGGATTCCGACCTGCAGCGCCTGGTCGAGGCCGACATCGCCGCGCATGGCCGGCTGCATTGCGTGCTCGTCGACGAGGCGCAGTTCCTGACCCGATCGCAGGTCTGGCAATTGAGCGAGGTGGTGGACCAGCTGCGCATTCCGGTGCTTTGCTACGGCCTGCGCACCGATTTCCGCGGTGAACTGTTCGAAGGCAGCCAATACCTGCTGGCCTGGGCCGACGAGATGCAGGAGATCAAGACGATCTGCCACACCGGCAGCAAGGCGACGATGACGGTGCGCGTGGACGATCACGGCCATGCGGTGCACGACGGCCCGCAAGTGGAGATCGGGGGCAACGAGCGCTACGTATCGGTCAGCCGCGCCGAATTCAAGAAAATCATGCGCGGCGAAGGTCGCATCGAGCCGCTGCAGGCGCCACTGCCGCTCGACTGAGCGGCAGCAGGTCGCCAGCGACTCAGTACAGCCGGCGCTCGGCCGGCGGCGGCGGCGTCCACTGGTAGAGCCAGGTCTCGGTCAGCGGACGCCCCTGCACCCGCAGGAACAGGCGGATATCGATCTGTTCGCTGGAGTCGTCTGGCGGTACGACATCGAACATCGCGCGATAGCCGGATATTTCGTGCAGCGGCCGTGCCGAAACGGTCTCGGCCTTGCCGCGCGACAGCTGCAGCACCGCCTCGACCTGCAGATTGTTGGCCTTGGCCAGCGCGGCCAGCTCGCCACCGGCAAAGTCCACGGCAAAGCGCCAGGAAAAATGAGCACGCTTCTGTCCGATCACCCCGCCCAACCCGGTGCGCGTGGCCACACACAGGGCCAGCGGCGAAGATGCCGGCGGATGTGCGCCCCAGTACAGCCGATAGCCGTAAAGCAGCTCCTGGCCCTTCTGCGGCTTGGTTTCCGGGTTCCAGAACGCCACGATGTTGTCGAATGTCTCATCCACGGTGGGGATTTCGACCAACTGCACCGAGCCCTTGCCCCAGCCACTCTTCGGTTCCACCCACAGGCACGGCCGCTTCTCGTAGAAAACGCCATCGTCCTGGTAATGGTCGAAATTCCGGTCGCGCTGCAGCAGCCCGAAACCCCGGGGATGGTTGTCCACGAACATGTTGAAGCGCAGGTGCGGCGGATTGACCAGCGGACGCCAGATCCACTCGCCGCCGCCGGTCCACATCGACAGGCCATCGGTGTCGTGAATTTCCGGACGCCAATCCCAAGCCATGCGGCGGTCGTTCTCGCCGGCCTGGTACATGCTGGTGCAAGGCGCAATGCCCAAGCGCTCGATCGTCGTGCGTGGATACAACGCGCTGTCGATGTCCATGATCAACACGTCGCCATTGGTGATCGCGAAGCGATAAGCGCCGGCGATGCTGGGCGAGTCGAGCAGACCATAGACCACGACGGTGTTCGACCCCGGCGCCGGCTGCTCGAGGAAATAGGCGATGAAATCGGGAAATTCTTCCGGCTCACCGGTTCCGGTGTTGATCGCCAGGCCACGGGCGGACTGGCCATACTGGCCTTCCCTGCCCACGGCACGGAAATAGCTCGCGCCCAGGAACGCGGCGAAATCCCGATCGGTGTCGCTGCGCGTGTTGAGGCGGAATCCGGCGAAGCCGAGGTCTCCCGGCAGCCCCTTGCCCTGCAGCCCGCTCTTGCCGTAATCGAAAGACACCGGGTCGTAGGCCAGTTCCTGCGCCTTGCCGTCGACCACGTCGAACATCCGCACCGGCGAATGGAAATACAGGCCCAAGTGAAAGAACTTGGCCTGGAACTTTCCGTCGGTGTCGGCCCACAGCGCGTGGTCCTGCCGATAGCGGATCGACTGGTACTGGTCCCAGGTGAGATTTTCCAATGGGCCCGGCAGCACGCGCTTGTGCGACTTGTAGGGGGCTGCGGCCAGGGCCTGCGCCTGACCTTTGAGCCAGGCGAAATCGAAAGGCTGCGGCTGTCCCAGGCGACGCAGGCCGATCTGCTTCTCGGCAGCGAGGACCCATTGCGGAATCGCGGGCAGGCCCAGACCCGCCAAGGCGGCAGCGGCATTGCTCAGGAATTGGCGTCGTTGCATGGCCGGTGGGGATAGAGGGAAAGAGGGACATCATAAACAGCCGGCCGGGGCGCCGATGGCTAGAAGATGAATACGGCCGTCAGGATCCGCAGGCGTGTGCCAGCGCCAGCCGTGGCGCGTGCTCGCACAGGAAGGCCCGCTGCGCCTGGGGCGTGTCGGGTCCGTCGTAGTGCAGCAGGGTCCAGCGCTCGGTCGCCTGCATCCGTGCCTGGGGCTGCAAGGTCTCGTAGGGGCCGTGCACTTCCATCTCCAGCAGGCCGTCGCCGGGCGCCCGCGAGCGCGCCTCCAGATACAGCTCGACTTGGCCCTGCTCGCGATGGATGCGCGCCTTGGGCTGATGTTCAAAGCGGATCACGAACACCTGTCGGCCGGAAAATCCCGCCATCCAGCCGGCTGAGGGCTGTAGTCGGTACTTGCCGCGTTGCACGCTGTCCGAGTCGCTCCATTGACCCGTCAATTCGAACAGGCCGCCCGTCCAGCGATGCTGTGGTGCATCGATACCCTGCTCCAGGACGGCTTTCAGGTCGAAGTCTTCCGCTGCGGCCACGGGCACGAACACTCGCGTGCTGGCAGCAACGCGAGTGTTGAACCACAGGTCCCAGGACACCGGCGCGGCTCGGACGTTGCGCGCCTCGGCCGTCAACAAAACGGTGGCCGGCTCGTCCGCGGCCAGCGAAAAATGCTTGCGCAAGCGCACCCCGCTGACAGGACTCTGCCTGCCTTCCAGCGTGATCCGATGCGCGTCACGCGCCACGACGCGCGTGGCGGCCAACGACAGGAACGGGTCCGGCGGCCAGTTCGCCGCGGCCTGCCGACGTTCGGCGTTGAGTTCCTGGTGCAACCACCATTGGCTCTGCGGACCCACCCAGACATCGTGGCCGAGATAAGGAATATCGCCCGATGCGGCGGAGACCAACGGTGTCGGCTGCGTGTCGACGGCGGCGCCAATCTTGAGGACATTCGGCTCCCCCACCAGATGCCACGCCAGCACGCGGCCGCCGAAGGCGTTCGTCGCCTGGAATGTGATGTCGCCGTCGGTCAGTTCGAGCCGTTTGACCGCGCTGGCAGGATCAGCGGCAGATGCCGCCGCCAGGACGGGAAGGAGAAGACAACCGCCAAGTAGTACCCAGTGTCTGCGCACGCGCTTGTCCGCCGGAAGGAGCGTCCATTGTCGCGCGCTGCGATTACCCGCACTACCTTTTGCAGTCAGATCCAGTGACTCGGCCACAGACTTTGCGGTCAGATCGGGTGGCTCGGCCACAGATGCGATCGCTGCAACCAGCGCAACGCACGATAGCCCACGGCACCATCGCGCGCGGCCACCGGCTGATTTGCCTGATAGTTGCGCAGATCCGCGGCCAACTCATCGACCGTGGGGTAGCGCAGGCCGGCAGATTTTTGCAGGGCCTTCAGCGCGATCGCGTCCAGGTCGCCACGCAGTTGCTGTGCCCGGCGTTGGCGGTCACGTACGCACACCGAGGTTGCGGCATCGCGTAATACCGCCTCGGACGGCGGAGGCGAATCCACCCGCAAGATCGCCTTTTCCCATTCCGCATCGCTCTGCCGCCGCAAGCGATAAGGCTTGCAGCCGGCCAATAGCTCGTAGAGGACCACGCCGAGCGAATAGACATCCGCAGCAACGCCCTCACTTTCGCCGCGCAACTGTTCCGGCGAGGCGTAGTGCAGAGTGAACGCACGTCCCAGCAGGTCTTCGCCCCGGGGCTCGGCATCGTCCAGTAATCTTGCGATGCCGAAGTCCAGCAGGGACACGTGGTGGTGTTCGTCGACCAGGATGTTGGAGGGCTTCAGGTCCCGATGCACCACGGCTTGTGCGTGGGCGTGCGCGACGGCGTCACAGACTTGACCGAACAGCGCCAACCGTTGCGCCAGCGACAAAGCCTGTTCGTCACAAAAGTCGGAGATCGGAATGCCCGGCGCGTAGTCCAGCGCGAGATACAGCTGACCGTGCTCATCGCTTCCTGCATCCCTCAGCCGCGGAATTCCCGGATGCGCCAAGCGTGCCAGGATCGCGATTTCGCGTTCGAAGCGGCCACGCAGGTACGGATCTGCAACCTGCGGACGCAGCAACTTCAACGCTACGTCGGCCACCTCCAAACGGGATTGATGACTCGCCAGCCAGACCTGGCCGGCGCCCCCTTCACCCAATAGACGTTGCAACTGGTACGCGCCCACCTTGGCGCCGGCGCACGAGGGCACCTCGCAGGCACCGACCAGGGGTTCGACCATGAACAGCTCACTGTCCTGCCCGGTCGCCAATAGCCGCAGCAGATCCTCGCCGAGCCCTGCGTCGTGTGCCTGAAACTGCTGCAGGCGGGTTTGCCGCAAAGCGCCGTCCAACTCCAGGAGTTCATCCAGCAAGGGGGACAACAGGCGCCAGCGGGCTGCGTCCATGTGGTCGCCTCAGCGCTCCTGCATCGAAGCGAACAACAACATCCGGGCCTTCTGCCAGTCCCGCCGAATACTGCGCTCCGAGCGCTGCATCAGCTCGGCGATTTCGAGTTCGGATAGTCCGGCGAAGTAGCGTAGCTCCACCACCTTGGCCAGGCGCTCATCCACTTCGTGAAGACGGTTCAAGGCCACGTCCAGGGCAAGCAGGTTTTCGTCCAGGCGCACGCCGCTGACACTGTCCTCCGGTATCTCCGCCACGCGCTTGAGGTCGCCGCCGCGCTTTCGCGCAAGCCGATTGCGGGCATAGTCCACCACCACGCTGCGCATGGCGGACGCCGCATAGGCGAAGAAGTGCGCGCGATCATCGAATCGCGCCCCTCCTGTCGCGCCCAGCAGCTTGAGATAGGACTCGTGCACTAGTGAGGTCGCATCCAGCGTGTGGCCTTGCTGGCCAGCCAGCTGACGGCGCGCCATCGCGTGCAGTTCCCGATACAGCGTAGTGAGCACGCGATCGAGCGCCGCGCGATCGCCGGCGCGGGCCGAGTCGAGCCACAGGGTGATGTCCGTCGCCTCCGCCATGGTGCAGTCCCTACACCGCCATTGGCGCGGAATATAGCGCGCGCCGAAGCGTGCACGTGAAGGTCATCCCTTTCCGGAACGGGCTGATCTGCGCCGCATGCGTGGGGCGCACCCTGCGTCGACGTATTCAGCGTTGGCAGCTCGGACACCAGACGGTAGCCCGTTGACCCACCATCGCGTGGCGTAGCGCTCGACTGCACTTCCGGCACAGCTCGCCCTCTCTCCCGTAGACCAGCAGTTCCTGCTCGAAATAACCCGGCGCGCCATCGGGGCTGATGAAGTCGCGCAACGTCGTTCCGCCGCGCTGGATGGCGTGGGCCAGGGTGTCCTTGGCGCACTGGGCCAAGCGCTGATAGCGGGCGCGCGAGACCTTGCCTGCCTCTCGCAATGGGTGAATACCCGCCTTGAACAGGCTTTCAGCCGCGTAGATGTTGCCGACACCCACCACGATTGACTGATCCATCAGGAATACCTTGACCGGTGCGCGGCGGCCGCGGCTCAGCTCGAAGAGATAATCCCCGTCGAATGCGGGCGACAGCGGTTCCGGGCCGAGCTCGCTCAGCAAAGGATGCGTGCTGCCCGCGGGCTGCCACAGCAGGCACCCAAAGCGGCGCGGGTCGTTGAATCGCAGCACCCGCCCATTATCGAGGCAGATGTCGACGTGATCGTGACTCCGTACGGGAGTGTCGCCTGGGAGCACTCGCAGGCTTCCCGACATCCCCAGATGCAGCAGCGCACTACCGCCCTGGTCGGTATCCAACAGCAGATATTTGGCTCGCCGGCGCACATCCCGGATCCGCCGACCCGGCAACTCGCGTTCGATTTCGGGCGGTATAGGCCAGCGCAGGTCCGGTCGGCGCAGGATCACGCCATGAACCTTGCGTCCCACCAGGTGCGGATGCAAACCGCGCCGCGTGGTTTCGACTTCGGGCAATTCAGGCATGGGATCGGCTCCGGAGCAACGTGGGCAGGGCCATTCTTCGCAGGTTACCCAAGCCAGGCGTCATTGATTGCGAGGCGGGAACGACGGCGCGGGGGGTTCGCATTAACCAGGGCGGTGGCAAGCCGGCCAGCGGCGGGTTCTGACAGGCGCTGCGGTGGGAATTAACTTCGTCGGCGGTGGCCGGTGCTGGATTAAACGGCGCTGCATTAACTGCGGCCGGGCAAGGATTAACTAGCGCGCTGCGGCGCGGTCACGCCATTAAGTAGTCGACCGCGGGGTGAGTTGTTTTAGTGACGCACAAAGACAAACCCCCCAGCATGGCTGGGGGGTTTGAGGGTAAAGACCCTGGCGATGACCTACTCTCGCATGGGAAGCCCACACTACCATCGGCGCAGCTGCGTTTCACTTCCGAGTTCGGGA
>DASWQJ010000070.1:0-15282 GCA_036403795.1 Stenotrophomonas sp.
ATTTCCAGCGCTTCCTGTCGAAGCTCTTCAGGACACCTTCGATTGACTCCCAGCCCTGCATTGGATGGCAGACCAAACCACGATTGATCAACGGCCCCTGGAATGGCTCCGAAGGCACGCGCCAACCTGCCGTGCGCCACAACCAGGATTTGGCGAGGGCCTCCGGCAGACTGAGTTGTGCGCCGAACGTATCAATCCCATCTTCATAGTTGTTTCCCGCGAAGTTGGGAAGCACCTCTACCATTCGGCCGCTTGCATCGAAGAACAACACGGGCGCCGCCAACGGAGGCCCCTCAGAGTTCATCAGGTCCTTGATCAGGACGATGCCCAGAAGTAGGTCGCCAACAACATCCTGGAATGCCTGGAACGAATGCGGCTGCAGCGCGCGAAGAGGTTCAATGACCCAACTCTTTCCCTGTTGAAGCACGCAGCCATAGTCATACCCCCTTCCACCGTCTCGCCGCCTCTCCAAGCTTGGCCGAAAAATATCGGGGACATCGCTATAACGTATGTAGATTCCACCGTCCATCTCCGCGCGATACTGGTCGGGCGAAACGCTCCTCGCCTCTTGGAGGAGGGCGATATCGTTGGCTGGCTCTGTCACTTCCCCCTCCCGGGTTCGTATTCCTTGATGGCGTCATTCACTTTCGTACTCCTTGATGGCGTCATTCACTTTTGCTCGAACCGCTCGCTGCTTATCTGCCAAGTCGCGCTTGTAGCCTGCGCTCACGGGCTGCCCATTCCACGTTTCCCATCCGCCACCGACGCCTTCCACCTTGCATCCCTTGGAACAGTTGGCGGGACCCACCATAGGCTGCAAATTAACAGGATCATTCAACAATTGATTTTGTAGATCTTTCGGCAGTGCGGTGAATCCGTCTATTTCTTTGATCACGGCTTTAGGCAAGATGTGATCGACATGCACCGTCGCGGTGTCCGGCACGGCCTCCTTCGCACCGGTCAACGGATTCAGCCATGTCAGCTCGCCCTTGGCGTTGACCCAAGTTTCACTGATGGTCTTGCCGTTAAGCCAGAGCAGGTCCCCCTCGGCTGAGGCCACCGGGCGAAGGCCACCCAGCGTCTTGCCTATTCCCCAAGGCAAGGCCGCGAGGACACCATCGGTGACAACACCACTCGTGTCGCCCTCGATGATCTTGCGCACGACGCCAAGCGCGAAGCCGAGGTCGCCGGTGAACGTCTCGATGATGGCTTGGCCGGTCTCTCCTCGTGCCTGATCGGCAGCGATCAAAAGCACATCGTGATAAGCGTCTTGGAAATCGCGCTTACTCCAACCCGCACTGCCAAGGGCGGCGGCCAGGTCCTTCAAGGCCTGTTTATCGCGCCCCAGCAGGTCTTCAAAATGCTTGAACTTCTGGTACTGCTCGCGGGTCGGGATGAATCCGTTGCCCCAAGCAAATTTAACCGGACGGCTATTGATGAAGGCCTGCGCCTGGTCGTCGGTGCCGGCAGTGCGTTCAGACATCACGGCATCGACCCGAGCGCCTGCCTCGATGGTCAGGCGGTTTCCCGCCGCTTCGATCTGCTGCGGTGTACAGCTTTGGCCACAATCGTAGAGTTGCGCGGCAAATTCCTCCGCGTTGTCCCGGATCCACTGGCTCTCATCTGGATGCAACTGCCGGTTGAACTGCTCACCGGCCAGCGCCGTCGCCGCACCGCTGCCACCGCCAACTGCCGCGCCCACCGCCGCACTGCCCAGCTCCATCAGCAAGCGGCCTTCGGACGAGTTCGGGTCTACGTTGGCGTTGCGCAGATAGTCTTGCATCGCACCGCTGGCCAGCTGGCTGGCTGCAGCGCCGCCCATGCCCTGCACTGCAGTGCCTCCGCCCAGCGCAGCCATGGCTGCGCCCACGGCGCCGTGCAGGATTGCTTTCTCCTTGCTGCCTTCAGCCCAACCCATCTCGTCGGCCAGGCTGCCGGCGGCGTGCATGCCCACTTGTCCAGCGAGCTGCCCCATCTCCAGCTTCCCGGCGACCTTCTGCGCGTCGAAGATCTGCTTGAGACCGTCTTGTTGCAGTTCGGTCACGCCGCGCGCGATGTCGCCACCGCTGCCATCTCTGACCACCCACGTGCCGTTGGCAATACCGGCCTGCGTGGTACTGGCGCTGCTCTCGTTCTGGGGCGAAGACAGGTCCGGACTGAAGCTACCGCCGCTGCTGCCCACCCCGCCGCTCGCGCCGACACTGCTGGCTGAGTATTCGGCGCTATTTTTCAGGTCGCTCCAGCCCAGGCTGCCGGTGCTGAAGTAGTTGTTGGCGGGATCGGCCCGGCTGGCGATGGCCGCGCCATCGAGCTGGGTGTGGCCGCCGACGTTGATATCGAATCCGCCGTTGCCGGCCTGGATACCAGTCTGCTTCTCCACGCTGACGTAGTTGCTGTCGATCTTCTGTTGGTTGTAGTAGCCGCTGACCTGGCCACCACCGGTGCCGATCGCCACATCAATGCCGGCAGCCTGGTCCTTGCGCTCGTAGGTGTTGCGGTCTTGCTGGCTGGTGGCGATCAGGTTGCGGCCAATGTCGGCAACCACGCGATCGCCGATGGCCTGCGCGCCGTCCAGGACCGTATCGCGACCGCTGACGAGGGTCAGCGTGCTGTTGGCCTGGATCGTGGTTTCCTCGTAGGAGGTGCCGCTGCCATTACCACGTCCCTTGGCGCCGCTGGCGCTGACGTAGATGCCGAAGCCGGCTTCACTGCCGATCGTTATGCCGATCTCGCCGCTGGAGGCTTTGCTCTTTTCGGTCTGCGCGTAGCGCTGTTCGGCGCTCTTGAGCAATATATCGCGCGCCGCCGCCAGGGCCACGTTGTCCCCCTGCACCTGGCTGCCGCTGATCGTGATATCGCCGCTACGTGCCACGATCGCCACATCACCTTCGCTGGCGATGCGACTGCCTTGGGCGTTGGCCTGCTGGCTTTGTACTTCGTTCTTGCTCGATGAGCCGCCGATGCCGATGCGCAGGCTGAGTCCGCCCGCGGACTGGGTGCCGTTCTGGGCATCGGCCACCGCTTGCTTGGCTTGCCCGCTGACGTTCTTCAGCGTGTTCAGGCCGCTGCTTTCGCCGCCGGAGAACAGCACTTGGGCGCCCTTGGCCGCGTACAGGACCTTGAGCCGGTCATCTTCGACCTCACTGCCACGTTGGGTCGCGGCATACAACGCATTGGCTACGTCGGCGACGCCGCCACGCAGGCTGACGTTCAAGCCGCCGGACTTGGCGTACTCGGTCTGGCCAACGTTTTCGCTGTCTTCGATGTGGGTGATCGTGACTTTTTCGCCGGCGATCAGGGTGCCGGCCTTGGACAACACGTCCGAGCCGGCGATGGACACGTTGTTGCCGGCGACGATGTCCACGCGGCCCTCCGACGAGCCGATCACGCTGCCGGTGTACGTGCTGCTGCGCACTTGCGATGTATTGCCGGTGGTTTGCTTGCCGATCGTGAAGCCGATGCCGCCGTTGCCAAAGGCACCGGTCTGCTGCTTGTCGCGGGTGTGCGATTCGCTGCTGGCGTTGGCACCCGATTCGATGGCGATGTCGTTGCCGGCGGTAAGGCTAACGCCCTTGTCGCCGGCTACCGCGGCGGCGCGGGCGCTCAGGTCGCGCCCGGCCGCCAGGTCCACGCGCTCGCCAGACAGGCTGCTGCCCACCGCATTGGTGCCGCCGTAGGCGTCGTGGGTCGTCTTCGTGGTCTTGGACAGCGCGCCCTTTTTCTTGTCGACCTTGTCTACCGATAGCGCGTAGTGCTCATCAGCGGTGGACAGCTTCAGGTCACGCCCGGCTGCGACCGCGATGCCGCCCGACTCGCTGCGCGCGTTGGTGGCTTGCAGGGTGATGTCGCGATCGGCCTGCAGCGCGATGTCGCCGTTGGCGCTGAGCCCAGTGCCGTGCACCACCTCATGGGTCGCAGCGGTCGCCAGCGTGTGGTTGCCCGTTGCACTGCGGCGCTCGCGGCTGCTGCTGTCTACCACCGCGCGGCTGTTGATGTCGTGCCCGGCGACGGCGGCCAGGCTGCCCCCTGCAGTGACTTGGGTCCCATCCAGGTTGATGTCGTGGCCAGCGCGCAGCACGACATTGCCCTGGCCCTCGATCGTGGTGACCGCGTGCTGGGTGTCTTCACTGCGTTGGTGATTGCCGGGCGTGCCCGCGCTGTCGCGCCGCTCACTGACTGTCTGCGTGCGGAGGTTGAGGTCATTGCCGGCCGAGAGCATGGTGATGCCGCTGCCGGCGTTGCCGAACTTGCCCGCTTGGCTGGTGATGTCGCCCCCAGCCTGCACCATTAGCGCCCCGGTAGCGCTGGACCCGGTCACATAGAGTCCGGCGACGCGATCGATGGCCATGCTGTCGAAGCCGGCGCCGGCCTGGGTCTGGGTGGTGGTGACCACGTTGACGTTGCCGGCGGCCTGCACGGACAGGGCCTCCACGGCGGTGACGGTGCCGCCGATGACGTTGATGTCGCTCTGGGATTTCAGGCCGACCCGGTCGCCGGCGATGAGGCCGCCGCGCAGTTGGTCGATGCGGGCGGCGTCGATCTTCACCAGCTCGCGGCCCGCGATGCGGCCCTGGTTGGTCAACGCGCCGCTGAGCTTGAGGTCGACGGCCTCGGCGAGCAGGGCGCCGCGCGGGTCCAGGTCGCCTTCGCGGATGCGCAGGTAGACCTGCGGGGCCAGCACGGTGGTGGTGCTGCCGTCGGGCAGGGTGACGGTGCGCTCGACCAGCCAGACGATGTCGCTGGTGAGCTGGGCCATCTGCGCCGCGCTCAGGGCCAGGCCCGGACGCAGGCCGAACTGCTGGGCGTAGGTGGCGCCGGCGTCGAGCAGGGCACGGAACTGGTCCTCATCGCTGGCATGCCCTTCGAGGAAGCGGCGGCCGGTCAGTTCGTCGATCTGCTCGCGCACCAGCTTCTGCTCGTAGTAGCCATCGCCCAGGCGCTTGTGCAGGCTGGCCGGGTCGCTGCCCAACTGGCGCAGCAGGTAGTCCGAGCCCAGCCAGTCGCGGTAGCTGGCGAAGCGCGGGTCGGTCTCGACCAGGTATTGGCCATGGCCGGGATCGAGCTTGAACAGGCTGGCAGCCGGGGCGCGGGTGTCGACCTGGCCCATCACGATGCGGTCGGGCGAACCACTGGCGGGGACGCCGCCGTCGCGGCCGGGCCGGACGACGCCGGCGGCGAGGGGTTCGTACGCATCGGCGGCGGCCAGTGGCACGCCGGCGGCAAGCCGCGGCCCGTCGCTGGGCTGTCCGGACGCATCACCCAGGCTGGCCACGACCGGTGCCGGGGCAAGATTGGCGACTTGCGCGCGGTCGACGAGGCCGGGCGCCACGCGGCCTTCGTCGAAATTGCCCAGGTCGCCGATGTCGACATCGAGCAGGCCGCCGCTGCGGATGACGCCGCCGATGCGGCCGATCTCTTCGGACAGGGCCGGGTTGCTCCAGGCCCGCGCGGAATCGTTGTAGCCGTAGCTGAGATTGTTGAACGTGTAGCTGCGTACCAGCGTGCGGAACACGTTCTGCACTGGTGCCTGGCGCGTGAGGCCCTGGATCGTGACGTCGTTGCCGGCGGCGATAGTGCCGTACTCGTTGCGCAACAGGTCGGTTTCCACGCGCATCTTGCCGCCGGCATGGATGACGGCATCCGGCCCGGCGCTTTCGAGCACGTCTTCGACCACGCTCTGGGTCGCGATGCGGTACTGCTCATTGTCCTGCAGCCCGCCACCGCCCGTGCCGTGCGGATTGGACAGGATGCGCTCGGGGTCGATGTAGGCGTACTGCGCCCACAACTGGACGCAGTCGGTGCTGCAGTTGCCGTAGGCGTTGGAGTAGGCGAGGTTGTCGTCGACGTAGCCGAACGCTGGCGAGCCGTCCTGCTCGGCCGACAATTCGCGGAACGGATCGTCGGCGCCGTTACGCACCTGGTCCGGATTGACCTGGTGGTCCTGGCGGCCGGTGTAGTAAATCGTCACCGTGCCCTGGCGCGGATCCAGCCGAGCGCGCTCGCCCTTGGCGGCGTACAGCCCGCCACGCCCGAAGAAATAGGCCGTGGTCTGCGGCGTCAGGGTGATCACCGCGCGCCGCACGGCGTAGCCGTCGGGAGTGATGTAGGGCGTGTCCTCGAGGATGTCGCGTGGGTCGAGGTAGTAGACCTCGTAGGCTTGGTAGTTGCTGCTGCTGCGGATGTCGTCCGTCGCGTTCTTGCCGTTGTGCCGCCAGGTGGGCTGGTCCAGCCGTACGGGTGCCTTGATGGTGCTGCGCAGGCCGACCACGATGTTCTCGCGCACGTTGGCGATGGCCCGGGCGTTGAGGGCGAGGTCGCCGGCGATCTCGATCGTGGCGCCGCGGTTGTCGACCGAATCGGCGGTGCCGGTCGCGCGCAGGTTGCCGTCGAGGGTGGCGCCCAGGGCCGCGTCGCCGTCGCTGAAGATCAACGCCTGGTCGGTGTTGGACAGGCTGCCGACGCCCAGGTCGAGCCGTTCGCGGGCGGCGAGGGTGCCGGCGCGGGTCGTGCCGTCCAGCGTCTCGCCATGGTTGCGCAGGGTGCCGGCGGCGATCGCCAGGTGGTCGCCGTAGAGGCGGCCGGTGCCGAGGTTGTCGAGGGTGGGCGCCTGCACGTGGGTGGTCGCGCCGTCGATCAGCCCGCGGTTGCGCACGGTGTCGGTGGCGATGAGGCGGGTGGTCCCCTGGCTGCTGATTTCGCCGCTGGCGGCGTTGTCGATCAGGCGGGCGTGCACTTCGACATGGCCGCCGTTGAGCAGGCCGCGATTGTCCAGGTCGCCGTCGATGCCGAGCCGCAGCGTGCCGCCGGCGGCCATGGTGCCGGTGTGGACCAGGCTTTCGCGCAGGTCGACGATGGCGTCGGCGCCGGCTTCGATGAGGCCAGTGCCCTCCAGGCGGCGCGCATCCAGATCGAGCCGGGTGCCGGCATGCAATACGCCGCTTTCGTTCAACAGCGTGTCGGGCGCGACTTCCAGCGCGCCGTCGGAATGGAGCTGGCCGGCGGTGTTGTCGAGGGTGCCGGTGATGGCGAGAAGGCCATGCTCGGTGGCGAGCAGTTGGCCGCCGCGGTTGTCCAGAGAGCCGGCAGCGACCTGCAGGCGCGCGCCCTGCAGGCCAAGATCACTGGCTTCGGTATCGGTGTCGCGGTTGTCGATGTGGGCGGCGGCGACATCGAGCACGCCGCGGGCGGCCACGCGACCGCCCCGGTTACCGAGTTCGCCGTCGAGGACCAGTTGGGCCTGCCCAGCGGCCTGGATCTGTCCGCCGGCGTTGTCGAGCTTGGGCGCGGTCAGCGTCAGATCGGCACTGCTGGCGAGCGTGCCGCCCTGGCGATTGTCGAGGGTGCCGGTAGCGAGCCGTGCATTGCCGATCGCGAAAACCACGCCGGCGCGATTGTCGAAGGTCCCGCCATCCAGTTGCAGGCTGCCGCCGGCGAGCAGGCCGCCTTGTTCGCCGGAATTGGTATTGGTGATGGCCTGGCCGTGGCTGTCGATGCGCAGGTCGCCGGCAGACTGCACCACGCCGGCGGCGTTGCGCAGTTCGCCGCTGCGCACGTTGAGCGGGCCCCGGCGGCTGCCGAGCGTGCCGCCGCTGTTGTCGAGCAGCTGCTCGCGGGTATCGATGTCGAGCTGCGCGCCGATCACGCTGCCGAGCTGGTTGGACAGGCCGAGGCTCTCCAGCATCACGCCCTGGACGGCGTCGATCGTCCCCTTGCGGTTGTCGAGCGTACCGGCGGTGGCCGCCTTTAGGCCGGTGAGCGCCGAAAGGCTGCCTTCGCGGTTGTCGAGCGCGTCGGCGCGCAGGTCGAGCCGGCCGCCGCTGGAGACCTGGCCGAGTGCCTGGTTGTCGAGGAGGCCATCCACGTCCAGCACCAGCGAGTCGCCGCGGATGTCGAGCTGCCCGCCCTGGTTGTCGATACGCCCCGCGTGCAGCGTGGCCGCACCGCCCAGCAAGAGCGTGCCGCCCTGGTTTTCCAGTGCGTTGGCGATGGACAGGTCCGAGGCGCCGGTGCCGGCGGCCTGCAGGCTGCCGCCGGTGTTGAGGACGCGGCCGGCATCGAGCGCCAGCGTGCCGTTGCCGCCGATTTCGCCCGCTGTGTTGTCCAGGGTGTCGCGCACCTTGAGCCGCAGCATCGCCTCGCCGGTCGCGATGAGTTTTCCGCCGGTCGTGACCAGCTCACCCGTCTCGATCGCGATGTCGCGCGCTTGTGTGGTGGCATTGTGCAGGTGGGTGGTCTGCCCGCTGAGTTGCAGCGCCCCGTTGCTCTGCAGCTTGCCCTCATGACCGTCGAGCCGGATGGCCGCGATCGAGAGCGCGCCAGCGCCCTCATGCACCACCTGGCCGCGCGTGTTGCCGAAGTCCTGCGCGAGAATGGCCAGGTCGTCGTGGCTGGCGATCTGTCCATCGCCATTGTCGAGTGACTGCAGGTCGATGCGGCTAGCCCCGTCGCCGGTGGCGACGAGGTGGCCGGCGCGGTTGTCGAACTGCCCGCCGGTGATGTCGAAGGCGCGCGCCTGCAGCGTGGCCTGTCGCTGGTCCACCGTGGCCGCATCAAGCTTGAGCCGGCCGGCGCTGATGAGCTTGCCTTCGCTGCCGTCGAGGCGATCGAGGTTCAGTTGCAGCAGTTGCTGGCCGGCGTGGCCCACGTCGCCGCGCGTGTTCACCAGTTGCGCGGCCCGCACCTGCACGGTGTCCGCGTTGAGGACGATGCTGCCGTCGGTGTTGTCGAGTGTGCCGGCGACCTCGAGCCGGCTGTCGGCGCGTCCCGACGCACTGAGCGTGCCGCCAGCGTTGTGGACGGCGCCGGCGGTCAATTGCAGCGCACCGTTGCCGGCGATGTTGCCGCCAGTGTTGTCGAGGGTATCGCGCACTTGCAGTTGCAACGCTTGTTGACCGGAGGCGCCGAGCTGGCCGCCGGCGTGGTCAAGCTGGTCGGCCTGCAGCGAGATGCGGCGTGCCTGGGTGGTGGCACGCTGCAGATCGAGATGGGTGCCGGTCAGTTGCAGTCCCTCCCAGCCCAGCAACTGGCCATCGGCGCCTTGCCATTGCCCCACCCGGGCATCGAGTTGGCCGTTGCCCTGGTGTTCGATGACGCCGGCCTGGTTGCCGACGGCGCCGGCCTGCAACGCGAGGTCACCGGCGGTGCGGAGGCGGCCGCCACCGTTGTCGAGCACGCCACCGACGCGCAGGGCATTGGCACCGGCACCGCCGAGCAGCAGCTGGCCGCCACGATTGTCGAAGGCGACGGCATCCAGGTTGAGCTGGCGGGCTTCGAGCGTGGCGCCCTGGTGGTCGACATGGCCGGCGACCAGCTCGGCGTCGCCCGCGGTGGCCAGGCTACCGCCGGCGCCACGCCATTGGCCGGTGCGCAGGAGCAGGCCCGCGTCGCCGGTGTGCTGGATTCGGCCGTTCGCATTGCCGAGCGCGCCTGCGCTCAGCGCCAGGCGCGAGGCATTGCTGGCGATCAGCCCGTCGTCGTTGTCCAGCAGCCCGCCGATCCGCCACTGCACCGGTGCGGCGCCGACATGCAGCAGTCCGCCGCCGCGGTTGTCCACGCTGTCCAGGTCCAACGCGAGCGCGCCGCGAACACTCAGTTGTCCATCACGGTTGAGCAGTCGTCCGTCGCGCAGGTCGGCATCGCGTTCGATCGCCAACGTGCCGCCCTGGTTGTCGAGGTCGCCGCGCAGCGTCAGCGAGGCCAGGCCGAGCTGGCCGCCGGCGTTGTCGAGCCCCTGCGTGCCCTGCAGGGCGATGCCGCCCGCGCTGTCGATGCGGCCGCCGCTGTTGTCGAGCGCGCCGGCGATGTTCAACGCGCCATCGGCCAGCATGACGCTGGCGGGGGCGGGTTCGACGGGGGCGATGCCTGGCGCGTCGGAACCCGGCGCGCTGGGCGGATTCGCCGGTTGATCCCGGCCCGCCGGGCTGCCCGCGGTAGCGCCTGTGTCGACCAGGTTCGGGGTGGTGGGCGGCGAGGCCGCAGGCAACGGCCCGATGCGGCCGCCCTCGCGATTGCGCAACAGGCCCGTGTTCAAGGCCAGCGCCTGCATGCCGGTCTGCTCGATCGCGCCGTCGCGGTTCTGCAGGGCAGCGGCGTCGATCTGCACGCGCGCCGCGTTGAGCGTGCCGCGGCGGTTGTCGATGTCGGCGGGCGTGGCGATGCGCAACTCGCGTGCGGCGCTGATCGTACCGGCATTGGCCACGCCGCCTTCCACGTCGAGGCGAATGTCCTGGCGCGATTGCAGAAGGCCAGTGTTCTCCAGGCGGCCGGCGGCAGTCACGACCAGTTCGCCAGCCTGGGCGCCGAGGCTGCCGGCGTTGCGCACGCCGAGGCCTTGCTCGGTGCCCAGCAACACGATCTTGTTCGCATACATGCCGCCGAGCGCAGCGACATCGAGCGCATACGCGGGCCTGGCGTCATCGGCCGTCGTGGTCGTGGCCGTGACCTGGCCTTGGTCGGCACTGACCGTGTTGCTGCCCAGCGTGACCTGCAACTTCGGCGCCCAGACCCCCGCGTTGAGCTGCAAAGCGCGGGTGATGAGGCCGGTGTAGTCGGTGCGCGAGCCATCGAGACCGTCGCCCTGGATGCGGACCAATCCGCCAGACACGCGGTAATGCTCCAGCTCGCCGCTGTTGAAGACCGGCGAGCCGGTGGTCAGCGTGGCACGGCTGACGTTGATGAAACCGCCACCGTCGACCTGGATGCCGGCCGGATTGGCGAGGATGACTTCTGTGCGCGGACCAGCGACTTCAAGATGGCCGTTGATCCGGCTGGCCGGGCCGTTGACCTCGTTGAGGATGACCTTGGCACTGCCGGTCGCCAGCCACGGGTTGCCCTGCACCCAGCCACCCAGCTCGGTCTGCGTGCTGCCGCGCGCGTTGTTGAGGACGGCACCCTGGGCAGGCACGTCGAATTGCGAATAACGATTGCGCGATACGCCCGCCGCGCTGGGGGTGGCGATGTTGACCACCGGCACGCCATTGGGCGCGGCCAGCACGACCGGACGTTGGTTGCCCGGCGCGTTGGCGTCGCCGACGATGCGCTCGGGCGCGGCCTGCGCATGGGCGGGCAACGACACTACGCCCATCGTCGACCCCACCAGGCCCAGCGCGCACGCCAGTGCCGCGCGCAGCGGCACGGTGGCGGCGCCCACGAGGGCGGCCTTGCCGCCGGTACGCGTGCCACCAGGCCGGCGCGCGAATTCCGACGCCACCTGCATGACACCGAGCGCGCGACTGAAGACCAGACGATAGACCTGATTCACGGGAGACTCCTTCTTCCAATGCGTATGGCGGCGGCGAAGCGCGTCCGGCGCTTCAGAACGTCGCGCCGAGGGTGAAACCGAAAGTGGTGTAGGCAGTGGGGAAGCCGCGCGGCTTATCGATCGGCGCGCCGACCCAGGCATCCCAGGACAGGCCGCGCCAACCGCCGCGCAGGCCGATCACCGCGCCGGCGAGGTGGTCGCCGAGTTGTTGTTGCGTGGCGGGCCCGCCGACCTGCCCGTAGTCCGCACCCAGGTAAAACGCCTGGTCGCCCCCAAGCGCCAGCGAAAGGTCGTTGCGCAGCAGCCAGCCGCGTTCGCCGGTCAGCGAGACTTCGCCGTCGAAGCCGCGCACTGTGTAGCGGCCGCCAATGGCAAAACGTTCCTGCGGCGACAACGGCGTGTCGTTCCACTGCGCCCGCCAGTTGGCGGTGTAGCGCAGTGCCTGCCGGCCGAGCCGGAACGGCACGGCCAGTTGCGCGTCGGCGATGGCCAGGCGCATGCGCGAGGTGCCTTCGAGCGGCATCGATGGATCCAGTGCGTGGACGATTTCCTCCGGCGCGCGCAGGGCACCGAAGGCACCGGTGCCTCGCCGGTAGGCGGCGCTGGCCTCGAAAGTCGCCGGACCGATGAACTGCCGATGGGTGAGGCCTAGCTCCCAACCGGCGGTGCGCCGACGCTGCACTTCGATTTCGGTGTCGTCGACAAAGTTGTCCGACTGCCGCCACCAGCCGCGTGCATGGGCGCCGATGCGCGCATGCGCGTTGCGGAACAGCAGGCGCGACACGCGCAGTTCTGCGTTGTCGCTGGTGCCGCTGTAGCGGAAGTGCTGGAACGGGCCGGCCACGGTCTGTCGGTAGTCATAGCTGCCGGCGGTGATGCCGGCGAGCCAGTGGCCGTAGGGCAGGTCGTAATGCGCCGTCCAGCTGGCAGTGCCCTTACCGTCGCCGTCGAAGACCGAATGGCCGACATTGGCGTAGAACAGATCGTTGGCGCGCAGGCCGTTGTCGATCGACAGCGTGGCACCGGCCTGCAGCTTGCCGGTGGCTTCGCTGCCGGAATCGTCCAGCGACAGGTTCGCCCGCCAGCGTTTGCGCTGTTGCCAGCTGATCGCCAGGTCGCTATCGCCGGCACGTGCATCGGTGCCTTCGGCGGGGACGATCTGCAGGTCGGCGCTGACCGTGGGGATGCGTTGCAGGTTCTCCAGGCCCTGTTCGATGTCGCGCAGGTTGAGCAGCTCGCCGGGGCCGGTGGGCAATGCATTGCGCCAGCTGGCCTGCGACGGGGTGCCGTCGAGGAAGCGGACGGCGCGGATGCGGCCGGGAACCACGCTGAGGGCCAGGGTGCCGCTGGCCAGGTCCTGGGGGGCGGCCAAGACGCGGGTGGTGATGTAGCCGCGCACCAGGATGGCGTTCTGCACGCGCTTGAGGGTGAGGTTGACGCCGGCAGTGCCCAGGCAACGGCCGGTGGCCGGGTCACCGTTCGGGTCGGCAGCTCGCAGCGCCCAACCGAACCGTTCCGATAGCTCGCCATCGAGCACGATGCGGTCGATGCGGAAGCACGGTGACTCGCCCACGGGCAGGTTGCCGGTCGGTGCAGCCGGCTCGCCATCGCGACGCAGCCCGGGCTGTGTTTCCTGTTGCTCGCGCAGCACCCGCTCGCGCTCTTGCTGGCGCTGCAATTGCTGTGTTGCGCCGTCGCGCAGCTGGGCCGCGGCGATCGTCGGCAGCAGCAGGCAAACACCGGCCATAAGCCAGCGTGCAACGCGCGAGGCATTGATTTGAACCACGAACATGCTCGCCATCACGCGTTGTCCCAGGACCGCTGCGATCCATTGCGGCTTCGACAGAGCGAGCGAGAATAGGGAGCACGCACGTCGGCGAATATGCGATTAATCAGACGCCAACTTGCGCGGCGTTGATGGCATCCAGCGATGTGCACAAGCCCCTGGGCGCTGGCCATGCCGTCGCGCGCGAGGGGCTGGGGGACGACGCGACTAACGTCCGCAGGTGGCGGCGTAGCATCCGAGGCCGCATCGAAGGACGTGACCCAGTGCCAGCTCCGTGCCCCGGTCGCCACGGTGGGACCGCGATGGCCGGGCGATCGCTCGGCAATGCGGTTGCGGTTGTGGGTTCGGATGCGGATGCGGATGCGGATGCGGATGCGGATGCGAGCTACAGCAAGCGTTTCGCCACCCGTAAGCGCTTGCAAACCCCCGGATCGCATCGTCGACAAGGGCAATGCGACAATACGCCTTCACTTCCTACGCAAGGCTGTCCCTGTCATGTCGCGTACCTCGCTGACCCGCTTCCTCATCGAAGAACAGCAAGCCGGCCGCATCGGGCCGGAGCTGCGCCAGCTCATCACCATCGTGTCGCGCGCGTGCAAGCGCATCTCGATTGCCGTGAGCAAGGGCGCACTCGGTGGCGTGCTCGGCGATGCCGGCACCGGCAACGTGCAAGGCGAGGCGCAGAAGAAGCTGGACGTGCTCAGCAACGACATCCTGCTCGAAGCCAACGCCTGGGGCGGCCACCTGGCTGCGTGCGCGTCGGAGGAAATGGAGCACAGCACGCCGGTGCCGGACCAGTATCCCAGCGGCAACTTCCTGCTGTTGTTCGATCCGCTGGATGGCAGCTCCAACATCGACGTCAATGTGTCGGTTGGCACGATCTTCTCGGTGCTGCGTTGCCCAACCGGCGTGGACAAGCCGGGTGACGAACACTTTCTGCAGCCGGGCCGCGAACAGGTCGCCGCCGGCTACTGCATCTACGGACCGAGCACGATGTTGGTGCTGACCCTGGGCCACGGCACGCACGCCTTTACGCTGGAGCGCGAGGAAGGCTCGTTCCTGCTCACGCAGGCCGACATGCGCATTCCTGAAGACACCCAGGAATTTGCCATCAACATGTCCAACCAGCGCCATTGGGAAGCGCCGATGCAGGCCTATGTGGGCGACCTGCTGGCCGGCAAGGAAGGTACGCGCGGCAAGGATTTCAACATGCGCTGGATCGCCAGCATGGTGGCCGACGTGCATCGCATCCTGACCCGCGGCGGCATCTTCATCTATCCGTGGGACCGCAAGGATCCGTCCAAGGCCGGCAAGTTGCGCCTGATGTACGAGGCCAATCCCATGGGCATGCTGGTGGAACAGGCCGGCGGTGCGGCGAGCACGGGGCGTGCGCCGATTCTTGGGATCCAGCCCGACGGCCTGCACCAGCGCGTGCCGGTGTTCCTGGGTTCGAAGAACGAAGTGACCGAGGCGGTGAAGTACCACTTGGCGTTTGACGGCGCTCGTGCCGACCTGCCGCTGTCAGTGGGATGATGTCGCCGCCACGGCGGTGCCGGAATTGCGGGCCGCTGCGATTCGATCCTGCGACGGCGCCAGGCGTCCTCAAAAACGCTTGGCCATCTGCCTGATCTCGCCTTCGGCGCGGTGCGCAAACTCCCGCACATCGGGCTCGATGGCTGCGGCTTGCTGCACTTGGCCCCAAAAGTCCAGCGCCGCGGCCGCAGCCCAGCGCCAGTGGTCCTGCTGGCCTGCGGCGGGCACGGGCACGGTGTAGTCGCGGGCGACGACCACGCCTTGCGAGGTGGGCCGCAGCAGCATCGGCAGCATGTCGTATACCGGCGCCACGCGTAGCGGCAGTTCGTCGGTCAGCATCAGGCCGAAATTGCCCAAATGCATGTCGGCATTGGAGATGAGTGCGCCGAACCAGCTCACGCGACGCAAGGTGCGTGCGTCTGCCGGGGACAGCCAGCGATCGCGCTCGAGCAGCTCGGCAAATTGCCACCAGGCCATCCTGCCTTCGCCATAGAAGGCGGCATCGATGGCCGCCAACGAGATGAAACCGCGTCGCCCCAGCACGTGGGTGCGATCGAATCGCTGTGATTCGAGGAAGACCTGCCCGTCGCTCTCGATCACGCTGGTGTTGGCGGCGGCGACACCGTGCTTGCCCAACACCGCGGACGCCAATGCTTCGCAGCGCAGCAGGCTGGCCCAACGGCGAGTCCCCGAGCTGATCTCG